>SXWA01000204.1 GCA_005791575.1 Planctomycetaceae bacterium
AGAGCCCGTGCCCGCGCCGCCTTCACCAGCGCGATGCCCGCCCGGGGGCTGGCGCCGAGGTCGAGTGCCGGATGGCTGCGCGTGCGCCCCACCAGTTCCACGCAGTGGTCGGTGAAGGCGGGGCTGACATGGACCTCCTGGATCGCCTCCATCGCGGCGACGAGGTCGTCGATCGTGCCTGCCGGCTCCTGCCCGAGCACGTCGAACTCGCTGGTGACCACGGCGCCGCGGTCGAGCCGCTTGACCGTCAACCGGGCGTTGCGTCGCAGCACCTCACGTTCTTCGTCGGCCGAGGGATAGGAGAGACGGTGGCAGAGCATGAAGCGATCGAGCTGGGCCTCGGGGAGTTCGAAGGTGCCGCTCTGCTCGATCGGGTTCTGCGTGGCGATGACGAGAAACGGCGCCGGCAGCGGATGGGTCTCCTGGCCGATCGTGACCCGGCGTTCCTGCATCGCCTCGAGCAGCGCGCTTTGCACCTTCGGGGCGGCACGGTTGATCTCGTCGGCCCGCAGCAGGGTGGTGAACACCGGCCCCTTCACCACCCGGAACTCGCCGCTGCGCGGATCGAGCACCTCCGAGCCGGTGATGTCGCCCGGCAGCAGATCGACGGTGAACTGCACCCGTTGGAAGCCGAGGTCGACCGAACGCGCCAGGGCACTGACCAAAAGCGTCTTGGCCAGCCCCGGCACCCCCTCGAGGAGCAGATGGCCGCCGGTGAAGAGGGCGATCAGGAGGCGCTCGACGACCGTCTCCTGACCGACGACGACGGTGGCGATCCGCGCGCGCACGGCGCTCACGAACCGGGCGGCACGGTCGACGTCAGGACTGCTCGAGAGCGCCATGGCACACCACGGCCGATGGGACGGAAAGATTCCGCGCCATGGTACTCCGGTGACCGCGTCCGTGCCGTACCGGCCCTCGACGCGGCGTCACCCCGTGAAGATCGCGTCCACCGGTTGCCCCTTGCCGTCCTCGGTCGCGTAGAACGGCCGCCCCTCGATGTCGAAGACGGTTTTCGGGCTCATCCCCATCGCCGTGAACAGCGTGGCGTGGAGGTCGGTGACCGTGACCGGGTCCTCGATCGCCAGGCAGGGGCGCTCGTCGGCGGTGCGGCCGTGGACGAACCCCTTCTTCACCCCGCCGCCGAACAGGGCCACGGTCGAGCCACCGGTGAAATGGCGGTGCTGGCCGTAGTGGGCCGGCTCGAGGAGGAAGTCCTTGGGGCTCTTGGCCTGGTCGGTGGCCTTGGAACCCGGCCGACCCTCGGTGATCATGTCGCGGCTGAACTCGCTGGCGATGACGACGAGCGTGCGGTCGAGGAGCCCGCGGGCCTCGAGATCGCGGATCAGCGTGGCGATCGGGCGGTCGATCTCGCCGTGCATCCGGTCGACCGTCTCGTGGCCGCGCTCGTGGGTGTCCCAGTGGACGAAGGGGATGTATTCGGTCGTCACCTCGACGTAGCGGGCGCCGTTCTCGACGAGCCGCCGGGCGAGGAGACAGCCGCGCCCGAACCGGCCGGTGTCGTACTGCTCGAGCACCTCCTTCGGTTCGAGGGTGATGTCGAAGGCGTCGCGCTCCTTGGCCCCGAGGAGGCGGTGGGCGTTTTCCAGGCTGCGCAGCAGCGACTCCTGGTGGTAGTCGCTCGTGAACTCCCGGGCCGGATTCGCCGCCACGAGTTTCTTGAAGTGCTTGTAGCGATCGGCAAACCGCCCCGGCTCCATCCCCTTCGGCGGCCGGACGGCGAGCGCTGCCTCCTCGGGGAAGGGGAGATTCATCGGGCCGAACTCGCTGCCGAAGAAACCGGCGGTGGTGAAGGCCTTGATCTCCTCGTTCTCGCCGATCCCCTCGAGCCGCTGGCCGATGGTGATGAACGGCGGCATGGTGGGGTTGCGCGGACCGAGCACGCGCGCCATCCAGGCGCCGATGTGCGGGCAGGCGACCGTCTGCGGCGGCACGTAGCCGGTGTGCCAGTGGTACTGGTGGCGCGAGTGGAGGATGCTGCCGAGGTCGGGCTGGACGTGCGAGCGGATCAGGGTGCCGCGGTCGAGGACGGAGGCGATCCCCTCGAGCCCCTGGCAGACCTGCACGCCGTCCACGGCCGTGGGGATCGCAGGAAAGGTGCTGATCACGTCGGCGACGGCGAGCCCCTTCTCGAACGGCTTGTACTTCTTCGGGTCGAGGTTGTCGGGCGCCGCCATCCCGCCGGCCATCCAGAGCACGATGATCGCATCCGCGGTCGCCGCCGGATGGGCGGCGGGGGCGTCGGCACGGCGGCGCGGCCCGGGGAGCGCGAGCGTGGCCGTGGCCGCGGCGGCGAGGTTGCGGAGAAACTCGCGGCGCTCGGGGCGCTGGTGATCGCGGTGCATGGGTGGGGGGCTCCGAGGGGGAATCCGTCAGCGCACGAACTGGAACTCGGGAAGCATGACCACTGCCCAGAGGAGATCGGCGACGGTCTGGTCGGTCGGGACGTCGCCGAGCATCTCCCGCGCGGTGGCCAATTCGGTCTCGGTCGGCAGGCGGGCGAGCGCCGCGTTGAACAGATGACAAGCGAGGGTGTCGGGATCGTCGCCGCCGGCGGCACGGCACTGGGCGGCCCCCCGGGCGAACGTGTCGAACAACGCCTGTTCGTTGGCCAGTTGGATCGCCTCGAGGGTCGTCAGGTCGGTCGGCCGCGACGTGACGACCTGGTCGCGGTTGGGGCGACCGAGGGCCGCCTGGAGCGGCGTGCACTTCACGAGCACTGCCCGGACCATCGGCTGCGGGCCGGCGGTCCCCGCGAGACCGGCAGTGAAGGCCGTATCGGCCGATGCCCATGTCCCCTGGGCGTCGATGACGCTCGCCTGCTGCCAATCGGTGGGGGGCGCTCCGTGCGCCCACAGCCCGTTGGCATCAGGAAGGGTCGCAGTCCATTCCCACGAGTCACCGCTGGCGAGCGCGACCGTGCTCCCGTCGCCGCAGCGCACCCGGATTTCGGCGCGGAGCGCCGCCGGCCCCGCTGCGGCGGCGTTGGCGGCGACGACGAGCACCTCGTTGTCACCGACACGGAGGTGCGGAGTCACCGCTTCGGCGAACGGCTTGCCCCAGTCGGCCGACCTGCCCACCGTCTGGCCGTTGATCCACATCGTCACCTCGTTGTCGGCGGTCGCCACGGCCACGGCGTGGTCGGCCTTCGCAGGCAGTGTGAACCGGGCCCGGACCGTGCGGCGCTCGGTCGGCGGCGAACTCGCGGTCGGGTTGCTCCAGATCCACCGCGCGGCCGGCGGGGCCGCGGGGGGCGCCGCCGGATCGGGCTTCACCCGTTCGACGACGGCGTCGGGCTTGCCGGGGGCCGCGCCGGTGAGCTGCCAGACCGCGTCGGTGAACTGCTCGGCCGTCAACCGTCGGGGCAACGGCCCACGGAAGACGTACTCGCCGCCCTGCGGTTGCCCGTCGACGGCCGGGGTCGCGGCACCGTAGGCCTCGGAGGTGCAGATCGTCTCGAGGAGATGCTTCGTGTCCCAGCCGTGGCCGACGAGATCGCCGGCGAGCCAGTCGAGCAGGTCGGCGCTCCAGGGGGGGGCGCGGAGGGCGTCGACCGGGTGGACGAGGCCCCGCCCCATGAGGCGGGCCCAGATGCGATTGACCAGATTCCGCGACACCCAGCCGTTGCCGGGATCGGTGAGCAGCGTGGCGAGCTGCGCGAGCCGTTCGGCCGGCGGCTTGCTGCCGTCGATCTGCCCGAGTTCGGGGAATGGCCAGCCGGGCTCGGCCCGGGCGCCGGTCGCCTTCTCGCAGCGGAACAGGTCGAGCGGTTCCGGCGCCATCACCGCCGCCAGTTCGTAGGTCTGTTGGAGCTTCCAGCGGTCGATGAAGCTGTCGTGGCAACTGGCACACTTGAGGTTGATGCCGAGAAACGTCTGGCCGACGTTCTGCGCGAACTGGATCGGCACGGTCTGGCTGGCATTCACCTCCCCGCGCCACACGATGCCGTCGATGAAGCCGCGCGCGGCGTCGGACGGCGAGACGAGTTCGCGGACGAAGCGGTCGTACGACATGTTGTCGACCAGGGCCCGGTGGAGCCAGCCGGTGATCTGTTTCCGCCCGCCGGTGATGAAGCCGGTGCCTGAGTAGTCGTTGCGCAGCAGATCGTTCCAGAACGTCATCCAATGCTCGGCGCGGGCGAGGTCGTCGTCGAGGAGGCTGCGGACGAGCCGGCGGCGTTTGTCCGGGGTGGGATCGGCGGTGAATCGGGCCACGGCCTCTGGGGTCGGGAGCAAGCCGACGAGATCGAGGCTCGCGCGGCGGATGAACGTCGAGTCGTCGCAACGCGGCGGCGTGGGAATTCCCTTGGCGGCGCGGTAGGCGTCGACGATCTGGTCGATCGGGTGGGTCCGGTCGCCGTGCGGCGGCGGCAGCTCGACGACCCGCAGGGCCAGCGGTGCCTCGTAGGTGGTGCCCTCGAAGGAGAACCCGTCCTCCCAGGGCGCCTTGCCGTCGACCCACCGGCGGAGGATCTCGATCGCCTCTGCGGGGATCGCCGCCCCCTCGGCCGGCATGCGGATCTCGGGGTCGGTGCTCACGATCCGGCGGATCAGTTCGCTCCCGGCGGCATCCCCCGGAACGACTCCGGCGGTGCCGGAGTCACCTCCGGCGAGGATCGACTCCCGGTCGTTGATCGAGAAGCCACCCTGCCGTTGCGAGCCGGCGTGGCACGTGCCGCAGTGGACTCGGAGGACGGGGACGACGTCGTGGGAGAAGTCGACCGCCAGCGCCGCGGGCGGGGCGGCCAATCCAAGGGCACAGGCCGCCGGGAGCACCACACCACGGAGGGCCTTTGGCCACGGGCTGTCAGCAAACATCGACACCCTCCGTCACGGCACCCGCCGCCACGGGGAAACGCGGGGGAGGAATGGGTGGCGAGATCGGATGGACGGCTGCAGAGCCACCCAGGGGAGGCCGCGCCACGTGGTCCAGAAACACCTCGCCAACCGCCACACACCGTCGGTCTACCAAGGTGAATCGGGGCGACACGATTCGAACGTGCGACCTCTACGTCCCGAACGTAGCGCTCTAGCCAGGCTGAGCTACGCCCCGATGCGGCGGGATCCGGTCGATCTCCGCGACGATCTCGTCAGCCTACCGCCGCCGACCGGTCGTCACAACCACGGTTCCAGGCCCGGGGAAACGGCCGAAAAAAACACGGCACGTCGCGCGTGCGCCGCGGATGGATGGCCGGAGCGGCAGGCGGAGCCCTGAGATCCGCTGGTTGGAGGCTGGCGGAGCCCATCTCCACCCAAGGCCGATGTGTGCAGGTGCCACCGGTGGTTCCATGTCGGTGGCAGTCGCTGCCACCGGCCCGCGGCATCGGCAACGACGGAGTGGCGACTCGGTTGAGCGAGGGGGTCCCGAAGATGGAGGATGGTTCCAAACCACGAATCCTGTAGGATCCTAAAGCTGTAGAAGGTGAAAGGTATTCCTGAGGCGATAGTCCCCTCGAAAGGGTGGATTCAGCCTAGCCAAGGCGATCCCGCACCCGGAATACGCTGCAGGGATAGGAACCAGCGTGATCGGCAATCCTCGTCCCTGGCGAGCAGTGTTCGTGACCACCGGCCTGTCGCGCCATGACGGCGGGCCATTCCTGTCGGTTTCTGGATTGGCACGGGCGGTGGCGGCCCATCGGCAGGGCTGCGTCGCTGTCGTCGGTGTGTACCGTTCGGAGGTCGAGTGGGCGACCGACCGGATGCAATGGGAGGGAGTTCCCGTCGATGCTGCGCTGCGGCGATTGGGCGCCGTCGACTACATGGCCGATGCGATCGACCGCCACCTTTCGGCAGGATGCCCGTCGACGGTGATCCATGGCCAGGGACTGTGGCGGTCGGCTTCGCTCGCCGTCGAGTATTCGCCCCGGCGGCGCGGTTCGCGGCGGGTCATCAGCCCGCGGGGAATGCTCGAGCCGTGGGCGCTGCAGCACCACGCCACGCGGAAGAGGATCGCGATGGCGCTGTGGCAGTGGCGGCAGTTGGCCGATGCCGACATGCTCCACGCCACGTCGTTCGCCGAGTACACCACGTTCCGTGGTCTCGGCCTGCGGAACCCGGTGTGTGTGATCCCCAACGGAGTCGAGATCCCGGCGGCGTGGGCCGACCGGGGGGCTGCCGACGCGGCTCCGGGTCGTCCACGCCGCTGCGTCTATCTCTCACGGCTGCATTCCAAGAAGGGGGTTCCCATGCTGCTCGACGCGTGGGCGCGGGTGCGGCCCCCCGGTTGGACGCTGGAGATCGCCGGAGGGAGCAGTGATGGCCATGACCGGGAGATCGCCCGGCGGATCGCGGCGATGGGGTTGGCAGACGTACGTCTCGCGGGTGAGTTGACCGGGGAGGAGAAATGGCGATTTCTCGCCACGGCTGACCTGTTCGTGCTCCCCTCCCATTCGGAAAACTTCGGGATCGCCATCGCCGAGGCGATGGGGATGGGCCTGCCGGTGATCACCACCACGGCGACTCCCTGGGGTGTGCTGCAGCAGGAACGGAGAGGCTGGTGGGTGGAGCCTGCGGCGGATGCCCTCGCGGCGGCGATCCGCGAAGCCACCTCGGAAAGCATTGCCCAGTTGGCCGCCCGCGGGCAGCGGGCCCGCGACCATGTCGCTCGCTCCTACCGCTGGGATGCGATCGGTGAGCGGATGGCCGCTTGCTACGACTGGCTCGTCGGGTACGGGCCATTGCCGGCGGACGTCGTCCTCGACTGAACCGTGCTCCGAAGGTCGCCGCTGGGGGCCCCCGTGCCGGCTGGTGCGGCGGAGATCTGCCGCGGGATCATGGCATCGTCGCGGCCGCGGCCACCGGATCGGGCAGGTCGATCCCGATGTCGATGCCCGCCGGCCTCCAGTCGACCAGTTCCACCTCCGCGGTGCGCCGGCCGCGGAACTCGTTGACCTTGGGCTTGAACGCCACGTGGAACGGGCTACCGACCGCGGGCAGGTGGGGCAGCCAGTCGGCCCCGCCGAAGGCGACCCCCCGGATCCGCGCCGCATGCTGGACGAGGGTCATCGCGATGTGCCGCCCACCGCCCCCCATCAGCCGCGGCGGTTCGGCGAGATGGACCTCCGAGGCGCAGAGCACGGGTCGGCGATTGCCCTGTCCGAACGGAGCGAGGCGGTCGAGTTCCGCGGCAGTGTCGAGGGTCAGGGCGGCGAGGGTGGTTTCGCCGTCGATGCGGAGGCCCGGCCGCCGCAGGGCGGCCGGTAGCCGGGCATCGACAGCATCGCGGAACGCGCGGCGGAACTCCCCGATCCGACCGTCCTCGATGCGCAGCCCAGCCGCCGCTGCGTGGCCGCCGCAGGTGACGAGCAGGTGGCGGCACGCCATCAGCGCCGCGTGGACGTCGAATCCGGGGATGCCGCGCACGCTGCCGATCGCCGGGCGCCCCTGGTGCGGGTCCTGGGCGACGAGGACCACCGGCCGGTGCCATTTCTCCGCCAGGCGACCGGCGACGATGCCGATCACCCCTGCATGCCAACCGCGGTCGGCAAGCACGAGGGCGGCGTCGTCGCTCCCGCAGGTTTCCTTCGCCTGCTTGCTCGCCGAAAGGAGGATGCTCCGCTCCAGGCCGTCGCGTTGGTCGTTGAGTTCGTGGATCCAGTCGGCGAGTTGCACCGCCCGGGCGGAGTCGGGGGTGGTGAGCAGTTCGATGCCGAAGGCCGCCTGCCCGAGCCGACCCGCGGCGTTGAGGCGGGGGGCGAGGCGAAAGGCGACGTCCTCGCTCTCGAGTCGCGATTTTTCGTGCAGCTTGGCAAGCTCCACCAGACGGGCGATCCCCGCGCCTCCCTTGAGCCGCAGGCTCTCCAGCCCGTGGCGCACGGTGATCCGGTTCTCGTCGAGCAGGGGCACGACATCGGCCACCGTCCCCAACGCCGCCAGTCCGATCCCGCGGAGGAGCACCTCACGGAGCCGGGGGGTCACCTGCCGTGCGCCGCAGTGCCGGACCGCGATCGCCCAGGCGAGTTTGAAGGCCACCCCCGCGCCGCACAGTTCGCCGAACGGGTATCCCGCTCCCGGCAGCCGCGGGTGGACGAGGACGTCGGCCTCGGGCAACGTCTCGCCGAAGGCATGGTGGTCGGTGATCACCAACTCCAAGCCGAGTTCGCGCGCCCGGGCGGCCTCCGCCACGCTGGCAATGCCGCAGTCGACCGTGACCACCAGCGCCGTGCCGCGCGCGTGGAGCGTTTCGAGCGCCTCGCGGTTGAGGCCGTAGCCCTCCTCGAAGCGGTCGGGGACATACCAATCGACCTGCGCATCGAGCGCCCGCAGGCATTCGACGAGGATCGCGGTGGCGCACATGCCGTCGGCGTCGTAGTCGCCGTAGACGACGATCGGTCGGCCGGCCCTGACCGCCGCCAGGATTCGCTCCGCCGCCGCGGGAACCCCGGGAAGGAGATCGGGATCGCGGAGGTCCGCCATCTTCCCTGCGAGGAAGGTGCGAACGGCATCGGGGTCGGTGAGGCCGCGGGCGACGAGGAGGCGGGCCACGATCGACGACACACCGGCCGCCCGCTCGCGGCGGCCGACGGCGGCATCGTCGTGCGGTTCGAGTTGCCAGCGCTTGGGCACGGACCGCCTCCTTCCCGGGACAGGAAGCAGTATAGGCGGCGACAGGGCCGACCCGGTGCCGGCGGGCGGGCGGGGCTGGTACGATGCGGCCGCCGCTGTCCGGAGCGGGCAGTCGAATGGAGTGCCGAGATGACGATCGCGCCGCTGGTGAGGACGAAACCGAAGCGGGAGGACGTGCCTGCCGACCGGGTGCTGTGCGAGTTCTGCACGGCGAAATGCTGCCGTTATTTCGCTCTCCCGCTCGAAACCCCGACCACCCGCGAGGACTTCGAGTACATCCGCTGGTTTCTCCTCCACGAGCACGCCTCGGTGTTCACCGAGGAGGGATGCTGGTACGTGTGCGTGCACACCGTCTGCAAGCACCTTCAGGCGGACCAGCGCTGCGGGATCTACGAGACACGTCCGCCGATCTGCCGCGAATACACCACCCAGGACTGCGAATACGAAGACGACTGGGTGTACGACCAGTATTTCGAGACCCCGGAACAGGTCGCCGAATACATGGAGGCGGTGCTCGGGCCGGGGGGTGAGCGGATCGGCGACGGCCGGCGCAAGCGGGCCCGCGGGCGCTCCATCCGTAGTCCGAAACCGGCCCTGCTGCCGATCGTCTGAGCCGGCACTGCGGCAGCCCGCCGGCGCATCGCCCGCGGATCATCGTCGTCGGTCACCGGGGGCAGCACGGGGCACCGGGGGCAGCACGGGGCACCGGGGGCAGCACGGGGCACCGGGGGCAGCACGGGTCACCGGGGGAAGCACGGGTCACCGGGGGAAGCACGGGCCCGGACAGCCATGCGGACCCGCCGTATCGCTGGTGAATGCCCCCGGGTTTTGCTCTAGGGGTTCCAGCCCGGTCAGCCTACGCTGACCCCCCTGCGGAGGTCCGTCGAACCCTGCCGCCGTCCCGGTCGAGTGCGCTCGACATCAACACGGCGGGGGTGCGCATGCTGCTGGACGTGATCGAGAAACCGCGGTCTGGCCGCCCGGATACTGCCGCTGACACCGCCATCGCGCCGACCCTCCCCGTGGAGCGGCCGGTGGGCCGGCGGCTGCGGATCTGCCTGATCAACCCGCGGTTCGAGCCGTCCTATTGGGGGTTCGACTTCGCACTGCCGCTCTACCCGGGTGACAAGCGGAGCACGATGATCTCGGGGGCGCTGACGGCGGTGGCGGGCCTGTGCGGTGATCACGACGTCACGATCATCGACGAGAACGTCGAGGAGATCGACTGGGCGGTGGTTGCGAACCAGGACATCGTCGGCGTCACCGGGATGATCGTCCAGAAGGAGCGGATGGGGCAGATCCTCGACCGCCTCCGCGACCTGCCGGTCTGCACGGTGGTCGGTGGGCCGTTGGTCTCGGTCGAGGAACACGCCTTCATCGGCCGCTGCGACGTCCGCTTCATCGGCGAGGCGGAGACGACCTGGCCACGGTTCCTCGAGGACCACGCCTGCGGCCGCCACACCGAGGAACGCTACGAACAGGAGCGGCCCACCGACATGACGACCGTGCCACGGCCGCGGTACGACCTGCTCAAGGTCGATCGCTACGCCTCGGCGGCGGTGCAGTATTCCCGCGGCTGTCCCTTCCAGTGCGAGATCTGCGACATCATCGTCATCTACGGCCGCAAGCCACGGGTGAAGACCCCCCAGCAGCTCATCGACGAACTCGACGAGCTGCGCCGGGCCGGGTTCCACTCCGCCTTCATCGTCGACGACAATTTCATCGGCGACAAGAAGAAGGCCAAGGCCCTCCTCGAGCGGATCGTGCCCTGGATGGAGGAGCACGGCTACCCGCTGCGGCTGACGACCGAGGCGAGCATCGACCTGGCCAACGACGCCGAACTGCTCGAGCTGATGTACCGGGCCAACTTCCGCAGCGTGTTCATCGGCATCGAGACGCCGCGGCTCGATTCGCTGGCGGAGACGAAGAAGTACCAGAACGTCCGCGGCGATTCGCTGGAGGCGAAGCTGGCGCGGATCCAGGCCGCCGGCCTCGACATCAACGCCGGATTCATCGTCGGCTTCGACCACGACGACAAAGCGATCTTCGACGACCAGTTCCGCTTCATCCAAGACAACGGCATCACGCTGGCGATGGTGGGAATGCTCCAGGCGATTCCGCGGACGCCGCTCTGGGAGCGGCTCGAACGCGAGGGGCGGTTGGTCAAGGACGACCCGAGCCTCAACATCGTCCCCCGGCAGATGACGCGCGACGAGTTGCGCCAGGGGTACTGGGACCTCGTCACCAGGCTCTACTCGCCCGAGGCGTTTCTCGAGCGCTCGGCGAAGGTCTTCCAGTCGGAGTCGTACGTCAACCGCCGGGCGGAGATCTGCCGTCGGGCCGGAGAGGGGAAACGGCTGCCGACGCTGGCCTACGGCCTGCTGCTGCTGTGGGCACTGGTGCGGGCGTTGGTCCGCGACGGGTCGCTGTGGAACGTGGGAGTGACCTACGCCCGGCACTACCTCGGCCGGCGGACGGTGGGGCGCTGCCGGATCGTGGGCTTCGCGCAGTTCATGAGCCGCTGCGTGACCCACTGGCATTTCTACAAGTTCACCCGCGAGGCCACCGCGGGGCGGCTGCGGGCCTACAACACGCTCTGACGACGGCGTTGCTGGAGCGTCACGGCAGCCGCCTGACGATCACCGCGGTCAGGTCATCCCCCTGGACCGTGCCGGCGGCGAAGTCCTCCACCGCGGCGCGGAGGGCCTGGATCAGGTCGGTGGCCGCGAGGGCCGCGTGCCGCCGGAGCAGGTCGCCGACGCGCTCGGTGCCGAATTGCGAACCGTCGGGACCGGCCCACTCGTAGAAGCCGTCGGTGAGGAGCACGAGCATGTCGCCGGGTGCGAGCGGCACGACGGACTCGGCGTCGTACTCCATCTCGGGCACGAGGCCGAGCGGCAGGCCGTGGCTGTCGAACTCCTCCACCGTCCCGCTGGCGGCACGGAAGACGAGGATCGGCCCCTGCCCGGCGCTGACGAACCGGAGGCCGGTGCCGCCGGCCTCGACGACCCCGAACAACGCGGTCACGAACCTGCCCTCGGGCAGGTCGGCACAGAGGAGGTCGTTGACACGGCCGACCAGCGGCGCGAGTGCGGCGTCGGCGGCGATGATCGCGCGGAACAGCGCCCGGGCCTCGGCAGCGACGAGCGCAGGGCCGATGCCGTGGCCCGTGGCGTCGGCGATCGCGAAGGCGATGCCGCCACCGGCGAGCGGGACGAAGTCGAAATAGTCGCCGCCGGTCTCGTCGGCCGGCCGATTCCAGCCCGCGATGTCGAAGCCGGCAACCTCCGGCGCGTGCTTCGGTAACAGGCTCTGCTGGATGCCGCGGGCGACGGCCAGATCGCGCTCGATGCGCTGCTTCTCGGCGAAGTGGCCGAGGAGCAACTGCCGCTGCACGGCGACCCCCGCCTGGCCGCCAAGAAAGCCGGCGAGGTGCTCGTCGCGCCCGCCGAACGGGGCCCCCGCCTTGTTGAGCAGCTGGAGCACGCCGACGGTCGTGCCGTCGTGGTCGGCCAGCGGCACGGCGAGCATGCTCCGGGTGCGGAAGCCGCTCTTCCGGTCGAACTCCGGATTGAACCGGGGATCGGCATAGGCGTCGGCGAGATTGACGACGGTACCGCTGCGCGCGACCTCGCCGGCGATGCCGACACCGACGGGGAAGCGGATCTCGTGGATCGGGGAATCCTCCATCCCGGTCGCCACGCGGCTGACGAGCTCGCCCGCGGCGCGATCGAGGAGGAAAACACTCGCGCGCTCGCAGTCGAGCACCGCGGTCGCGGCGGCGGCGATCGCCCCGAGGAGCGGATCGATCTCGGTCGTCGCCCCGAGGCGACGGGCGACGTCGAGCAGCTTCTCCAGGTCGGCGATCCGTGTCGCCGGATCGTCGGCATCGTGCGGTCGGCGGTCGGCTGCGGCGGGCATACGGGGCTCCGGTGGGTCGGCCAGGGTCGGTGGTCGCCTGTTGTACCTTCGTCGCTCTCACGGGCGCACTGCCGATTCGGCCGGCAGCCATCGGGCGCGCTGGGGCCCCGTCTCAGGCGAGCATCCCCCCGACGACCGAGCCGTGGACGTCGGTGAGGCGGAAGTCGCGCCCCTGGAAGCGGTGGGTGAGGCGCGTGTGATCGAAGCCGAGGAGGTGGAGGAGCGTGGCGTTGAGATCGTGGACATGCACCCCGTCGGCGACGATGTTGAAGCCGAAGTCATCGGTCGCCCCGTGCACGTGCCCGGCCCGCACCCCACCCCCCGCCAGCCACACCGAGAAGCAGCGGTTGTGATGGTCGCGGCCGTCGGTGCCCCCCTGCATCATCGGGGTCCGGCCGAACTCCCCCCCCCAGACGACGATCGTGTCGTCGAGCAGGCCGCGCTCCTTGAGATCGGCCACGAGCGCGGCACTCGCCTGATCGACGTCGCGCGCGTTGTTCCGCATCCGGTTGACGAGGTCGCCGTGGGTGTCCCAGGCCTCGTGGAAGAGCTGGACGAAACGCACGCCGCGCTCGAGCATCCGGCGGGCAAGGAGGCAGTTGCGCGCGTAGGAATGGGCGGCCGGATCGGCAATGCCGTAGCGGGCGAGCGTCCGCGGGCTCTCGCGTGACAGGTCGAGCAGCTCGGGGGCGCTGGCCTGGAGGCGGAAGGCCATCTCGTAGCTCTGGATGCGGGCGGCGATCTCCGGATCGCCGACGGCGTCGAGCGCCAGCGAATTGAGCCGGTCGAGGGTGTCGAGCGAGGCGCGCTGCGCGTCGCGGTCGATGCCGCGCGGGTTCGACAGGTAGAGGAGGGGATCGGCGCCGGGGCGGAAGGGGATTCCGCCGTAGGTCGTGGGGAGGAATCCGGCGCCGTAGTTGCTCGCCCCGCCGCTGGTGCCGTTGGCACTGGTGAGGACGACGTAGCCGGGGAGGTCGTCGGCCTCGCTGCCGAGGCCGTAGAGTGTCCACGCCCCGAGGCTCGGCCGGCCAAACTGCTGGGAGCCGGTGTTCATCAGGATCTGCGCGGGGGCATGGTTCACGGCATCGGTGTGGAGCGAGCGGACGAGGCAGATGTCGTCGACGATCCCGCCGATGTGCGGCAGCAGGTCGCTGACCTCCGTGCCGGCACGGCCATGGCGCCGGAAGGCGAACTTCGGGCCGAGGAGGGCCGACTTGGGGTTGATGAACGCAGCCCGGTATCCGGCGAGCAATTCCGCGGGGGGCAGGTTCCCGCTCCGCCGGGTAAGTTCGGGCTTGTGATCGAACAGCTCGAGATGGCTCGGGGCACCGGCCTGGAAGAGATACACCACACGCTTCGCCCGCGGGGGGTGGTGCGGAGTCCGCGGCGCGAGCGGGTTGGCCGCTCCAGCGTCGCGGGCGAGGAGCGAACCGGCGGCGATCCCCGCCAGGCCCAGCCCGCAGTCGCGGAAGAACCAGCGGCGCGCCCGGGCGCGGGCGGCGAGGACCGCGGCGGGCGGAGCGATCGGCGGGTGGAACGGATGCGGCACTGCCATCGGGCCCTCGTCAGTTCTTCGTGACGGTCTCATCGAGATTGAGCAGCACTCGCGCGGCGAGCGTCCATGCACCCGCGTCCTGCGGCGAGGTGCCCGGCGGCAGCGCCGGCAGCGCGTCGGTGGCCCCGGTCGCCACCTCGCGCGGATTGAGCCAGCCTTCCGCGAGACGGCGCCGCTGGGTGTCGAGGAAGGCAATCAGGGTCGCGCGTTCGGCGTCGGTGGGCAACCTGCCGGTGCAGAGGAGGAATCCGTGATCGACGCGGTGGCCATCGTCGCTTCCCCCCTCGCGGAGGATCCGCAGCGCCAGAGCGCGGGCGGCCTCGACGAACACCGGCTCGTTGAGGCCGGCCAGCGCCGCCAGCGGTGTGTTCGACCGCACGCGCCGGGCGCAGGAAATGTCGCCGTTGGGGGAGTCGAACGTGCCGAGCAGCGGGTCGGGCATCGAGCGGCGGCGGAAGAGATAGACGCTGCGGCGGTAGCGGTCGGGGCCTGTGGCGGTGGGCCAGTCGATGCGGACGAAGTTGTAGTCGAGCACGTTCTGCGGCACGGGCGGATGCACCCCCGGCCCACCGGCAGCATGCGTCACCAGCCCGGAGGCGGTCAGGGCGATGTCGCGGACCACCTCGGCATCGACGCGGAACCGTGGGCCCCTCGCGAGCAGACGATTGCCTGGGTCGCGGGCGAGCAGCGCGGCGGTGGCGCGCGACGACTGGCGGTAGGTGCGGCTGGCGAGGATCTGGGCGACGAGCCGCTTCTGGCTCCAGCCGTGGTCCATGAAGTCGACCGCCAGCCAGTCGAGGAGGTCGCGGTGGAGGGGCACCGGTGCCCGGGTCCCGAAGTCATCCGGTGTTTCCACCAGACCGGTGCCGAAGATCGCCTGCCAGACCCGATTGACCGCCACGCGCGCCGCCAGGGGGGAGCGCCGGTCGACGAGCCAGCGGGCGAAGCCGAGACGATCGGGGGGGGCGTCGGCCGGAAACGGATGCAGGGCGGCGGGCACGTGGGCCACCACTTCCCCGAGCGGCTTGTTCCACACGCCGCGGTCGAGCAGGTGCGTGCGGCGCGTGGCGGCGGGCGCACGGCGGGCGAGATGGAGGACGGTGGTCGGCCCCGGTGTCAGGCGGCGCCACTGCGCGGCGATCTCCTCGACCCGCGGCGCGAGGTCGGGCACCGTTTTCATCCAGGCGGAGAAGATCGCCGCCTCGTCGTCGGCGGTGCGCTTCCCGGCGGGGGTGCGGATGGCGAGCAAGGCGCCGTGGTCGATCGGCGGGGCCGACGGTTCCGGCGCGCCGGTGAGGCTGAACCGGCAGCAGCCGAGCATCCTGCTCTGCTGCCCGGGCAGACCCCCGGCCGGCATGCGCAGCGCGATCTTCAGTCGTGTGCCCGCCGGCAGGTCGAGGGGGCGTTCGAAACGCACCACCGCGACCGACGCCTGGTGGCGGATCCCCGGCCCACGGTCGGACTCCCAGACGGAATCGGTGTCGCCATCCACCAGCGCCGTCACCGGGCCCTGGGGGATGCGCCGCTCGGGTTGCTTCCCGTCGGCCGACGCCGGCCGGACGTCGAGCCGTTCGGGGTTGGAGTGATCGGCGCTGGGGCCGACGAGTGTCAGCGGCTCCCATGCCGCGGCGCCCGGCCGACGGACTGACACGGTCATCTCGGCCACTCCCCAGATCCCGTCGCGGCCGGGGCCACCGAGGAACAGGTCGCCGTGCGGGAGCGCTTCGAGTTGCAGGCCCGTCGCCCCGGCCAGCGCCGGCTCCGCCTCGAAGAGCATCTCCCCGTCGCGGTGGCCGATCATGAGGATCGAGGCGTCGTCGAGCTGCGCCGGGTGGGTGAGCAGGCCGCTGCTGCTCATCTCGTCCATGACGATCGGCGTCCACTTGATGAGCGACGCGGCCACCTGCCGTTCCCAGGCAGCGATCTCCCCGCGCCAGTCCGGATGATCGGCCCGGACGCCCGCCTCGGCCTCGGCGACGCGGCAGCGGATCTCGGCCCGTGTCGCGATCTGGTCCGGTGTGTGGACGTAGGACCGTGCCTCGTGGGTGTCGTTGAGGAAGGCGAACATGCCGTAGTAGTCGTCCTGCGACAGCGGGTCGAACTTGTGGTCGTGGCACTGGGCGCACTGCGCGGTGACGCCGAGCACCGCTTTGCCGACGCAATCCATGCGGTCGAACATCTCAACCATGCGGAATTCCTCCGCAATGATCGCCCCCTCCTCGTTGAGCATGCTGTTGCGGAGAAAGCCCGTGGCGACGATCTGGTCCTGCGTCGCGTCGGGGAGGAGGTCGCCGGCGATCTGTTCGATCACGAAGCGGTCGTAGGGGAGATCGCGGTTCAGCGCGGCGATCACCCAGTCGCGCCATGCCCACATCTCGCGCGGCATGTCCTTCTCGTAGCCGTTGGTGTCGGCATAGCGCGCCAGATCGAGCCAGTGCCGCGCCCACTTCTCCCCGTAGCGCTCGCTGGCGAGGAGGGAGGCGACGGTGGCATCGGCGCCGGTAGCGGCGAATCCGGCCAGCGCCTCTCTCGTCGGCGGCAGGCCGACAACGTCGAGATGGATGCGCCGGCAGAGGGTGGCGGGGTCGGCCGGTGGCGACAGTGAGAGCCCCTCCGTGGCGAGCCGGGCCGATACGAAGGCGTCGATCGGATTGGCGGCGGGGTCGTCGCCCGGCAGCGGCTGCTGCCGGGGTGGGGTGAACGCCCAGTGGTCGGCGTAGGCGGCACCGGCGGCGACCCATGCGCGGAGCGCCCCGATCTGCGCCGTCGCGAGCGGCTTCTTCTCCGTGGGGGGAGGCATGACCATGTCGGGGTCGGAACTGGTGATCCGGGCGATGATCTGGCTTGCGTCAGGTCGGCCCGGCACGATCGCCGGTGTCCCCGAATCACCACCGGCGAGGGCCCCCTCGCGGCTGTCGAGACGCAGGCCCGCGGCCCGGCTCGCGGCATCCACGCCATGGCAGTGGGCGCAGTGCTCGGCGAGGATCGGGCGGATGTCGCGTTCGAAGTCGGGGCCCGGCTCGGCCCACGCCTTGCCGGCCACGACGGCAGCGATCAGGCCGCCGAGGCCCCAGAGAAGAACGAGACAGAGAAACGGCCACCGCCGGGTGGGGGTTGGCGGAGCCGCGAGCGCTTGCGGCGACTGGTGGGGCATGGCCGGCCTCGGTCCGGGGTTGGAGCACCGAGCCGATTCTAGCTCACCCCGGCAGGGCCGCCGGCCCCGGGGCCGCGGTGAGCGTCCTCCCGTGTTTGTCGCCGTGCCCGGGGCAGGGGCCGGTTGGAGAGACCGCGACTCCTGCTGGTAGACTCCGCGGCCCGCTCCCCGGATGCCGCCATCGTGATCGAACCACGCACGCTCAAGGGTTTCCGCGACCTGCTCCCTGCCCAGGCGCTCGCCCGGGAGAAGATCCTCGACATCGCCCGACGGATCTACCGCTCCTACGGCTTCGCCCCCATCGACACGCCGGCGCTGGAGTATCTCGAGATCCTCACCGGCAAGGGGAGCGCGGAGACCGACAAGCAACTCTATTCCTTCACCGACCATGGTGACCGCCGGGTGGGGATGCGCTTCGACCTCACGGTGCCCTTCGCCCGGTTCGCCGCCCAGCACATCGCCACGCTCGGCACGCCGTTCAAGCGCTACCACATGGCCACGGTGTGGCGTGGGGAGAACACCCAGCGCGGCCGTTACCGCGAGTTCATGCAGTGCGATTTCGACACGATCGGCACGACGAGCCCCGTGGCCGACCTGGAGACGGTACTCGTCGTCCACGACCTGCTCGTGGCGATCGGAATCAAGCGGTTCACGATCCGGGTCAACGACCGGCGGATCCTCGGCGGGGTGCTCCGCTCGGCCGGGTTGGCGGAACGGAGCACCGACGTGCTCCGCAGTCTCGACAAGCTCGGCAAGCAGTCCCTCGACGCCGTGGTGGACGAGATGGCTGGGCACGGCGTGCCCGCCGACGTCGCCCGGCGGCTGGTGGCGATGGCGGCCCTGGCCGGTCCACCGGCCGAGGTGCTCGCCGCCGTCGAGCCGCTGGTGGGTGACGATGCCGTGGGGCGCGAGGGAATCGCCGCGGTGCGCACGCTGCTCGACGGTGTCGCGCAGGCGGGGGTGGCGGAGGGACGCGTGGTGGTCGATCCGTCGATCGCCCGCGGGCTCGACTACTACACCGGCATCGTCCTCGAGAGTTTTCTCGACGAGCTGCCGACGCTGGGGAGCATCTGCTCCGGCGGCCGCTACGACGACCTCGCCGGCCTCTACACGAAGCAGCGGCTCCCGGGGGTGGGGGCGTCGCTGGGGATCGACCGGTTGCTGGCGGGGCTCGAGGAACTGGGGCGGCTCGCCACCGCCGAGACGCCCGCCGAGGTGTTTCTCGTCCACTTCGATGCCGCCCACCTCGGCGACTACCTGCGGATCGCCGCGGCACTGCGGGCCGACGGCATGACGGTGGAGTTCTTCCCCGAGGCGCGCCGCCTTGGGCAGCAACTCAAGCTGGCCGCGAAGAAGGGATTCCGCGTCGCGCTGGTGATCGGCACCGACGAATTCGCCCGCGGCACCGCCCAGCTCAAGAACCTCGCCACCGAGGCGACGACGACGATCGCCTGGGAGGGGGACCTCGCGGCGCTCGTCGATGCCGTGCACTCCCATCTCGAGGCGATCCGCTCCGATCACTGATGCCGGGGCGGCCTCGCGCTCCGCGAGCGCTTGCCGATTGCCGCGCGCGGTCGCCGCGTGGGCTCTCGATCGGGGGAGTGGAAGCGGATCAATTCCGCGCCGGTGGCATGGCACCGCACACCCGGTCGCGCCACACCAGCAACCCGTGGAGGGCGTGGTAGAGGGCACCGCACTCGAGGTCGATGTCGGCGGTCTCGTCGAGCAGGCCGACGAGCCGCTCGGCCGCACGCACCACCCATGGTTCCGTCAGCCGTGCCTCCGGCAGGGCCCGGGCCACCACCTCGAAGGCGTGCCCCGTCGCCGACAGCGTCGCGACGACGTCCGCCGACCGGCCGGGACGGGCAAGATGGTGGACCGAAAAGCTGCCGTCGGGTTGCTGGTAGGTCTGGATGACCTCGAGGGCGTCGGCGAGGCGGTCGCGCGCCAGCGCCCAGCCGCCGGTGAACGCATCATCGCCGCGGCGGCTGGCGGCGCGATGGGCGTCGAGCGCCACCGCCAACCCGTACAGTCGGTGCATGCCACCGCACGCGGCGGCGAGGAGATCGGCCTCGGCCTCCATCGCCACCACCCGCTCTGTCGTCCAGGCGGCACCGTCGGCTGCGGTCCACGAGGCGTTCGGCGCGGCCCAGGCCGCCAGCGCCATCAAGGTCCACGTTGCCTCCTGACCCGGGCGGATGTCGGATTGCGCCTGGAGGAGCATCGTGCCGAGGGTGGAACGCTGCCCGCCGACGACGATCGGCGTGTCGGCCGGGAAGCCGTTTTGTCCTGCCTGCGCGAGGTAGCCGAGCCACTGGTCGGGGTGTCCCTGGCCGGTCGTGCTCCCCTCCTCGACGACGGCACGCGGTCCCTTCTCCCCCGGCCGCACCACCCAGCCCCGCAGGCTGCCGCCGCCGAGCAGGTGCTCGACAGCCGGGGAGACCGTGCCATCGTGCGCCAGCGGGAGTTCGGCACCGAAGGCGAGGATGCCGTGGACCACCTGCCAGGCCCCCTGCACCGCCGCATCGAGTCGCCGACCGTCACGGGCCCGGGCGAGCGCCGTGTCGATCGCGGCGCAGAGCCGGCGCGGATCGCCGCCGGCCGCTGCGGTGCCCGGCGTGGCCCCTGGGTCGCGGGTCACCGCCGCGGAACAGCCGAATGTCGCCAGGACCATCCCGATCAAGGCCAGTCGGGAGCCCGGCGAATGCCGGGCCGAATGCCGCCCGGAGAGGGGAAAACCGCGGCGAACCGAGGGCATGGGGAGGCCGTATAGCATGGTTCCGACAAACGGCGGGCGAACCGTCCCGCCGGGCTAGAATAGCTTCGTGCCGGGTGGTCTGCTCCCGTGCATCCCGCGAGAGGATCCGACGATGCCGTTCTTTTTCGATCCGGCTTATTTCCTGGCGATCGCCCCGGCCGTGCTCCTGGCGATGTGGGCCCAGTGGCGGGTGCAATCCTCGTTCGCCGCCGCCTCCCACGAGCCGGCTCCGCTGACGGGGGCGGCCGCGGCCCGCCACATTCTCGACTCCGCCGGGGCCACCGACGTGGCCATCGAGCAGGTGCCGGGGCAATTGAGCGACCACTACGATCCCCGGTCGAAGGTGCTCCGGCTCTCGAGCCAGGTCTACGGCAGCCGTTCGTTGGCGGCGGTGGGGATCGCGGCCCACGAGGCGGGGCATGCCCTCCAGGACCATCAGGGGTTTTCACTGATGGCGCTGCGCAATGCCGCTGTCGGGGTGGCGAACGTCGGCAGCGGTGCTGGACTGATGGTCTTCATGGTCGGCCTGGCACTCGCGCTCAAGCCGTTGGCCTGGCTGGGGATCGCGATGTTCGGTGCCACGGTGCTGTTCCAGTTGATCAATCTGCCCGTCGAGATCGATGCCAGCAACCGTGCCAAGGCCCAACTCGTCGATCTGGGGATCGTGCCCGGGGCGGAGATGACGCACGTCAATCGGGTGCTCAACGCCGCCGCCTGGACCTATGTCGCCGCGACGCTGCAGAGCGTGCTCACACTGCTTTACTATGCGAGCTTTCTCTCCGGCGGCAGCAGTTCGGACGACCGCTGATGCGCTTGCGGGCGTCGCGCCCGCGGGTTCGCTTGCGGGCGTCGCGCCCGCGGGTTCGCTTGCGGGCGTCGCGCCCGCGGGTTCGCTTGCGGGCGTCGCGCCCGAGGGCCGGGCATGAGTCACTGGTTGAGGCTGTAGAGCAGCACGTTGAGGGCGATCCGCTCCGCGTCCTCGCGTCCGTAGCCGGTGCATTCCATTGAGTTCTGCTTTTCGAGTGCACAGGAAAGGTCGTAGGGGGAGAACACCACCGCCCAGCGGTCTCCGATCCGGATCCCCTCGAGCCGTGGGGCTATCCGCCGCTTCGTCGCCCCGAGGGGGCCGCCGTTGCCACCCCCGTGCGGCTCGCGCAGCGTCACCTCGCGGATGTCGTAGCCGCCGTATTCCCGCGCCGTGAAGATCGGGTCCTCGGCGGGGATCTGCTCCAGCTTCGCATCGGGCAGCACCGCAGCGATCTCCCGGCGGAAGGCCTCGGTGAAGCTCGCGGAGGCACAGACGCTGTCGGCCAGCAGCGTGCCGCCGCGCTCGAGGAACTCACGGAGGCGCTGGCGGCGCGCGGGATCGTAGGAGAACGACTGCCGCCCGTGCATGAACACGAGGTGGTGGGCGAAGAGCGACTCATCGGTGATGTCGATCTGGTCCGGCGTGTCGTCGACGCGGATCCCCAGCTCGCGGGCGGCGGCGCGGAGGATGTTGGCCAGTGCCGCCGGGGCCGCATCGCACAGGCCACCGTGCTTCAGCTTCGCGATCGTGAGCCGGCCGCGGTCGAACTGGTCGGTGGGGGCTCCCGTGGCGGCCTCGACGGCAAACAACTCGTCCTTCCGCTTCAGTTCACGGTTGGTGGCGTAGGCGAGGATGTTGGTACCGACTGCCAGCGCCGCATCGACCTCGGCGGCGATTCCGGCCGGCAGGGCACGGCGGGAAGGGCCCCCGAGCTCCCACAGGCAGGAGAGGCTCGGCATCGCCGCCCCCTTGCCTCCCTGGTCGGTGGGCGGGGCGTAGATGATGCAGGTCCGGCACCCGTAGTCGACACCGAGCAAGGGGCGCTGGAGATCGGGCGGCACGATCTCCTCGGCGTGCCAGGCGGGATGCTCGGGGGGCAGCAGCTGCAGATCGTATTCCGGCTCGGGGAAGATCTCGCCCACGAGTTGGCGGAACTTGCGGTCGAACTCGTCGCTCTGCGGGCAGCAGGCCTCGGCGAAGATGAAGCCCCCCTCGTCGATGTAGCGGCGCAGCCGGGGGCCGGCGTCCGGGCCGAGTTGCAAACCGTCCTTGCCCGAGAGCCAGAACACCGGGGCTTGGAGCAGGTCGCTCACGTCGGCCGATGGCGTGTCGACGACGTGCCAGGAGAGGCCCGCCGGGTAGTCGCGCTTCCAACGCTGTTCGACATGCTCCACGAGGTGGGCGATGTCGTGGCCGTGACGGTTCCAATCGATCTCGGGGCCGTGCCGGCTCTTCGCCACGAGCACCGGGCGGCGGCCCTTCGCGAGGAACAGCAGCGCGAAGCTCGTGTTGACGATCGGATCCTCGATCCGGGTGCCGCGGAACTGCCCGGTGAAGGCGTCCTGCGCACCGACGAACATCCGCGCTCCCTCGAGGTACCAGTCGGCTTCACCGATGAATCGCCGGGCGGTGAACCGGCCGACGCGCTCGAGACCGTAGAGGTAGTAGTAGTGCCAGGCCTGTCCCTGGCCGGGGTTCTCCACCACGCTGAATCGTCTGCCGAGCCAGTCGAGGCCCTTTTCGAGCGTCCTCGGGCTGGCGCCGCCACCACAGCAGGCGACCGCCTCACGCGTGGCACGGGCATCGGGGGAGCCGACGTGCTCGGCGGTGATCCACACGCTGGCGACGCCGGCGCAGGTCATGCTCCCCGAGCCCCCCCCCGCATTGCCGATGGTGTAGCCCCACGAGCCGTCGGCATTGGCGCAGGCGGTCCAGTAGCGCTGCGCACGCTGCCAGACCTCGTCCTTCACCCGCACTCCCACCCGATCGGCCTCGTGGAGTGCGAGGAGGGCGAACTGCGAATTGGAATTGTCGCCGCTCCCCTTCCCCTTGCCGTACGACCAGGCGCCGGCGGCGGGGCCCTGCGCCACCTGCGTCGTTTCCAGCCAGTCGACGTTGCGCTGGAGGATGGGTCGGTCGGCGTCGGGGGAGACCATCGCCAGGAGCATCGTCTGCAGGGAGACGGAATAGGTGTCGTCGGGCTTCTGGCGGCGGATCCAGTCGAGGCCCCGCTGCATCGCCAGATGGTCCCGGGTGAGGCCGGCGTTGGTCAGCGCGAGCATCACCAGGGCCGACGCGCCGATGCGGTTGTTCTCGGTGCGGAGCGTGCACTCCCAGGATCCATTGGGCTCCTGTTGCCGCACCAGCCAGTCACGGGCCTTGTCGATGGCGCGTTGGATCCGCTCCGGCGACACCGCTCCCCGGGGGCCTTCGTCAGCGTCGTCGCCACGAGCGGTCGGGATGGCCGGGCCGGCGAGGAAGGTGGCGGCCACCACCCAGCCGCACAGGCATCGGATCCCATTTTCCATCGTGGTCGAGCGGCCGGCCATGGCAACGTGCCTCGGAGATGGATCGGGCGGACGCCGCAGGTGGCATCCATACCCGATTATACAGCTGCGGGCCCGTGATCACGGCCGCGGCGCCTGCCGCGATTGCCGCCCCGGCGGCCGTCCCGGATACTCATCAGCAGCGGTTCCCGAGTGCCGTGATCGAAAGGAACGGTGCCTGTGTCCGGAAGTCCCCGCGCGAAGACGCTCGACGACATCCTGCTGGAGTTCAGCCAGCACCGCAAACTCATGCAGGAGGAGTTGCAGAAGGTGATCGTCGGGCAGTCCGACGTCATCGAACAGCTCTTCGCCGCGATCTTCACCCGGGGGCACTGCCTGCTCGAGGGGGTGCCAGGGCTGGCCAAGACGCTGATGGTGTCGACGCTGGCACGGATCCTCGACGTTGGATTCAAACGGGTCCAGTTCACCCCCGACCTGAGGCCCTCCGACATCACCGGCACCAACGTGCTCGAGGAAGACGAGTCGGGGCGGCGCAGTTTCCGCTTCGTCGAGGGGCCGATCTTCACCCACATCCGCCTCGCCGCCGAGCTCAACCGCACCCCGCCGAAGACGCAGGCCGCCCTCCTCCAGGCAATGCAGGAGCGCGAGGTCTCGGTGGGCCAGGAGACCTACCAACTCCCCGACCCGTTCTTCACGATCGCCACGCAGAACCCGATCGTGCAGGAGGGCACATAGCCCCTCCCCGAGGCCCAGCTCGACCGCTTCATGTTCAACATCAAGGTCGGCTACCCCTCCGCCAGCGAGGAGGAGCAGATCCTGATGGCGACCACGAGGGCCGAGAAGCCCGAGGTGCGCAAGGTTCTCTCCGGCCGTGCGATCGTCAACATCCAGAAGCTGGTCGGCGGTGTGGCGGTGAGCGACTACATCGTGAAGTACGTGGCCCGGTTGGTGCGGGCGACCCGGCCGAAGGATCCCGAGGCACCTCCGTACGTGGCCGAGCTGGTCGATTGGGGTGCCGGGCCGCGCGCGGGGCAATTCCTCATCCAGGGTGGCAAGGCGATGGCAGCCATGGATGGCCGCTTCAGCGTGTCGATCGAGGATGTCCGCCGCATCGCGGTGCCGGTGCTGCGGCACCGGATCGCCACCAATTTCCAGGCTCAGGCGGAGGGGCTGACCAGCGAGTCGATCGTCGAGCGGCTGGTGCGCGAGATCCCCGAACCGGAGATCCCCCGGCTCGTGAAGTGAGCGCGGTGAGTGAGGAGGGCGCGGGGGCGCGCGGCGGAACGATCGAGCCCGGTGACGGGCGCAGGGGCTGGGGCAGCCGGGGGACGAGCCGATGGTGCGGGCGGTCGAAGAGTACCTGAAGCCGGAGGTGGTGCGCTCGATCGCACGCCTCGACCTGCGGGCGCAGTTCATCGTCCGCGGCTTCCTCCAGGGCCTCCACGCCAGCCCCTACCAGGGCTTCTCCGTCGAGTTCAGCGAGCATCGGAAGTACACCCCGGGTGACGATCCCAAGGACATCGACTGGCTGGTCTACGCCAAGACCGACAAGCACTACGTCAAGAAGTTCGAGGCGGAGACCAACATCACCGGGTATCTGGTCATCGACACGAGCGGGTCGATGGCCTACACCCACCGCCAGGACCTGACCAAGCTCGACTACTCGATCTCGCTGGCGGCAGCGCTGTGCTGGTTGATGGTGCACCAGCAGGACCCGTGCGGGCTGATGGTGTTCGGAGAGAAGCTCAAGGCCAGCCTCCCGGCCCGCTCGCGGCGGTCGCAGATCGCGCAGGTGCTCTCGGTGCTCTCGCGCGTCACCCCGTCCGGTGGCACCGATGCCGCCCGCAGCCTCGTGCAGGTGGCGGCGATGCTCCGGCACCGGTCACTGGTGATGGTGTTCAGCGACCTGCTCGCCGATCCGGGGCCGATCCGTGAGGCGCTCCTCCGCCTCCGTCACCGGGGCCACGACGTGATCCTCTTCCATGTGCTCGACGAGGCGGAGGTGCGGTTCCCGTTCGCCGGCATGACCGAATTCATCGAGCCGGAGTCGGGGGAGAAGATGGTCGTCGATGCCGACGCCGTCCGCCGGGAGTACGTCGACGCGGTGGCGGCGTTCCGTGAGGAATACCGGCGGAGCTGCTTCCATGCCGGCATCGACTACGTGCCCCTCGACACAAGCATGCCCTTCGACCGGGCCCTGATGGAATACCTGCTGAGCCGTCGCAACCGCTTCTGAGGCGGTTGGTGCGGTGGCGGAGATCGCGGCATGGGCCTCACGTTTCTCACTCCGTTGCTGCTTGCCGGTGCCGGCCTGGTCGCCGTGCCGGTCGTCCTCCATCTGCTGATGAAACAGCGGCCGGTTCCCCGTGATTTTCCGGCGCTCCGGTTCCTCCGGGTGCGCGCCGTGGCCAACCGTCGCCGGCTCCGGCTCCACCACCTTCTGCTCCTGGCGCTGCGGATGGGGGCGCTGGCGCTGCTCGCGGTCGCCCTCGCCCGGCCCACGCTCCGTGCTGCCGGCTGGCTGGCGGACGGCGAGGGGCCGGTCGCCGCGGTGCTCGTCTTCGACACCGCACCGCGGATGCTGCTGCGCGAGGGCAATCGCACCCGTCTCGAGAAGGCGATCGAACTGGCCGGGCAGTTGTTCGCCAAGCTGCCCAAGGGGAGCGAGGTGGCGGTGCTCGACACAGCCGGAGGTGGTGCCGCGTTCTCTCCTTCGGTCACGGCGGCGGCGGCGCGCGTCGAACGGCTGGCGAGCGCGACCCCGGTGCAGTCGGTCGCGGCGGCGGTGGCCGACGGTTTCCGGCTGCTCGAGTCGGCGACCCTCGCCCGCCGGGAGCTGTACCTGTTCACCGATGGGTCACGCGGCGGGTGGGAGGCGGGCGGCGTCGCGGAACTGGCGGCGGCCCACCCGGATGTCAGTCTCCTCGCGATCGACGTCGGGGCGGGGGCGCCGGTCGATTTTTCGATCGATGCCGTCGAGCTCTCCACCGAACAGGTTTCCGCCAATGGGCCGCTCGGCGTGACGGTGACCACGTCGCGGCTCGGTCCCGATGCCGATCGGCCGATCGCCATCGAACTGCTCGGGGCCGATGGCCGCTACGTGCGGCGCGCGGTGAAGCCGGTCCACTGGCAGGCCGCCACGCCGGGGAGCGTCGAGTTCGAACTGACCGGTCTCGAGCCGGGGGTCCGTCAGGGGCGCGTGGTGCTCGAGGGCTCGGACGACCTGGAGGCGGACAACGCCCGCTCTTTCACCGTGGCCGTGGGCAGTGTTGCCGGCGTCCTCGTGGCGGCCCCGCCACCCGCCGGGACGACCGCCCTGTTCGTCGAGCAGGCGATCGACCCCGCCGTGCTGCGCAAGGTGGGGGGGAGTCGTTTCCGGACCACTGTCATCGACATCGCGGCCCTCGAGGCCACCCCCTGGGATCCCTTCGCCGGTATCGTGCTCGTCGATCCGCCTCCGCTTCCCGACCGCAGTTGGGAGTTGCTCGGCCAGTGGGTGGCCTCCGGCCGGGGGCTGGTGGTGTGGCTCGGTCCCCGGGCTGCCGATGCCGCGCGGTTTTCGTCGGCCGCCGCCGCGCGGGTCCTCGGCGGCCGCATCGAGCGCGTGTGGCGCGATGCAGCCGGGGAGAACTACATCGCCCCCGCGTCGCTCGATCACCCGCTTCTCGCGGCCTTCCGCCGCGTCGGCGATGCGGTGCCCTGGGAGGACTTTCCCGTCCGGCGGCATTGGGAGTTCGTGCCGCTGGAGCCCGGGGCGGACGGTGACCAGACCGCAGCGATCCCCGTCGCCGGCTACCGCAACGGGCTGCCGGCGATCCTCGTCCACGGAGTCGGCCGCGGCACGGTGGTCGTGTTCACCACCCCGGTGTCGCAGGCGGCGGATGATCCCGAATCGTGGAACACCTTGGCCACCGGCTTCGAGCCATGGCCGTTCGTGATGCTCGCCAACGAATCGCTGCTCCATGCCATTGACACCTCCGGCGACCGCAACATCGTCGCCGGCGCACCGGCGGTGGTCCAGATCGACCGCCGCGACCTCGCGGCGGTGTTCGTCGGCACGCCAGGCGGCGACGACTTCCCGATGGCTGTGGACCCACGCCAGGGTACGGTGACCGTGACCGCCACGCAGACGCCCGGCAACTACCGGGTCCGCTCGGGGGGCGAGGTCGGTGGGGTATCGGAGGGCTTCAGTGCCAATCTTCCTGCGGCGGCCACCGACTGCACGCCGCTGGGAGCAGAGCGGTTGACGGCCCTGCTGGGGCCGCAGGCCCGGGTGGCCCGCACCGAAGGGGACATCGTCCGGGATGTGAAGCTCGAGCGGGTCGGTGCGGAGTTGTTTGGCTGGGTGATCCTCCTGGCTGCAGCCGCGATGGCGGCCGATTGGATCGTGGCGAATCGCTTCTATGCACGGCGTGACGACACCGTCGTCGCCACCCCGGCGGCGATGGCGGCAGCGATGGCTCCTTCCCCGTCGTCGGCCGCGCCGGGCCCCCGGGGGGCGGCATGATCGGCACGAGCGCCGTCGATGGACTCACCGTCGGCTTCGATCCGGTGGGATCGGGATGGCTGATCGCCGCCGTCACCGCGGCGCTGGCGGCGATCCTCGTGATCTACGGGCCCGATCCGACGCGCGTGTCGCCGCGCCGGCGCTGGTGGCTCACGGGCCTCCGGATCGCGGCCTTCCTGGCACTCGTGGCCTGCCTGCTGCGCCCCACCCTCGTGGCCGTGAGGAAGGCGCGACAGCAGGGGACGGTGATCGTTCTCGCCGATGCCTCGGAGAGCATGACCGTGGCCGATGGGGCGGGCGGCAGGACCCGCTGGCAGGAGATGACGGCGGCGCTTTCCGCCGCGCGCGGTACGGCGCGCACAATGGTGTCCAGTGGCGACTTCGACATCGCCCTGTGGCGCTTCGACCGGACGGCGACACCGGTGCCCGGTACGGCGGACGAGCCGTTTCCGCTCGGGGAGTGGCAGCGGCAGCCGACCGCCGAGGAATCGGCTCTCGGGGCGGCCCTCGATGATTGCGTGCGCGCGGCGGCAGGGCGGACGGTGGCGGGCGTCATCGTCCTCAGCGACGGTGCCCAGCATGCCTATCCACCGCGTGACGTGCCGCCGCAGACGGTGGCCCGCCGGATCGGCGACGCCGCGGTGCCGCTGTGGAGCGTGACGTTCGGCCAGCAACGCGGTGGAGGCCAGGGGCGTGATGCGGCCATCGTCAGCCTGACGGCGGCGGAGACCGTCTACCTGAAGAATTCGCTCGAGGTGTCGGGCCGGGTGCGGCTCGAGGGATTCGGCGAGCGCGACATCGCCGTGAAACTCCTTGCCGAGAACGATGCCGGAGTGCTCGAGGAGGTGTCGCGCATGCTCGTCCACGCCACCCCACGCGGCGCCGATGAGCCCGTTCGTCTGACATGGACGCCGCGCGCGGTGGGGGAGAGGAAGCTCGTCCTCGCCATCGAGCCGCAGGATGGCGAGGTCGTGGTCACCAACAACGAGATGACGACCTTCGTCGATGTCATCGACGGTGGACTGCGGGTGCTGTACCTGGAGGGAACGCCCCGGGTCGAGCAGCGGTACCTCCGCCGCGCGCTCGCCGCCAGCCCCGACATCCAGGTCGACTTCGAGGCCATCGACTCGACGGCCACCGGCCGACGCGCGTGGCCGATCGATCTCTCGCGGTCGCTCGCCACCGATGCCAATGTCGTCCTCATCGGCGATCTCGACTCCGCCGCGCTGCGGCCGGACGACCTGCGAGTGATCCTCGCCCGGGTCCGCGCGGGGGGCGGTATCGGCTTTCTCGGTGGCTTCCACGCCTTCGAGGCCGGAGGCTGGGGCGGCACGGTGCTCGCGCCGCTGCTGCCGTTCGAGCCCGACCAGTTGGCTCGGCAGCCGTTCGATCAGCCGATCCGTGCCGGGCTCCATATGCCGGGGCCGATCCGGATGCTGCCCGATCCGCGCTTCGGGTCGGTGTCGATCCTGCGGCAGGCGGACAGTGCGCAGGAGTCCCTCGCCGTCTGGCAGCGCCTGCCGCCGCTCGACGGAGCGAACGTCCTCGGCCGGCTCACGCCGACCGCCAAGCCGTTGGCGAACAGCGCCGATGGCCGCCCGGTGCTCGTCGCGCGTGAGTTCGGTGAAGGGCGGGTGGCTGCGTTCGCCGCCGATTCGACTTGGCGGTGGGCGATGCAGGGGGCGGCCGAGCAGCATCGTCGTTTCTGGAGGCAGTTGGTGCTGTGGCTGGCCAGGCAGGAGGATGACGCGGCCGACACCGTCTGGCTTCGGCTGGCGCAGCGCCGACTCTCCCCCGGCGCCACGCTGTCGTTCGATGCCGGTGTCACGCAGGCCGACGGCACCCCGTCGCCGGATGCCTCCTTTGAGGCGGTGGTGATCTCGCCGACCGGGGCCACACGGCCGGTGCGGGTGACCCGCCGTGGGGAGGCCTTCACCGGGAGCGTCACCGATTTCACGGAGCCTGGTGACTGGCAGGTCACCGTCCAGGCGACCCGCGCAGGGCAGGTGATGACCACGCGGAGCGCCCGGTTCACGGTGTTCCGTCAGGATCTCGAGTTGGCCAACCCACGTGCCAATCCCCTGCTCATGCGGCAGCTCGCCGAGGTGACCGCCGGTGGGGTGCGGTCGCCGGAGGAACTGCCCGCCCTGTTCGAGGAGATCGCCTCCCGCCCAGCGGCCATCGAGACCGAGGAGCAATGGAGCTACACCCCGTGGGACAAGTGGCCGATGCTGCTGCTCCTCGCCGGGCTGATGTGTGGCGAGTGGTACCTCCGCAAGCGGTGGGGGCTGGTCTGACCGGCCCGGTGGGCCGCAGGCTGGGAATCAGGGGGGTTTTCGGCTTTCTGCACCGCCGGGCAGCCTGCTATCGTCCGCGTTCCCGGCTGCTGCCGGGGCAGGAGAGCGGGCGATGCCCAAGCGGCGACCGATCCGGGAGAAGCTGCTGCTTGGCGGATTGCTCGTCGGCATCATGGTCGCCGTTCTTTCCACCAGCGGATTTCTCGGCATCTACTCCTACCGGCGACTGGTGCGCGGCCTGAGCCGCCGGGCGGGCGAATTGCCGCAGGCCAGTGCGCTCGGGGATGCCGTGGGGCACCTGCGGCTGGTCCACGCGGCGGGAGCGGAACCCGGACCGGACGGCGGTCGCGCCGATGGTTTCGCGGCGGCCTTGGCCCGCGTCGATTTCGCGCTCGGGCGGTACCGTGTCGAACTCGAGTCCGGTGAGGTGGGGTCCGTGCCGTTCGGCGACCGCAGCCGGGAGCAGGGCACCGCCGTCGAGATCGATGCCTCCCTCCAAAGCCTGCGACAGTTGGATGCCGACGGCGACGGCGACGCGGTCGACGCCGAGTTGGAACGGCTTGCCGCGCTGTCGGCGGCCCTGCCCAGCTTCCTCCAGGAGCATCTCCATGACCTCGCCTCCGAGGTGCGCAGCCGATACCGCACCCTGATCCTCACCACGGGGATCGCAGCCCTGGCCGCCGCCGGCCTCCTTGCGGCTCTCGGGGTGCTGACGTATCGCTGGGTCTTCCGGCCGCTGCGGCTCCTCGGGCACGGCTCGCGCCGGGTTGCCGCGGGCGACTTCGACTTCCGCATCGCGCTCGACACCCGCGATGAGATGGCGGAACTCGCCGAGGCACTCAACGGCATGACTGCCCGGTTCCAGGAGATCCGTGACGACCTCGATCGCCAGGTGCAGCTCCGCACCCGGGAGGTGATCCGCAGCGAGCAGTTGGCCAGTGTCGGTTTTCTCGCCGCCGGGGTGGCCCACGAAATCAACAACCCGTTGGCGTCGATCGCGATGTGCGCCGAATCGTTGGAGGGGCGGTTGGGATCGCTGCCGCTGGCCGACCCGGACGTGCAGGTGGCGCGGCGCTACCTGGAGTTGATCCAGAACGAGGCGTTCCGCTGCAAGGGGATCACGGAGAAGCTGCTCGATTTCTCCCGGTTGGGGGAGGTGCGGCGCCAGCCGACCGCGCTTCTGGCACTGGTGAAGGACGTGGCTGAGATGCTCAGACACGTAGGCCGGTTCGCCGGCCGTTCGGTGGCCATCGACGGGGGCGCGGATGAGGGCGACGTGCTCGTGATGGTGAATCCGCAGGAGATCAAGCAGGTCGTGCTCAACCTCCTCGTCAACGCGCTCGACAGCATCGAGGAGTCGGGGCATGTCAATGTCGAGGTGCGCCGGCAGGGGGGGGATGCCGTGCTCGTCTGCAGCGACGATGGCTGCGGAATGACCGACGAGGTCCTCGAGCATCTCTTCGAGCCGTTCTTCACGCGGCGGCGGGCCGGGCAGGGCACGGGCCTGGGGCTGTCGATCGTGCACCGGATCGTGGCTGACCATGGTGGACGGATCGAGGCGATGAGCGCCGGGCCTGGCCAGGGCGCGTCGTTCCGGGTCGTGCTCCCGGTGGCGGTGGTCGCCGGCAAGGCGCCCGCCCGTGGGCAGCGTGCAGCCTGAGGATGGCGGTTCGTGCGGCGCGGGCCGCGGAGGAGTGTGCGACATGCAGACGGGTGGTCGACCGATGCGGATCCTGTTTGCCGACGACGAGAGCTCGCTCCAGGAGCTGATGCGCATCGAGCTGCCGCGGCTCGGGCACGAGGCGACTGTCTGCCCCGACGGTCGGACCGCCGTGGCGGCCCTCGAACGAACCGCCTACGACTGCGTGATCGTCGATCTCGACATGCCGGGGGTCGGGGGGCTCGAGGTGATCAGTCGGGCACGGGCCATCTCGCCCGACACGGAAACCGTGATCGTCACCGGCAAGTCGTCACTCGAGACGGCGGTGGCGGCCGTCCGCCAGGGGGTGTTCGACTACCTCACCAAGCCGTGCAAACTGGCCGAGATCCAGGGTGTTCTGGAACGGGTGCGGCGGAAGCGAGAACTCACCGCGCGGCTCCGCGCCCTCGAGGGACGGGTCCGGCGGGCCGAGGGCACGACGCACCTGGTGGGGGAGTCGGCAGCCCTCGATGGGGTGCGGCGGCTGATCGCCCGGGTCGCCGCCACGTCGGCCAGCGTACTGATCCGGGGGGAGACGGGCACGGGCAAGGAGCTCGTCGCCCGGGCGATCCACGAGGCGAGCCAGAGGTCCGGCGGCCCGTTGGTGGCGGTGAACTGCGGAGCGCTGCCGGAGCAGCTCGTCGAGAGTGAGCTGTTCGGGCACCGCAAGGGGGCCTTCACCGGGGCCGACGAACACCGCGCAGGGCTGTTTGAAGTGGCCGACGGTGGAACGCTGTTCCTCGACGAGGTGGGGGAGCTCCCCCGGGCGCTCCAGCCGCGTCTGCTGCGGGCGCTGGAGAGCGGGGAGATCCGCCGGGTCGGCGACAATCAGCCCACCACGGTCGACGTGCGGGTGATCTGCGCCACTCACCGCTGCCTCGAGGAGATGGTGGCGGAAGGAACGTTCCGCGAGGATCTGCTCTTCCGGATCAACACCTTCGAGATCCCGGTGCCCCCGCTCCGCGAGCGGCTCGACGATCTCCCGGCGCTGGTCGATCATTTCGTCCGCCGCGCGCGGCCGCAGACCCCGCCGCAGGCCGTCGTGGCGCAGAACGAGGTTCTCGAAGTCCTCGCGAGCCACCGTTGGCCCGGCAACGTGCGCGAGCTTGCCAACGTGATCGAGCACGCGCTCGTGCTCTGCGACGAGCTGCCCCTGGCGAGCGAGCACCTGCCGACCCGGTTCACGGCAGTTCGGGCGGCACCTGCCGGATTGGTCGGTCAGCCGCCGGCTCTGGCGATGGCGGCCGGGCCCAACGCAACCTGCTCAGCGGTCGGCAGCCCTGCTGCCGACCGCCCGGTCAGCCTGCGGGAGTTGGAAATGCAGGCGATTCTCAGCGCCCTCGATCGCCACCGGGGCAACAAGCCGCGTGCAGCCGAGGACCTCGGCATCAGTCTGAAGACGCTCTACAACAAGCTCAACGGTGCAACCTCCACCGGCTCCACGACCACATCGTGAGACGCCCCGGTCAGGTGGTCTTCCGCACCACGCCGACAAGCACGCCGAGGACGCGGGCGTTTTTCACATAGATCGGCTTCATCGATGCATTGGCGGGCTGAAGGCGGATCCGATCGCGTTCCGGGAACCATTGCTTGAGGGTGGCTTCGCCGTCGTCGGTCTGGGCAACGACGATATCGCCGGCCCGGGCGGTCTTCTGCCGGCGGATCACCACCCAGTCGCCGTCGGAGATCTGGGCTTCGATCATCGAATCCCCCATCACCTTCAGGACGAAGTGATCGTCACGGTCGAAGAGTTCCTGGAAATCGATCCGCTCCTGCTGTTCTTCTGCCACGCGGAGGGAACCGGCCGCCACCCAGCCGGCCATCGGCAGACCTTTGAGATGCGCCGGTTCGGCGACCAGCTCGATTGCGCGCGACATGTTGCGGCCGCGGGTGATGAGCCGTTTGCGCTCCAGGGCCTTGAGGTGACAGACGACGCCGTTGGGAGACCGGATGCGGAATGCCTGCCCGATCTCCCGCACCGTCGGACCAAAGCCACGGGAGTGGATTTTGTCGCGGATGAAGGCGTAGATCTCCATCTGGCGCTGTGTCGGGGCGTTGCCCGCTTCGTGACCGGAGGAATCGACGTCGAGCTGGAGCAGGCCACCGAGTGTCGAGCCGACACCGGGCAGCGGCCCGCGCCGGGTGAGGCCGGGTGCTGCATCCTTTGCGGCGGCTCGGTTCGATACCGCGACCCGGGGGGAGGTTTTGGTCACGGGCTTGGCCGGTGCTTGCGGTTTGCCGACGGTCGACGTCGACCTGGCGGCAGAAGCCTTCTTCGGAATCGCTTTCGTCGCCGGTGCACTGCCAGATCCCCCAGCAGTACCACCGGATAACGCACCAGATGCCGCCACCGACGGCATGACCACATGTCCTGATGTCGTCAGGGCGGAGTGCTTGGTGCCACCCCCCTTGCGTGCAATCCGCCTGATGACGGCAGGGCCCGGCATGGGCTCACTGCGACGGGGGGACTGTCTGCCGGATTCCATGGGATCCTCCACGGTTCTGGGTGATGGCACCCGGTGACGACGCGCGCCGGGCGCTCGCGGGCCCGCGTCGCACGGGCGGGTGGACAGCGGTATCTTACTATACGGCTGTTCAAACGCAAGCCCGGCCGGGCGTGCGTCGCCGGTGCGGGATAAGCACTGCTGGAAGGCAGTGCCGGGATGCACACCGCCGGGAGTGCGATTCAGTCGCCGAGGATCGCCCGGGAAAGCTCCGCCGGCGAGAGCGAATGGGCGCGGGCGAAACCGGCGACGAGTCGCGCGGTCGAGGGTTCGAAGACGACGAGCGAAAAATCGGCGAAGCCGAAGAAACCAGCGGTGTCGGGAAATCTGGCCAGGTAGGTGTCGCGGATCGCGTCGTGGTCGGCGGCGTCGCGGTCGACGAACCGGGCCCGCGCCTGGATCGCCACCCGGGGGACCGCTTGCGGCATGCCCCCGTGGCCATCAGCCGGATCGGGGCCGGTGATGAGCAGGCAGACGTCGGGTACGGAGAGCATGTCGCGGGTGTGGGCGGACAGACGGCTGACGTGCGTGACAACCAGCAGCGGGCCCAAAGTGTGGTCGGGCGCGTCGGAGCCGGTGCCCCGGTGGATCGCGTAGGGCACCATGGAGGCCGAGGGCAATCCCTGGTGCAGCGTGGCGAGCGCCGCGATCGTGCGGGTGGTGACGAGGGAGTGGAGCAGCCGGGTCGTGTCGGTGTCGATCATGACGGACATTGAACCCGATCGGCATCGTCGCCGTCTAATACCGGGCGCCGTGGAGGCCCGACGAGCCCAAGCGACAGGCACTTTGCCTGGTTTCACCAGGCAAAGTGCGCGAACGCCTTGTTCGCGTCAGCCATCCGATGGACGTTGTCACGCTTGGTGACCGCCGCCCCCTCACGCTTGTAGGCGGCGAGGATTTCCTCGGCGAGTTTCTCGTGCGTGCCGCGCCCCTTCTTCTCGCGCACCGCCTGCAGCATCCAGCGGATGCCCAGCGACTGCTGCCGATTGCGGTTGACCTGCATCGGCACCTGATACGCGGCACCACCCACCCGCTTGCTGCGCACCTCGACCGCCGGCTTGCAGTTCTCGATGGCGCGGTTGAAGACCTCGATCGGCTCGACGTCGTTGATCTTCGAGGCCACGATGTCCATCGCGCCATAGAAGACCTTCTGGGCGATGCTCTTCTTGCCATCGACCATCAGGCAATTGATGAACTTGCTGGCGAGCAGCGACCCGTAGCGGGGATCGGGAGTGAGTTGCTCACGGCTGGAGGTGATCTTTCCCATGGTGGATTAGCCCTTCTTGGCGCCGTAGAGGCTGCGGGACTGCTTCCGGCCCTGGACCCCGAGCGTGTCGAGGGCACCGCGGATGATGTGATAGCGCACGCCGGGCAGATCCCGGACACGACCACCGCGGACGAGCACGATCGAGTGCTCCTGCAGATTGTGGCCCTCACCAGGGATGTAAACGGTCACTTCCTTCGCGTTCGACAGACGCACGCGGGCGATCTTGCGGAGAGCCGAGTTCGGCTTCTTCGGGGTCATCGTCCGCACCTGCAGACAGACGCCGCGCTTTTGCGGGCAGCGGTCGAGCACCGGCGACTTGGAGAACTTCCGCTTCGGCCGCCGGCGGCTGCGGACAAGTTGGCTGATGGTGGGCATGGAGCAACAGTGCATGGTCGGGGGGGTGAACCGTGGGTGGGCCCACGGCAGAATCGCAAAGAATAGCCCAAAGGGCAGGGCAGCGGAAGCGGTTCCGCAAAACAGCCGGAAACCGCCCTCGACCCGTGGGCAGCGGGCGTACCGGTCGGGCGAAAACCGCTGGGTTTCCCCTCGCCAACGGCCATGGATTCGCCAACCGCCATGGCAGGGATGGACTTTGGCCACCCGAAAAGCTGCGCTTTTCACGGGAGCTGCGCTCCCGGCACCTCATCCATGAGGTGCAGCAGACTGTTTGTCCACAGCCTGCCAACCCGCCGCGGTTCCTGGCGCAGTCGCCTGCCGGGAACGAAGCTCATGCCACTCGTCGGCGGTCAGGCACCGTCGGCTGGGCAGAGAATCTCGCCGCGGCTGTCGCCGAGCGGGTCTCCGTGCCATTGCTGCCAAGGACCGGAGGCGAGCCGCGTTGCGATGCCGTCCCACGGGGTGACGGAGGGGAGGGATCGGGCGAGCAAGGGGAGGAATCCGGGCATCCAGCGGCCACCGCGGGAGAACCCGGCTGCGGGGGATTCGTCGGCGGGAATGGGTTCGAGGAGCACGAGACTGCCCCGCCCCATCCCGACGGCGCGATGACGGCCGGCCGTCATCGTGACGACGGTGCCGGCGCGCATCTCCAAGGCCACACCTTCGCCGCACGCTCTTCCCACCAGCAAAAGTCCACGGCGCATCCGACTCCCTGCCAGGGCGCCGGCATCGCCGCCGACCAGCACCCGGCCCCCCTCCATGCCGTGCCGGCGGCCCGGAAGGGCGCCGGCGGCATTGTCGCCGACGCTGCCACCCACGATCACGTCCCCCCCGCGCATCCCCGCGGCGAGCCAGTCGCCGGCGCGGCCGGTCGTGGTGAAGCGGCCGCCTGTCATCTCCGCGGCTGCGTGCCGGCCGACGTCGCCATCGACGGTGATCAGACCGTGCGTCATGCCCGCGCCGAGTTGGTGCACGTGGCTGAAGTCACCGCGGCACTCGATCATCCCGTCAGCGCAGTCGCCCGACAGTGTGAAGGCGTCGCCGAGGGTCGCCGGACGGCCATCGATGCTGATCGGCAACCGCGCGATGGCACCCGACGACAAGCCGGCCAGTTTCTCCGGGAGGATGTCCCGGAGCTCGATGGCGGCGGGGGGGCGACTGACCGACTCGGCGGGTTGGATGAGCAGAGGCATGGCTCGAGCCTTCACGACGCGGGGCCGCGGGGACGGGTCAATGCCCCCCGCGGCCCACACGTATAGCACGGCTGAGGACAAACAGCCTGCTGCTCCTCACGGATGAAGTGCCGGAAGCGCCGCTCCGGGAAAAAGCGCAGCTTTTCGAGTGGCCAAAGGCCAGGGATGGACTTTGGCCACGGGCTGACAGCACGGCCCCGGCCGGCGGCCGCTGTCAATCGCCCTGGACCCGCTGTCAATCGCCCTGGACGGCGACCTTCCGCGGCCGCACGCCGCTCACCTTCGGCACGCGCACCGTGAGCACACCGAGGCGAAAGACCGCGGTGATGCCCGTGGCATCGAACCCCTCGCCGAGGCGGAACGACCGCCTGAAGTCACCGATCCCGTATTCCTGCCGCAGGTGCCGCCCGGGCAGCTCCCGGGCTGCGACCCGGGCGTGGAGCGACAGCACACCGTCGGCGAACGACACGTCGATCGACTCAGCGCGGGCGCCCGGCATGTCGGCCACGATCACCACATCGCCCTCTTCGACCCACAGGTCGACATGGGGTTGGTAGGCGAGCGCCGCAGCGGAATCGACTGCCGCCGCAGCCCCGTGGGAGTCGGCCGTGGAACCCATCGGACCCATCGTCACCATCACACACGCTCCTTTCGTCAAGTGTCGAACCGTTCACACGCTCCGGTCGTCCGTGCCGCCGTCCTCCGTCAGCAGGCTGTGGACAAACAGCCTGCTGCACCGGAGGGATCCGGTGCCGGGAGCGCACGTCCCGTGAAAAGCGCGGCTTTTGGAGTGGACAAAGGCCAAGGATGGACTTTGGCCACAGGCTGTCAGGCCTCCGACACCGTCACTCGCCGGGGCTGACACTCCGGAGCCTTCGGGCAGCGGATCGTCAGGACACCATCCACCAACCGCGCCTCGACGCCGTCGGCCGCAACCCGGACGGGCAGGGCAAGGCGCCGCTCGAAGCTGCCATGGCCCCGTTCGCGCCGGTGCCAGACAGCCGCGCGGCCGTCGGCTCCCGGCTCCACCGCTGGTGCAGTCGGGCCGGCCGCCTGCCGTTGGCCCGTGAGCACCAGTTCGTCACCGTCCACCGACACGTCGACGTCGGCGGCGGAAAGCCCCGGGATCTCGGCTTCAACCCACAGGGCGTCGTCGGTCTCGCGGATGTTGACAGCGGGAAACCCCGAGCGCGGTGCGCTGCCCCAGCCATGGAGCGGCGGCGCGGCGATCAAACTCGTCCACAGGCGGTCCACCTCGGCACACAGTTCATCCAGCGGGTGCGCGCACCGCGATCGCGTCGTTCGCATCATGACTCCTCCCCACACGTTTGGACTGTTCCGGTCGCGCCGCCGCGGCACGTTGTTCCGCGGCGCCGACCCCGACATGGTGGAATCAGGCAAGCAAAGAGCGTGCCCAAGTTGCGGCTGCCGCGTGGGGCCCGGCTGGCGGTGCGGAAAACAAGCCGCTTCGGGCCTTTTCCCCCACGGCCGGCAGTGGGTCTGACGGCCGTGACGATGGTGTCGGCTGTCAGCTTGGCAGATCGCCGGAACGGGTCGGCCGGAGGGGCACAGCGTGTTGTGGCGGGAAGTGGATTTCCTATACTGCCGCCACCGCCGAGGGTGCGGTCGACAGCCACTTCCGGGAAACGGATTTCTGCATGCGGTTCTGCCTCCTCGATCGCATCCTTACTGTCCAGCCTGGAAAAAGCATCACGGCGATCAAGACCGTGTCGTTGGCAGAGGAGTATCTGGGGGACCATTTTCCCCGGTTTCCGGTTCTGCCCGGCGTGATGATGCTCGAGGCGCTCACGCAGGCGGCGGCGTGGACGATCCGCCTCGGTGAGGATTTCGCCCACAGCATCGTCGTCCTCCGGACGGCGAAAAATGTGAAGTACGGCGACTTCGTCCAGCCGGGGCGCACCCTCACGGTGGCGGTCGAAGTCCTCGACCAGGACGAAACCACGACCCGCGTGAAGGCCACTGGTTCGGTCGGTGAGAAGACGAGCCTGACAGCGCGGCTGGTGCTCGAGCGCTACAACCTTGCCGACCGGCTGCCCCACGGTGATGCACTCGATGCACGTGTGCGGGCGGAAATGCGGCGCCAGTGGGCGATCCTCTCCCCCGTGCCACGCTCGGCCGCGGGCTCCCGGCCGGTCGTCTACCGGTCGGAACGCGTGCTCCCCGAAGCGGGCCCTGCGGAACGTGCCGTTGGACAGGGGGCACTGCCCGCCGTGCTCCACGGAATGTCGACCGCCCCCCCGCGTTGACGCCCCGGTGCGCCGCGGGATCCTGCCCCGGTTTTCTGCTTGGAAACGCTTGAATCCTGGTGCCGTGGCGTGGTTCGCACCCGGAGCGGGCGACGGCAGCGGTCAGGGCCCTGCCCGGCAGCACGGATCCCCGGACTTTTCCCCGGCCGAGGTCCCGGTCACAATACCGGGCTGCGATTCCTGTTCCCCCACCACCACCGGTGGCGTTACAACTCCCCGCGTTCCCGCTGTCCGACGGTTCGCGGTGACGGTCCCCGGCCGGGAGTTCCGCGGATCCATTTTCCTCCAAGGTGCCATGTCGATGCCCCCCCGTGACGAAATCTTCGAGAAGGTCAGGAACGCCCTGGTGGACGCGCTGGGTGTCGACGAGGACGACGTGCGGCCCGACGCCACCATGGTGGGAGATCTCGGCGCCGAGTCGATCGATTTCCTCGACATCGTGTTCCGGCTCGAGAAGGCGTTCGGCATCAAGATCCCGCGTGGCGAGCTCTTCCCCGAGGACGTGCTGTCGAGCTCGGAGTTCGTCAACAACGGCAAGGTGAATGCCGCCGGGATCGCAGCCCTCAAGTCGCGGATGCCGTTCGCCGACCTGGCGAAGTTCGAGGCCAATCCGAGCGTGCAGAACTTCGCCAACACGCTCACCGTGGAGGACATGGTCCGCTACGTGCAGAGCAAGCTCGCCGCCTGACCTTCTCCGCACCCGCGGGACACCTGCTGCATGCGTTGGTTCTGGATCGATCGATTCGACGAGTTCGTCCGCGGCCGTTCCGCGGTGGCCGTCAAGAACGTGTCGCTCGCGGAGGAGCACCTCCACGACCACTTCCCCGGCGCGGCGCTGATGCCCAACTCCCTGGTGGTCGAGGGGATGGCCCAGACCGCCGGCCTGCTCGTGGCCGATGCCATCGAGTACAACCGTCGAGTCGTGCTCGCCAAGGTGGCGGCCGCGGAGTTCCACTTCGATGCCGTGCCGGGTGACTGTCTCCGGTATCGGGCCGAGATCCTCGATCTCAAGCCGGCGGGGTCGTTGACCAAGGTGTCGAGCCATGTCGGGGAACGGCTCCAGGGGGAAGCGGAACTGTTCTTCGCCCATCTGGAACCGGGCGAGGGTGTGCCGCGGCTCTTCGAACCGGAAGAGCTCCTGCGGTGGCTCGATCAGATGCACATCTACGACATCGGCCGCGACGAATCGGGCCAACCGCTGGCACGGCCCGACTGGTGAGCGGGTGAGCCGCGTGCGCGAGTGCGGCGGGGAGCGGCTGTGGCCCGCGCCCGCCACGGTTGCGGCGACCGTGATTCCTTGAGGCGGGGAGACGTCATGGTGGCAGGCAGACGGCGCGTGGTGATCACCGGCATGGGTTGCATCACCCCCCTGGGGGTGCGTGTCGAGGAGCTGTGGAACAACCTCGGCATCGGTGCCTCGGGGGTGGGGCTGACGACGGTGTTCGACGCCGCGAAATTCCCCACGCGGATCTCCGCCGAGGTGCGCGGCTGGGACATCACCCATGAAGGGGAGCAGGAGCGTGACTGGCACTTCTGTGGACGCCACACGAAGTTCGCCGCCGGCGCCGCCCTCCAGGCGATGCGCGATGCGGGGCTGGCCGGCGGGCTGACCGGCGATCCCTCGCGGCTCGGCGTCTATCTCGGCAGTGGCGAGGGCCAGCAGGATTTCGACGCCTTCACGAGCATGATGACGGCGGCGATCGAGGGCGACACCCTCGACGTCGCCAAGTTCACCAAACTCGGCCTCGAGACGCTCCATCCGCTGGCCGAGGTCGAGCAGGAGCCCAACATGCCGGCCTGCCACCTCGCCGGTCTGTTCAATGCCCACGGGCCGAATCTCAACTGCCTCACCGCCTGTGCCGCTTCGAGCCAGGCGATCGGTGAGGCGGCGGAACTGGTGCGCCGTGGCGATGCCGACGTGATGCTCTCCGGCGGTGCCCACAGCATGATCCATCCCTTCGGCGTGACGGGCTTCAATCTTCTCACCGCCCTCTCGACGCGCAACAACGAGCCGACGCGGGCCAGCCGACCGTTCGACCGCGACCGCGACGGATTCGTGCTCGGGGAGGGGGCGGCAATGGTGGTGCTCGAGGAACTGGAGCACGCCCGCCGCCGTGGGGCGACGATCCACGGCGAACTGCTCGGCTACGGATCCACTGCCGATGCCTACCGGATCACCGATACCCACCCCGAGGGCCGTGGGGCGGCGTCGTGCATCCGCATGGCGCTGGCCGACGCGGGGATCGGCCCCGAGGCGATCGACTACGTCAACGCCCACGGCACGAGCACGAGCGTCAACGACAGGGTGGAGACGTTGGCGATCAAGAACGTGTTCGGCGCGCGTGCCTACCGCCTCCCGGTGTCGAGCACGAAGAGCATGATGGGCCACCTCATCGCGGCGGCCGGGGCGACGGAGCTGATCGTCTGCCTGCTGGCGATCCGCGACGGCCTTCTTCCGCCGACGATCAATTACGAGGAGCCCGATCCCGATTGCGATCTCGACTACGTGCCCAACCGGGCCCGTGAGGCGACCTGCAACGTCGCGCTGTCCAACAGCTTCGGATTCGGCGGGCAGAACATCTCCCTCGTCGTCGGCCGGTTCACGGGCTGACCGGCCGCCCGCCCCGTCCGCACCGGGCACCCCGGTGTGGTGCGGGAGGGGATGCCCGCCTTGCCCGCCTTGCCCGCCTTCCCGCCGACAGGGTTTCCTTGAGCGGCACCACCCGCACGACCGATACCACCGGAAGGAGCGCGGTCGCGATCCTCCGGCACGTCGCCGGTCGCCGCCGACCCGCCCGCGGGGTGCCCCGATCATGAAACGCGTGCTGTCACTCGTCGCCCTCGTGGCCGTCGTCAGCCTCTCGAGCGGTTGCTCGATCGTCGACCGCCTCTTCCTCCTCAACACCGACGGCCCCTACGGCCACCACGTCGGCGGGGCGTGTCAGGACGGCACCTGTCAGGACGGGGCCTGTCAGGACGGTGGCTGTCAGGGTGGGGCCTGCCAGCATGGAGGCTGCCCGGAGGGGATCTGCGCCGGCGGGAAGTGCAGCAAGTGCCCCGACGGCAACTGCGGCCGCTGCGCCCACTGCCGGCACCTCGGCCGCTACGGCGGTCTCGCGCGCCACCACCTCTCGGCCGCCGAGAAAGAAGCGCTCATGCAATCGGGCTACGAGCAGGGTGGCCCGGCCGGCCCGCCGACCGGAGCCGTCGCCTACCCCTACTACACGACCCGTGGGCCGCGCGACTTCCTCACCAAGTGCCCGCCCTCGATCGGGCCCTGACGCACTGGCGTCGGCCGGTCACTACACTGGTGCCTTCCCGGGAGCGGCGCACAGCCGCTCCCGCCCTTTTTGGAGCATCCGTGCATGGCGGCCACTCCCCCGGCCGGCGGTGAATCCGCCGGGCTCACCTCGTCCGGTCGGCTCTCCGCCACCGGCTGGCTCGTCTGTGCGATCGCGGCCATCGGGTTCGCGTTCGATATCTACGAGCTGCTGATGCTGCCGCTGATCATCAAGCCGGCGATCCAGGAGCTCGCCAAGGGGGAGGTGCAGGCGCTCGTCGCCGCAGGGATGGCGCAGGCCGACGCGGCGGCGCTGTGGAGCCCCGGCGGCAAGAGCTACGTCGGCTGGGCACGGACCCTGTTCTTCGTGCCGGCGATCGCCGGTGGCGTGTTCGGGCTGGTGGGTGGATATCTCACCGACCTGCTCGGACGCCGCCGTGTGCTCACCTTCAGCATCCTCCTCTACGCCTTCGCCGCGCTGGCCGCCGGGTTCGCCACCAGCCTGCCGCTGCTGCTGTTCTTCCGCTGCCTGGTGTTCATCGGGGTGTGCGTCGAGTTCGTGGCGGCCGTTGCCTGGCTGGCAGAACTCTTCCCCGACGCGAAGGCCCGGGAAAACGCCCTCGGCTGGACGCAGGCCTTCTCGTCGTTCGGCGGTCTGCTCGTCGGTGCCGCCAACATCCTCGCGGCGAAGTTCGCCCTCGCGCTGCCGGCGATCCACGGCGACCACCAGGCATGGCGCTACACGCTCATCTCCGGTGTCATCCCCGCGCTGCCGCTGATCCTCATCCGCCCCTTCCTGCCCGAAAGCCCGGTCTGGGCGCAGAAGAAGGCGGCCGGCACGCTGCGCCGGCCGAGCATCGCCGCGCTGTTCAGCCCCGAACTGGTGCGCACGACGGTCATGACCACGCTCGTCTTCGCCGCCAGCTACGGGATCGCGTTCGGCGCCATCCAGCAGCTCCCCCAGATCCTCGGCGCCCAGAAGGGTGGGCATGCCGCGATCCTTGCCGAGGCGAAGTCGGCGCAGGAGGAGGCCGTGGCGAAGGCGGCCGCGAAGGGGGAGACGATTCCCCCCGGGCGGCTCAAGAGCATCGCCGGCAACGCCACCGACGAGGCGGTGGCCGGCGTGACGATCTTCCAGGAGGTGGGCGGGCTCATGGGGCGCGTGCTCCTCGCCTTCGCGGCGCTGCGAATCGTCAGCCGGCGCACGCTCCTGCGCCTCTTCCAGTGGCCTGCGCTGCTGTTCGTGCCGGCGTTCTTCTGGTGGGTTTCGACCCAGCTCGGCAGTGCCGGATCGCTGACGGCGATCAAGGCGGGGGTGTTCATCGCCGGCCTGCTGACGGTGTCGCAATTCAGCTTCTGGGGGAACTACATCCCGCTGGTCTTCCCCACCCATCTCCGTGGCACCGGCGAGAGCTTCGCCGCCAACATCGGCGGCCGCGTGCTGGGCACCGCCGCCGCCTGGCTGACGCTCACCTTCTCGGCGGCCAGCCCGCCCGATCCGGTGAAGATCGCGGTGGTGGGGGCGGCGGTCGCGGGCGCCTATGCCCTCGTCGGTGCGCTGCTCACCCACTGGCTCCCCGAACCGGGCGCCGACGTCGAGCATTGAGAGCGACCGGCCGGGTGAGCGCGTGCCGGTCGGGTCCCGGCCAAGCGCCGGGGCGGAGCACGGCTGCGGGCGTCATGGTGCCGCAGCGGGCTTCTCGTTCCACACCGCCAGCGGCCCCGGCGATCCCTGCGAGCGCACGCCGTTGTCGGTGAGGATCTCCTCGGTGGCGGCGATCGCCTCGCGCCGTGGGAAGACGAGCGGCGGCGATCCCCGGCCGGCGAACTCGAAGACGACGAATTCGCCGTCGGCGTCGCGGAGCAGCGCCACGAAGTGTTCGAGGTTCTTCACCGGCTGCTTGTTGACCGTTGCCACGACCCGGCCGGCCGGGCTGTCGTAGCCGCGCGAGAGGCGGTGCGGAAACAGCGGCGCGCAGACCATCACCAGCCGTTCCCCGGGGAAGGCGGGCTGGTCGGCGCGGCGCGTTGCGAGTGGATTGCCGATCGCCGCCATCACCGCGGCGAAGCGCGGGTTGGCCTCGAGCGACGCGGCATGCTCGGCGGTGGCCGCGGTGAACACCACCGGGCCGAAGACGAAATACTCGGGGTATCCCCCGCGCAGTTCCGGGAGCACGAGTGGCTGCTGCGTGGGGCAGGGCACGCGCACCGTCTGTGCAACGCCGTCGCGGAGAACCGTCAGGGGCACCGCACCATCGACGGCGCTGCGCTGGACGTCGTAGAAGAACGACACACGCGGCATCCCCTCCACGGTGATCGCGCCCTGGTCGTCGATGGGGGTGTCGCCGATCTTGGTGATCACGTCCCAGCGACGGAGGAGGGGGTCGGCGGCCGGCGTCTCCGGTTCGGTCACGATCACGCCGCTGGTCCCCTTGGCAACGCCGAGGGAGTCGCGCAGCGCCTGATTCTCCAGTTTGTCGACTTTCACGGCGAGCCGCGGCTTGCCGTCGTAGCGGCCGTCGGCGACGTCGGCGAGGAAGATCTCGATCTCCTCGGTGGGGATGATGTAGC
>SXWA01000205.1 GCA_005791575.1 Planctomycetaceae bacterium
CATCCGTGAGGTGCAGCAGGCTGTTTGGCCACAGCCTGCTAGCAGCCCGTGGCCAAAGTCCATCCATGGCCTTTGGCCACCCGAAAAGCTGCGCTTTTCACGGGAGCTGCGCTCCCGGCACCTCATCCGTGAGGTGCAGCAGGCTGTTTGGCCACAGCCTGCTAGCCGGTAACGGCCGTACCGCGGCCCACTGCCGGCATCGGTCACGTGAGCATCGGTCATGTGCCTGCCGCTCCCCTGGAGGCCCACCAGAACCCGAGGAAGAATGCCGCGACACCGCACCCGGTGAGCAGGCCGAGATAAGCATAGACCGCCCACCACGGCAACGTCACGGGACTGCGCAGCCCGGGGCGTGGGGGCCGGGGAGGGGCGACCTGGATCGCGACGTCGTTGACGCCCGATCCGGCGGCTGCGGGCTGTCGGGTTGTCTTCCCTGCGCGCCGCGATTCGCGCGGCGGGGAAAATGTCACGGGTGCCAGGGCGAAGGGGTCGTCGGGCCGCCCCGGCGTGAGGGCCGCGAGGGAGGCCTCGACGGCCTTCGTGTCGAACGCCTTGAGAGGCTTCTCCGCCGCCGGCGGCGGCACCAACGCTGCAGCCCCACAGCGCGGGCAGTCGATGGTGTTGCCCTGCCAGCGTGTCGGGACGTAGAGCTTCGCGCGGCAGCCGTTGCAGCGGAACTTGATGGCCACGGCCGGTTCCCCGGTGAACTGGCTTCCCGAACCTCACCCGTCGGCGGCATCACCGACGGGGTCGTCGACGGACCGCAGCCGGCCGCGGCGCTTCCCGCCAGGACCAAACCGCCGTCCGCGGGGCCCCATGCCGCGGTGGCGGCCATCCCACCGGACCCGTTCCCAAGGGAGCGGACGCGGCGTGCCGACCACGGCGACGGCCGTCACGACGGCCATGGCGATGACACCCACCAGCCACGCCACGGCGCCGCACAGCGCCACGCGTGCACAGACGATGGCCCCCGCGCGGTCCCCGAGACCGCTCAGCAGCGCCCCCAACCCGAGGATCACCAGCAGGGCGATCGGCAACAGAACGACGAGTGCCACGCAGCGCGAGAGCAGCCGGTGGACGAGACGCATGCCGAAGCCCTACTGAGGATCGAACATCGGCCCGATCGTACCCGAACCGCTGCTCGACGATTCTCCGAGCCGGCGGAACGGGGGTCAAGCCGGGAACCGGCGTGGTCTGCTGACGGGGGTCACCACTAGACTGCGGTCCATGCCCATGCCTGCGACTCCCGGCGCCGATCCCTTCCGGACCGTGACCCGGTCGCCCTGCCGAATGGTGGCCGACGGGCGTGGGTTCTCCACGGGCCTGGTTGCCGACCGCGGCCGCGCGACGCCGATCCGCGCCCCACGCCGGTGCGGATCGATCCTCGGCCTGACGATCGCCGCGGTTCTCTGCCCCACATTGGTCCTCGGTGACCGGGTGGAACTCCAGGATGGACGCGTGCTCGAGGGCCGGTTCGCGCTGCTGCCTGGCGTGGTGATCGATCCGATCGCCGATGCAGGAGGCACGGCTGGCACACCGGTCCTTGTCTGCGATGACGACCTGACCCGCACGATGGTCCCCAAGCGGCGTGTGGTGAAGGTGGAGGAGGGGCCCTTCGACGTCGGTCTCGAACGGATCGACATCGACCAGCGCGTGCCAGAAAGCGGCCGCCGCGTGGCGGCGGTTGGCGGCATCCTCGGCACCACCCCGTTCGATGATCACGGCCGGCGGATCCTCTCCCTCGCCACGGGTGGCGGCCGGATCGACGTGGTCCAGGGCATCACCCGCATCACCCCGCGCTGGACACGGCTGGAGGGGCTGCAAACCGAGAAGTCGGTACTCCTCGACATGCGGGTCGCGACGTCGTCGATCCCCCGCGACGTCCTCCGCCGCGTGATCGCCCACGGTCTCGATCGCGACAACACCGACGACCGCCTCCGTCTCGTGCGACTCTGGCTCCAGGCGGGACGCTACGACGATGCCCGCGCGGAACTCGACGATGTGCTGCGCGATTTTCCGGCGCTCGCCGACCTCGCGACCGAGCGGCAGGGGCTGATGGAACTGGCCGCCTCCGGCCTCCTCGACGAGATCCGCCAGCGCGCCTCGGTCGGTCAGGAGGGGCTGGCTGAACGGCTCCTCGAGTCGTTTCCCGTGAACGAGGCCAGTGGCGAGTTGGTCGAGGCCGTTCGGGAGGAGCGTGATGCGCTGCGGCAGCGCCGGGAACGTGGCCAGCGTCTCCTGGCCGCGATCCGCGAGCGCATCGCCGGTCTCGAGGAGGGCCCCGAGCACGACGGGGCCGCGCGGCTCGTGGACGAGATCGCCAGCCACCTCTCACCGGCGACGCTCGAGCGGCTGTCGGCATTCGAGCGGCTGGGAATGGCAGACGACCTGCCGCGCGACCGGGCCGTGGGGCTCGCGATCAGCGGCTGGCTCGGCGGCGCGGCAGCGGCCGGCGAAAACCTCAAATTAGCGCTGTCCACCGCCCGGGTCCGCGATCTGCTGCGCGACTACCTCCGGTCCGAGGATGCCCCGGCCCGCGAGGCTGTTTTCCGTCGACTCGCGGAGGAGGAGGCGTTCGCCGCGCCCACGGTCGCCGCCGTGGCCCGCCAGATGGGACCCCCGATCGATCCTCCCGCCGCCGTCCAGCCGGGCCTCCACGAGCTCGCGATCGCCAACCCCGACGGGTCGGGCACGGTGCCGTGCCTCGTGCAACTCCCGCCCGAATACGATCCGCTGCGGCGCTATCCGGCGATCGTCAGCCTCCACGCCGCCTGGACGACGCCCCTCAATCAGATCGAGTGGTGGGCCGGCACCCCCGGGCCGGACGGCACCCGGCTCGGTCAGGCGGGCCGCCATGGCACGATCGTGATCGCCCCCGCCTGGGCCGCACCGTCGCAGACGGGCTACGACTTCTCCGCCCGCGAGCATGGCGTGGTTCTGGCAGCCCTGCGCGAGGCCCAGCGCCGGTTCTCGATCGACACCGACCGGGTGTTCCTCTCGGGCCATTCGCTCGGCGGCGATGCCGCCTGGGACATCGCTCTGGCCCATCCCGATCTCTGGGCGGGCTTGGTGGCGATCGCCCCGGCCGCAGGACGCTACGTGAACCATTACTGGCCCAATGCCCGCACGCTGCCGGTCTACGTGGTGGCGGGTGAACTCGACTCGGCGAGCCTCTCCCGCAACGCCATGGACCTCGACCGCTACTTCGCCAAGGGCTTCGACATCACCTACGTCGAGTACCGCGGTCGCGGCCACGAGCACTTCTCCGACGAGATCCTCCGGCTCTTCGCCTGGATGGGGCGCCGCACCCGGTCGTTCGCCCCGTCCACGATCGACGTGGTGACGATGCGCCCCTGGGATCGATTCTTCTGGTGGGTCGAGATGGCGGGAGCCCCGCCGCGAACGGTCGTGCTCCCGAGCCAATGGCCGCCGGGGCCGAACGTCCGCCCGATGACGATCGAAGCCAAGACCACGGCCACCAACGGCCTCGCGGTGCGCTGTGGAGCGGAGCGGGTCACGGTCTGGCTGATGCCCGAACTGATCGACTTCAGCCGCCCCGTGACGGTGACACTCGATGGCCGGAGGCTGGTGAAGGACACCGTCGCCCCCGACGTGCGGGTGATGCTCGAGGACCTGCGGCGCCGCGGTGACCGCCAGCACCCCTTCTGGGCGCTGGTCGAGGGGGGGCGGGGTCAGCCGGGCTCCCCGTGACGACCGTTTGATCGGCGGCTCGTCACCGGCCCACGCTCGACACCGGTTTTCCATCTGCCGGGGCGACCGTTTGATCGGCGGCTCGTCACCGGCCCACGCTCGACACCGGTTTTCCATCTGCCGGGGCGACCGTTTGATCGGCGGCTCGTCACCGGCCCACGCTCGACACCGGTCCCCGCGCCACTTCCGGTTCGCGGTCGGCGCTCCGCAGGGCGACGCCGGCGATGTACCAGCCGTTTTCGACCGCCTCCATCCCGGTGCCGACGGTGCCGAAATACCGCTGGATCGTCTCGAATTCCGGCAGGGTGCTGCCGTCGATCCGCTGCTTGCGGGTGGTTCCCTCCTTGCCGTCGCCGAGCAGGGTATTGAGGAACTGCCCCATCAGGCTCTTCGACTTCGGCATCTCGCCGCGGCGCAGCATCTCGTAGGTGGGGCGCACCGTGCGGTCGGTGCGACCGAACGACCGCAGGGCGATCGAGCCGGGAAACAAACGCCCGACCTCGGCCGCGACGGTCGCGTAGTCGGCAGCCTGGGCGAGGCTCTCCACGTCGCCGGACGTGGAGAGGACGCGCTCGAGGAAGTCACGGTGCGAGGCGATGAGCAGGTGCCCCTTGGCGACCGTGACGGCAGAATGGGGGAGGAGTTTCTCCTCGCGTTCACGGATCCGCCGGCGGCCGCGGTCGTCGTCCTCGTCGTCGGCATGACGACGGGCGAGCCCCGGGGTCTCGATCTCGAGCTGGGGGATCGCATCGGAGCGGTCGATCTGCTCCCAGATCATGTGGCCGTCGAACTCGACCTTGCGCATGTCGCGGTCGGTGGACATGCTCTTGGCGACCGCGGCCCGCACGCTCGCCTCGTCGGTGGCCTCGATGGCGATCACCAGCCGCTCGCTGTCGACGCCGATCGGCGCCGCGTAGTCACTCACCACCGACACGCGGCGGCCGAGGCAGTTGACCAGTTCCTGCTCGATGTCGATCTGGGGCCCGTCCGGATCCTCCTTGAGCGAGGCGATGACGTCGTCGAAGACACCCTTCTCACCGACGACGTCGTCGACCAGCGACTCGGCGGAGTTGAAGGCGGCGCGCATGTCCCACTGGACCGCGACCCAGCTCGACACGTCACGGGGCACCCACTGCGGTGGTTCGACCGCCTCGGCATTGGGGAACTCGAGCATCCGCGCCGCGAGGTTGAAGCGGTCGGGTGCGAACGGCTTGCGCCCGGGAAGCGGCGGGGCGTAGACGAGGGCATGGTGCCGCAGCTGATAGGGACCGTCGTCGAACAGCACCACACCGCCGAGTCCGCGGACGGCATCGAAGCCCTGACGCCCCAGGATCGTCACGTAGTCGGGGCCCTTCTTCTTCTCACGGGGCGGATTGGCGGCCTGGTAGGCCTTCGCGAACCCGAGCGGATCGACGAACCAGCGCAGCGGGTCCGAGTTGGCCGGCACCTTGCCGGCACAGCGGTCGGCGACGGCCTGGAACGCGGTGAGCGACGCCAGATTGTCGGCCCGACCGGCCGACAGCGTGCCGGCGGTCTGGGCGACGACGGCCGGGTGGTCACCGACCACGAGGGCGTGAGGGAGCTGTACGATCGCCACCTGACGTGGACGGTTCGACGGCTCGCGGGGGTCGGCGGCGAGCTGGAACACGCTCACCGTCTCACCGGCCCCGGTCACCGGCACCGCCGGCAGACGGGTCGCCTTCTTCTCGTCGAGCCGCTGCATCACGTGCTCGACGATCCGGGTCGTCTCCGCCTCGTGGCCGGTGGTATCGACGAGGAGGACGGTGGCCAGCACGCCGGGCTGCGGCTCGATGGCGGCGAGGGCCAGTTCGCCACCCGGTATCGTCTCCAGATCCTCGAGCGTGAGTCCGATGCGGGCGAGCCGCTGCGAGCCGGCATCGCGGATCTGCCCGCGGAGGCTGTCGACGAACGGCTTCATCACCGGATCCTTGGCCAACTGGCCGTATTCGGTGCGGTCGAACGCCTCCTTCAGCCCGTGGACATCGGGCATGCTGCACCACAGCCGGGTGGTGGCCGGGAAGACCTGTTCGCTCGGCGGGAAGGCGGTGGCGCGGTCCTCGGCACGGCCCACCGTCGCCACGATGAGCCCCGGCACGGCGACAAGCACGGCCACAGCGGCGAGCAGTGCCCTGCCGACCCACGACGAGCACCGCACACCCATCGCCCCCCCGGTCGGGGTGGTCACGACGCAGCCAAGTCCCTCTCCGACGATGCTGGATCCGTGCACGACTGCTCCTCCTGCTGGCGGATGAATGGCGGCTGGCGGCTGGCGGAATGTGCTGAGGGGAGTCGGACCTGCCCCGAAAGCAGGACTGGGGTCGCTCTGCCCCAGGGTTCGGCTGCCGATGGGCTCGCCGCTTTGCTCCGACGGTTCCTCGTTCTATCGAACGGCGCGACCGTGTTTCTCGACACAACCGCGCCAGAATCCGCCAGCCGCGGGTAAGCCCCCGTTGACCGGGAAGGTTTGGAAAACCGCGAAAGGCAGGACGAAGAAGTGTGGCAGGTGCCGGGAAAACCCTCAACACCGCTTGGCCGGCCTCCTTCCGGGTGGCGACAGGGTGGCAGTGCCCAGGGGCCGACACCCCTCGGTGGGCAACCTGCGGGTTTCACGAAGGCTGGGCGGCGTGGCTCGCACGCCGCCAAATCGGCGGTAGCGACACGCAGCGCCCGAGAACCAGAGGCCCATCCGGGACGTTCGTGGGCGACATGCGCCAGGCAGCTGCCGGCATCCCCTTCCAGGGTCACGCGAAGCCCCTCTGTCGAGACCGAGCAGAGGCTCCGCTTCATGAATGTTCATGAATGAACCACGGAAATGTCGGCAGCGGCGAAACAGAAAAACCGGGAAACGGGTGGCTGTCGATCGGTCACCGCCACGCCAGCGCCGCCACCAGCGCCCACGCGGCAAGTGTCAGGCCGACCGCGTGCCCCGTCTCACCAGCGCCCGGTTCAAGTCCCCCGCGCGACGGCCACCGGCTCCAGACGGTCGCCAGCATCAGCGCGATGGCCATGCCCGCCAAGGCCCCGATCACCCCAACCGCCCCGTGGAGCCGCGTGGGCGCGCCGGCGGACAGGGCCACCGCCACACATGCCGGCCAGCCGATCACCGCGGCATGCCACGCCACACCCCACAGCCCCGTCACGGCACCTCCGGGGGCAAGCCACGGCGGCCGCGCGCCCTCGGCCGCGTGCCCCCGTGGCACGAGGATCGCCCGCAGGAACGACACGAGCATGCCTTGGACCATCGCGATCCAGGCGCGTCGCCCGGCCGCACGGCTCCACGGCTCACGGGCAGTGCCCGCGTGGTTCCCCGTGCCGGACATTCCGGAGGCCGTCTGCCCTGCACCTTCCAGTCCGAATCCGCGGGGGCGCTCCGGCCTGACGGCACACCGCTCCAGCCAGCGCCAGCGTTGATCGGCGCTGCCACCATGGCCGAGGCACGCCGGGGGCAGCGCCAGTGCGACCAGCCACGCGCACCCGATCACCGCGACCAGGCCCGCGGCCGCCGGCACGAGGAACAGGCCGACCACCATCGTCACCAACGACGACAGCATCGCCGCAAGCACCAGCCGCTGGCGCAGCACACTCGCCGCCGGCCAAGGGAACTGCCGACGGCGCTGCGATTCCCACGGCGCCGGCTCGAGCAGCGGTTCCAGCCAGGGGCGCCCCATGGCAACCAGCCCGCCAAGCAAGGAGCCGACGGTGCCGGCGACCGCAAGGGCCCACCCGCCGTCATCGCCATCCATCAGTCCGGAGCCGACGGTGGCGAGAGCCACGATCCCCACCCCCACGAGCGCACCACTGACCGAGTCGGGCGCCTCGGTGGTGGAGGGGCGCAGTCCGATCGCCAGCACCGCCACGGTGGCGAGGCCGACCCCCGCCGCCATGGCGACGGCGGCCTGCCCGGTGAGCAGGCCGCCGAGGAGGAGTCCGAGCGCCGGCCAGAGCAGGCTCGCGCCGATCCACGCCGGCGTGGCGGCGGGACCGATCGCTGCGGCTCCCGCCAGGCCCCCAAGGGCGGTCGCCGCGCCGAGCAGCAGCGCCCGGCCACCGGGAGCCGCTGCCGCGAGACCGCC
>SXWA01000025.1 GCA_005791575.1 Planctomycetaceae bacterium
CAGCTCTGCTGGCCGTACCAGTCGGTGAACAGTGCCCCCTCGCGCGAGATCCGGTCGATGTTCGGGGTGCGGTAGCCCATCATGCCGAGGTTGTAGGCCCCGACGTTGAACTGCCCGATGTCGTCACCCCAGATGACGAGGATGTTGGGCCGCTTGGCGGACTGGGCCAGGGCCGACGGGGCCGCGATCGCGCAGAGCAGAGCGGCTGTGACGGTGAGCAGGCTGCGGAAGGAGATGCTGCGGGGGATCATGCAATCACTCCGAAACGAACGACGGTTGGAAAAAGGAAAGAACCGGAAGGCGATGGGGAAGGGGCGATGATGGCACGCGCCGGTACCGGGCGGACGGCGGCAGCCGCCCGCGCCCGGTGGCTGGCTCCGCGAAGGGGTCCGGGATCGCCTGGATCGGACCGTGGTTATGTGCCGGGCGACTCCGACCAGCAATGCCTTTTCCGTCATAATTCATCGATCATTCATCACGCCAGCAGGTGGCCAGCCTCCTGCATGTCCCGCCGACGGCAATGCTCTTTCATTCGTCCGTGGGCCGCGTGCTCGTCTTCGCCGCCGACCGGGACACGAAGTGCCTGTCAGGGGGGATTCTGTCCCGGCTCGTAGGGCATGCGGGTGGGATCGGAGCAGAAGGGACCGACCGGGAGTCCGCTGCGGCCGTGGAGATTCCAGGGCCGGTCCCGCCGCGCTTCCGGCTGGCACGCATAGCGGACCGCGACCGGCTCGGCCACCGCTGCCGACGTCACCACCACCTCGCTCCCCACGATCCGCGCCGCCGCCCCGTGCCACGCTCCGTCGGCAGTGCACAGTTCGAATCCGTTCACGACGGGGCTTCCGGAATCGACCACTTCCCCGGGGGCTGCAAGACGGCCCGCCATCAGGCCGTCGCCGACGGCATTGGACGTGAATCGGACCACCATCTCCGCGCCGCGCCGTCGGGCCGACGCGAACACCGGTCCCTCCGCCGCGATCTCCCGGCCATGGATCCGGGCCAGTGACCAGCTTGCCAGGCGCTCGCCGACGCTGATCTTGTCGGGCGGGTGGATGTCGTCGGCGTGGTCGAGATCGATCGTGACGACGAGACCGGTGTGGCCGAGCCCGGCGGTGGCGCGGCGCTGCTCCGCGCGGAGAAACGGCCAGGCGTAGCTCTTCCACTGCGGCAGTTGCACCACGGCGACCGGCAGGTCGGGCCGGGACCACGCCGATCGCCAGCCGGCGACGAGGGCACCGAGCTTGGCCGCGTAGTCGCGCGGATCCTCGCCCCGCCCGCAGTTCGACTCCCCCTGGTACCAGGCCACACCATGGATCGCCAGCGGCACGAGCGCCGCGACCCGGCCATTGAAGAGGCGACCCGGCAGCCAGTGATCGCCACGCACGAAGGTGCCGCCTCGCATCCGGCGAATGGCCTCGATGTCGCCGGCCCGCGCGTGGGCGGCGATCGCCTCGAGGGTGGGATGGCCGGCGAACGCCCCTGCCGGGATCCAGGGCTCGATCGGTGTGCCACCGACCGACGTGTCGATCACCCCCACCGGCACGCCGAGCGCCTCGTGGAGACGGCGCGCGAAGACGAAGCCCACGGCCGAGTGCGCGGCACCAGCTGCCGGCGTGCAGACGTCCCAGCGCTGCGGTGTGGCGAAGTCAGCCTGTGGTTCGGCCGCCGCCGGCGCGACGATCCGGCAGAAGCGGAGCCCGGGAAGGTCGGCGGCATCGACGAGCACCTTCCCGGCAGGCAACCGTGCCGCCATCGCGCCCGCCGTGTACTCCATGTTGGATTGCCCGCCGAGGAGCCAGACGTCGCCGACGACGACGTCGGCGATCACGTGCCGGTCGTCGCCAGCCGCGATCGTGAGGGGCTGTCCGGCCGCCGCGGCGTCGAGAGGCGCGAGCACCGCGTGCCAGCGGCCGTCGCTGCCGGCCACCGCCGTCACGGTCTGGCCGGCGAACGACACCCGCACCTCCGCCGCCGCGTCAGCGCTGCCCCAGATCGGCACCGGCATCCCGCGCTGGAGCACCATGTGGTCAGTGAACACGGCCGCGGGGCGGACGCCGGCCGCGGCGCGGTCAGCCGCCGCGAGCAGCGCCAGCAGCAGGAGTCCGCACCGGAGTCGTGGTGACATGCGTGGCATGGGATCGATTCGGCGTCAGGCCAGGACGTCGTGGACGACGGTGCCGTGGACGTCGGTCAGCCGGTAGTCGCGGCCGGCATGGCGGTAGGTGAGCCGCTCGTGGTCGAAGCCCATGAGGTGGAGGATCGTCGCGTGGAGGTCGTGGGTGTGGACCGGCTTGACCACCGAGCGGAGCCCGTGCTCGTCGGTCGCGCCGTGGACGATTCCCCCCTTGGCCCCGCCGCCGGCGAGCCACGAGGAAAACGCCCAGGGATGGTGCTCGCGTCCCTTGGCGTCGGCGGTGTTGTTGAAGGGAGTCCGGCCGAACTCCGTCGTCCAGACGACGAGCGTCTCGTCGAGCATCCCCCGCGCCTTGAGATCGGCCAGGAGCGCGCCGATCGGCTGATCGACGTTCTTCGCCAGCGGCACGTGCGAGAGCATGTCGCCGTGGGCGTCCCAGTTGTTGCTCGAACCGGTGTCGATCAGCTCGACGAAGCGCACGCCGCGCTCGACGAGCCGGCGGGCGGCGAGGCACTGCCAGCCGAAGCCGGCGGTCTGCCCCGGGGTGAGGCCGTAGGCGGCAAGGGTGCCTGCCGACTCGGCGCTGAAGTCGAAGGCCTCGGGCACCGCCATCTGCATCCCGAAGGCGGTCTCGAAGGAGCGGAGGCGCGTGGCCAGCTCGGCCGCGCCGGGGCGGCCAGCGAGGTGCTCCTCATTGGCCGCCCGGAGCGCCTCGAGCTCGATCCGCTGCCGGTCGGCGGGCACGCGCGGGGCGACGTTCGCCACCGGCTCGGCCCCGGGCACGACGAGCGTGCCCTGGTGCACGCCGGGGAGGAAGTCGGCGGCGTAGACTTGCGTGCCGGCGTAGGTCTGCTGCGGGGCGATGACGACGAACGACGGCAGGTTGCGGTTGAACGTGCCCAGCCCGTAGCTGACCCACGAGCCGATGCTCGGCCGTGAGAAGGCGAACGAGCCGGTGTGCATGCCGAGCGTGGCGTTGTAGTGGTTGGAGTGGGAGGTGTACATCGAGCGGATCAGCGCGATGTCGTCGACGTGTCTGGCGACGTGCGGGAAGAGGCTGCTGACCTCGGTGCCGCAGGCGCCGTTGGGGGCGAACTCCCACTGCGGCCGCTTGAGGTAGATGCGTTCGTAGCCGGGCCGGTCCTTGATCTCCGGATGGTCGGCCTTGATCTCCCTGCCATGGTCACGGGCCAGTGCCGGTTTCGGGTCGAAGGTGTCGACGTGCGACACGCCGCCGGTCATGAAGAGGAAGATCACCTGCTTCGCCTTCGCCACCGCGGGGGGAAGGCGGGGGGCGAGCGGATCGGCCGCCCCACTGCCCACGGCGAGTGGGCCGGCGGCGAGCTGATCGGCGGCGAGCAGGTCGGCGACGATGCCCTCCATGAGCAGCGAGCCAGCGACGGCGGAACGGAGCACCTGGCGCCGGTTCATGAGAGGGGTTCTTCGTGCGTGAAGGGGACGGTGGGTGGGATCCCGGACCACGGCGGGCGCGGATCAGTCGAGGTAGAGGAACTCGTTGCTCGCCATCAGCACGCGGGCGAGGGCCTGCCAGCGCTCCGCCGGCGAGCCCGGGTGGGTGGCGAGGAGGCGGCGCGACCGCTCGATCTCGGTCGCCCGCGGCGCCCGCTGGAGGAGGAGGCGGTGGAGGCCGGCGATCCGGGCGTCATCGGTGCCGTCGGTGCCGATCCGCTCGATCACCTTCGCCGCCTGAGTGTGGAAGAAGGGGTCGTTGAGGAAGTAGAGCGCCTGGGTCGGCATCGTCGTCGTCTGCCGCGCGGGGGTGCTGGCGTTCGGGTCGGCCCCGTCGAAGAGCGCCAGGTAGGGATGCCGGCGCTGCCGCTGGACCATCAGGTAGGCGCTGCGCCGTGATGAGTCGTAGACCGCCACGAACGGTCCGTGCTGCGTGAACCCCCAGGTGCTCTCAGGGGGGAAGGGGTGCCCCTCGCCAGGCGACAGGTCGAGCGTGCCGGCGGCGGCGAGGAGGCTGTCGCGGATCTCCTCCGCGGTGAGGCGCCGGGGGGGGAAACGGCCGAGGAGCCGGTCGTCTGGATCGCGGTGCAGGGCGGCGGCACCGGCCGGCGCCGAGCCGGAGCGCTGGTAGGCGGCCGAATCCATCACGAGGCGGTGAAACGCCTTGATGCTGCCGCGATCGGATTCGAAGCGCGAGGCGAGCCATTCGAGGAGCTCGGGATGGGTCGGAGCCGCGCCCCGCGACCCGAAGTCGTTGGGGGTGCGGACCAGCCCGGCGCCAAAGTGCCACTGCCAGAGTCGGTTGACGATCACCCGCGTGGTGAGCGGGTTCGTCGCGATCCAGTCGGCGAGTTGCCTTCGGCCGCTGCCGGCGTCGGCGGCGACCGACTCCCCGCCGAAAATACCGAGCCAGCGGCGCCGGACGAGGGGGCCCGGCTTCTCCGGGTCGCCGCGCTGTTGGACGGGCACGTCGAGCGGCTCCCCCTCGCTGACCGCGTAGGCCACGGGGACGACGGGCTGCGGCGGCACGTCGGGCAGCGGTGACGACTGGATCCGGCCCAACGCCGTGAGCCCCGCGCCGTAGGCCGCGGAGGCGACATGCGCCACGGTGAACGCCACGCCGTCGAGCGCGGCGGGATGGCCGTCGGCCACGCTTCCGCCCACCGTGTACTGGCCGTCGCCCGGACAGACCCAGGCCACTGCCACCGGGCGCTGCGGCGCGGGATGGACGAAGAAGGTGTGCCCCGCGAGCTCGGTCCAGGCCTTGACCGGTTCCGGCGCCGTGTTGGCGAATGCACTGGGGAGATCGCCGAGCACCCAGGCGACGAGCGCTGCATGACCCTCGATCGCCTGCTTCCGCTGCGTGAGGAATGCCGGTCCACCGCCTGCTGCCGGTTCGACGAAGCACCACACGGCCCCGTCGGCTTCGAGCGGGTTGGCGGGAAGCGCCCCGGCCGCGAGATCGGCCGTCGCCCAGCGCCGTCCGACCAGCGACCGATCGGCGGCCGACGTGCAGGTCACGACGAGGTCGACCACCGTGGTGTCGGCGCCGTGATTGCCGTTGGGGCTGACGGTGAGGTGGATCACCTCCCCCTTCCGCAGCTCGAGCCGATGCGCCGTGCCGTCCGGCGCGGCGATCGCCGCTGCCATCCCCTCGCCAACGGGCGCCGATTGGATCGTGCGTGCATGCTCGGCGAGCAGGGGAGCGAGCGCCGCGCGGCGGCCGACCTCGTCGCGCGCCGCCAGCGCCGCATCGCGTGCGGCGACGGCCGACTTCCACGGGGCGAGCAGCCGGTCGGTTTCCTCCGGCGAGAGCAAGGGCACGAGGTCGCGCGGCTGTCCCTTCGCCTCACAGCCCGGGAAGGGAAACCGCGTGCCGGCGAGGATCCCGTAGAGCGCGTAGTAGTCGTCCGACGAGACGGGGTCGTATTTGTGGTCGTGGCAGCGGGCGCAGCCGGTGGTGAGCCCGAGGAAGTTCTTGCCGAGGTTGTCGATCAGATCCTCGTGCATGAGGTGCACGTCCTTATCGATGTCGTGGCCGAAGCGCCGGGCGATCGCCAGGTAGCCGGTGGCGACGAGACCGTCGTGGTGCGAGGTGCCACCGAGGATGTCGCCGGCGATCTGGAGTCGGACGAACTCCCGCCAGGGCAGATCGCGGTCGAAGGCGTCGAACACCCAGTTGCGGTAGCGCCACGCATGGGGCAGGGGGCGGTCGGTGTTTTCGCCGGCGGTGTCGGCGTAGCGGACGACGTCGAGCCAACGACGGCCCCACTGCACGCCATACTGCGGGCTGGCGAGCAAGCGCTCGACGACCGAGCGGAAGGCCTCGCGATCGGGTGCCGGGTCGGCGAGGAACGCATCGACCTCGTCGGCCGACGGAGGGAGCCCGGTGAGGTCGTAGGTCGCGCGCCGGATGAGGGTGCGGCGGTCGGCCGGCGGCGCCGGGGTGATCGCGGCCTCCTCGAGCTGCCGATGGATGAAGCGGTCGATCTCGTTGTGGATCGTGGCCGCGCCATCCGCAGTGGGCGCCGTCACCGGGGCGAGCGGCTGAAACGCCCACCAGGACCGCGCCTCCTCCGCGCTCATCCCGCCGATCCGCGCTCCAGCGCTGCGCGGATCCGGTGCCCCCGCCGCCACCCACTCGACAAGCGCCGCGATGTCGTCGGCTGAGAGCCGTGCCAGGGGCAGGCCGTTGTGATCCTCCTCGGGGGGCATCGGCGACACCCCCCCGAGTCCTCGCACCGCCTTGACGATCAGCGAGGCCGACGGATCGCCGGGCACGATCGCGGGACCGGAATCGCCCCCTTTCTGCCAGCCCTCGCGCGAATCGAGGGCGAGCCCGCCACTCGTCTTCTCTCCCGCATGGCAGGAGGCACAGCGGGCAAGGAGGAGCGGGCGGATCTTGGCCTCGAAGTGGGCGAAGTCGGCCGCCGCGGCGGGGGCGGGATCGGCGGCGGAGGCGCTGCTGACCGGCAGGCCAACGGTGACCGGCAGGCCAACGGTGACAGGGAGGCCAACGCACACCGCCATCACAAGCGCGGGGGCGAGCGGCACCGACCGCCGATTGCGCATCCGTCGTGGAGTGGCGTGCGTCGACATGGGTCGAACCCCGTCGTGGCGTGTCGAGCCCTGATCGCCCCGAGCCGCGGCCCTGACTCGGCTGCAGTCCCCAGCCCGAGTGATGGCGCCCTTCCGGACGCTGAGCACCACTATACCCTGACCGGCGTCGCGGAGGGGGGCGGCGAAGCTGGGAGTGCCCGAGTCACCGCGGTGAGAAAACCGCTGCCGCAGGCATCCCAGTGGACGTCATCGATGGCCAGGATGGACGGATGAATTGATGGCCAGGATGAACGGATGATCGGCGGAGGTGATTCCCGGGCACCGTTGCCATGCCGCGGACCGGCTCGGGAGCGGCAGCGCGGACCGTCGAGGATCGACGCCGAACCGTCCGCTCCGGCGCAGCGGCCGATCGCCACACCCGGCATGCCGGCAGACGCGCAGGGGTATAATCGTCGTGATGGATCGGTCATCCCCGTCGGCGGCCGGCCGATCACGCTGCGGTGGAGCATACGGTCGTGCACGGGCTGATCTTCTTCTACATCCAGAAGTTCGCCGAAGTGGCCTGCACGGGCACGGCCTCATGGGTCATCGCCCGCTCGAACGATAACGCGACGACGGCGCAGTACCTTCCATCCGGCGTCTATCCCGATGCGGAAGCCGTCGAGCTGTTGCAAGCCATCGCCCGCTCCACCGGCCGCCCGCTGCCGCTGATCCTCGAGCAGTTCGGGGAGTTCCTCGCACCCCATCTCCTCAAGGTCGCCGCCAAATACGTCGATCCCGGTTGGCGCACGCTCGACCTCATCGAGCGGACCGAGTCGATCATCCATTCGATGATCCGCAACGCGAACCCCGGTGCGGCACCGCCCGTGCTGGAGACGGTACGGCCGTCGCCGGACGAGCTCCACCTCGTCTACGGTTCGTCGCGGCAGCTCTGCCCGATGGCGAAGGGACTGATCCGCGGTCTCGCGATGCACTTCGGGGATCGGATCACGATCGACGAGTCGTCCTGCATGTTGCGTGGCGACCCATTCTGTTCATTCATCCTCCAGCTCGAGGAGATCGATACGCACGCGACACGGTCGCCACGCGTCGATACGACGGTCTTTCTCCCCGCAGGCGCTGTCGCCCCGCCGCCGTCACCCGCTGCGGACGTGCCGCACCTCCCGACCACGATCGGTGGCTACGCGATCGAGGGAGTGATCGGCCATGGGGGAATGGGCCGGGTGTTCCTCGCCCGGGACGTCGCGCTCGATCGCGAGGTCGCGATCAAGATGCTGCATCCGGAACGTTGCCGGGATCGGGTGGCGCGGGAGCGGTTCCTGCGCGAGGGGCGTGCCATGGCGGCGATCGATCACCCTCACGTGATGGCAATCCATCAGGTGGGGGAAGATCACGGCCAGCCGTTCATCGTGATGCAGCGGCTGCGTGGCTGCACCCTGAGGGAATACTGCGACTCGATCGAGCGCATGACGCTCCCGGAGTCGCTGCGGATCGGCCGGGAGATCGCCGAGGGGCTCGGCGCCGCCCATCGCAACGGCCTCGTCCACCGCGACATCAAACCCACCAACATCTTCCTGCAGGATCCGCGGCGGACGGTGAAGATCATCGACTTCGGCCTCGCCTGGGGCACGGCCGAGGGTTCATCGTCGATCACCGTCGACGGCGCGGTTCTGGGCACTCCGGCCTACATGTCGCCCGAACGGATCGCTGGACACGAGATCGACGCCACGAGCGATCTCTTCGGCCTCGGCGTGGTGCTCTACGAGTTGCTGGCGAACCGGCTGCCGTTCGACGGAATATCGATGGTGGCGGTCCTGGCGGCGATTTCGCGCGGCCATCCACGGGAGCTGGCCGAGTTCGCCCCCCACCTGCCGGACGACCTCACGTCGCTCGTGATGCGCATGATCGCCTTCGACAAGGCCGATCGTCCCGGCGATGCCGACACGGTCGCGGCGGAACTCGCGACCATCGAGCGGTCGCTCGCGTGAGGGCTGGGCTTGCTGGGCTCGCGGGGCATAACGCTGGTGCGCCACCCTGCTCTTGGTGGGGGGCTGTCGAGGCCAGCAGGCCGTCGCACTGTCGTGTCCGCTCCATGACACCCATCCTCGCGATCGAAGCGGTCGTGATCCTCGGGATCTTGCTCGTCGCCGGGCGGGCGGCTCCATGGGCCGGGCCGGAGTGGTTGTCTCCTCAGAGGCGGCTCGCTGCCGCCCCACCGAACGTGCCTCGCCCGCCGCGGCGACGCTCGTGCAGCGCCAGTCCACTCATGAGCAGCGCCATCACCGTGCACCATCCGGCGGGGTCGATTTCCGGGACACCCGAAGAATTCCGCACGGTGACGTCGCCGGTGAGCGGGCTGAACGTCAGCATCTGGTCGCCCGCGGGCAGCGACCACAGCCCAGCGGACTCGGACCACGTGCCCGCGTAGAAACCGGTCGACGTCAGGCTGGTGAAGTTCCCGCCGGCAGCGCCGGAAAAGGTGAAGATGTCGAACGTCGTGTCCGCCGGCACCAGGGCGAGAAGCTGGAAGTCGAAGCGCAGAGAACCGCCGTACGTGGGCCCTCCGGGCGAGGTGAGATCGATGCCGTCGTATTGGCTGCCCCGTACGGTGCCGGAGATCACCGCCAGTGTCGTGGCAGACGGTGCGAGCGAGAGCGACGCGGCGGTGAGCACCCCGACGCCGGCGCCAGGGCTGAGCGTCCCGCCGGCGAGGACCGCCACGGCCCCACCGATCGTCCCCGAGCCGCCGAGCGTGGCTCCGCTCGACACGCTCACGGTTCCCGTCGCCTGGGCCTGACTGCCGTTGATGACGAGCATGCCGGCGCTGACCGTGGTCGGACCCTTGTAGGCGTTGGCGGCGTTGAGGATCGTGGTGCCGCTGCCGATTTGTGCGAAGCCTCCCTGGCCGCCGATCGCCGCGCCGGAGAAATCGACCCCCTGGGTCACCACGTCGCTCTGATTGATGCTGAGCGTCGAACCGGCGGACCCGCCGAGGGCGACCGTGCTGGCCACCGCCAGTGACCCGCCCGTGCCGCCGTTGCCAAGCTGCAGCGTGCCGCCATTGAGGGTGGTGTCGCCGGTGAACGTGTTGGCCGCAGTGAGGATCAGTGTGCCCGTGCCATCCTTGGCGAGTCCGGCCGTGCCGGTGGCGATGGGACCGGACACGAGGGTGTTGCCGGTGCCCCCGATCGAGAGGGTGGAGGAACCGGTGATCCCGCCGGAGAGCGTCAGCGTGTCGGCGTCGGAGTTGATTCGTGACGCCCCGGTCAGGGTCACCAGGCCCCCGTAGGTGTTGTCGCCACTGATGTTGCGCAGCGCGCCGGTGTTTCCGGTGTGAACACCGACGATCGACAGCGGTTCGTTGCCGATCGTGATCCCCCCCTGGAGTTGCAATTGGCCGGCCGTGAGCGTCGTTCCCGCGGCCGTGGATCCCAGGGCCGACGAGTTTCGCAGATTGAGCACGCCTCCCGAGATCGTCGTGGTGCCGCCGTAGGTGTTGACGCCGGCGAGCGTCGACGTGCCGGTGCCGGCTTTCAAGAGCGCGCCCGCCCCGCCGATCGGACTCCTCACCTCCCACTCACCGCCGCCGGAGAAGAGCAGGGGGTTTCCGCCATTGTCGATCGACGTGCCGCCTCCCGCACGTTCGAAGACCAGTTTCCCGCCGGCGCCACCGCCGATCTGGGCGCTGCCGGTGAGCGTCACCAGGCCGGTGATGGTGTTGGCTGCTCCCGTGCCATTGTTGAGGGCGCCGCTGATTCCAGCTCCTGCGATGTCGAACGACTCGGCGGCGGTGATGCCGCCGGCGAACTGCACCCGGGAACCGTTCGTGATGACGGTCCTGTTCGACGCGCCGCTGGCGCCGAGCGCGGCGCTGTTCTCGATCCGCAGCGTGATCGACGTGCCGCTGGAGCCGACCGTCGTGATGCCGCCGTAGGTGTTCGCGCCCTGGAGTGTCAGTTGGCCGGCCGAGCCTGCCCGCAGGACCGTGAATCCCTGGGTGCCCTGCACCACGGGTTGGACGGTCGCCGCATTGTCCACGACCGTGATCGTCGGTGTGGCGGTCGACGACAGCGTGAGCGGGCTGCCGAGATCGACCAGCGTCCAGTTGTTGGCAGTGGCGGTGCCAGTGTCCGCGAAGACGACACTGCCGATCACCCGGGGGCTGTCGAGCGAGACGGTGCGTGTGGCGGTGATGTCGGCGATGAACGCCGCCGTGTTGTTGGCACCGTCGGCGACGATGCCGCCGGACCACTTGGTGGTGTCGGACCAATTGCCGTTGGTGTTCGCATTCCACGTGCCGCTCTGCGCCAGAGCCGCCCCGGTGGAGCCGGCGAGCGAGAGGATCAGCGTTGCGGCGGCGACGAGGTGTGCGTGTCCGAAGCGGGCAGAGTGACTCATCGGTTGTGTTCCCCGGAAGCAGTCGGCGGCCCCCCGGCCGCCCCCGCAACCGAGGGGAAGCAAACTGCGTGCCGTGGACGATCAATGCCGGTGAATTCCCTCCATCGATCGATTCATCCGCCAAATCCCGAGCCGCACTGCGATGTCCAGCCACATCGACGCGGACGCACGCAGGGAGTGCGGGGCGATCCGCTCCGCTGGTGTGGAGCGAATCAACCAAGAGGGATTGTCCAGGGGATTCCCCGCCACCGTGGGGTTCAGGCCTTGGGGGTGATCGGGCCGGAAGTCGGGCGGCATCGGACACCGACGACCCCCGGTGGGGTGTCCGACACCGGCCGCGCGTCGGATGGCGAGGGCCGATCTGGCTCGTCCGTGACGGTGCCCCCAATAGAATTTCGGGCGCCGGATCGATCAGCGGCTCTCTTTCGCGGTGTCCTGCGTCCGTGGGCTGCGCACAGCCCACGAAGGCGGCAAGCCCACCGCGCCGCGGTCCGGCCACTGGATTTCCGTCGACGAGCGTCAGCGGCCGATGACCCACCACACCGACACGGCGCGGCTGATCCTGTTCACGCTTCTCTGGTCGGCGGTGTGGGTGGCGCCGTTGCCACGCCTGGCGAAATGGCCGGAGCTCGTCCTGGGGCTGGTGCCGTTCGCGGCGTTCGGGCTGCGCGTCTTCGCGGGGTTCTTCGTCGGCGTGCCGGCAACGGATCGGGTGCGCTCGGCGGTCGGCCCGCTGCTCGACTGGATCGACGGCCGCGCCGGGTTCCCGCCCTATGACTGGGTGCTCGATGCGACGGTGGCGCTGGGGTTGGCGTGGCTCGCGTCGGCGTTCGACATCCCACGGCGCACGCGGATCGCCACGGCGTGGATCATGCCTGCCGTGGCGGCGGCATCACTGGCGAGCCTGGCGGTGACGGGGCTGCCCGTCGAGCGGTGGCTGGCGTCGTGGCTCCCGGCCCCGCTCCTGGCCGCTGCGGCGGGAGGCGCCATCGCGGTGGTCATCCGCTGGACGCCGTCACCGATCCCCGTCGGGATGCGCAGGCGCGCTGCCCTCGTCGCCCTGCTTGCCGTCCCTGCGGCCGCCACCGTCGGGATTCTGGCGCTCGGGCCCGTGCGCCGCGTGCCGGCGGAGCAGGTCGCGCAGGCCGACTCGACCGTGGCCCTGGCGACGGGCGCTGCGGCGGCCGTCGCGGGGCTCACGAGCGGTGGTTTCGAGTGGCTCCGGAGCCGCTGGCTGTTTGCCATGGCAGTCGGCGTGGCAGCCGGGGCGGTGGTCGCCATGGCGGCGTGAAGCCGGCGCGATCGTGCCGGTCGCGGAGTGCGAGCCACGGTGGCCACCGTCGTGGACGTCGTGCTGCGGTCGACGCGCCGGCACGGCGTGTCGTCTCGCTGACAGGCAGCGAGCCCAGCCGTCAAAACCGCTTCGGCCACTTCGCCACCGGCGGACCGAGTCGCGGTGATTCGATTCCCACGGCCTTCAGGGCGGCGAGCCACGGCTCCCGGTCGAGACCCGTCGTGGCCTTGTCGGTGGCCGAGTCGATCAGGAAAAACCCCGGGGCGTGATCGGGGTGGGGCGGAAGCCCCTCCTTGGGGTCGATTCTCCCGAAGATGTGGTTGCCGGAGTTGCCGAGCTCGGCGACGTGCGGCCCGGCGATGCACGCTCCGAAGTTGACTCCCTCCTTCACGAGTGCCGCCTCGAGGCGATTCGCGAAGAAGATCTCGTAACCGTGCGGAAGGAAGTCGTGGGGATTCGCGTAGATCGCCTTCGAGCGCTCGTTCGGCCGTCCCGAACCGTCCTTGAAGACGGTGAGCATCTCGACGGCCAACGCCTCCCCCATCCGCTCGATCCGGAGGTGTCGGTCGGCGACACCATCGTCGATGACCGCGATCGCATGTCTCCTCCGCGGCGCATCGGGGCGGCGCGGTTGACCCTCCGGCGCGGCGGCCTGCACGTCGGCGGGACCAACGATCCGTTCGAGTGGCACCTTCTTCGCTCCCCAGGTGACCGACAAGCCGCTTTCTTCCGCCACGATCACGAGCGGCTGCCCGGGCGCGTCCTTCTCGGTATCGACCCACGTGCCCGTGAAAGACAGCGTGGCCAGGCCGTCGAGGAAGATCTCCCCCTCGTACCTCCCGAGTGCCTCCCGTGCCTGGGTCGAGAGCTCCTCGACACCGTCGAGGCCCAGCTGCCGGCCCCTGAAACCCGCCAGCGCCGTCGCGACTTCGGGCGCGAGCGTGGTCAGGCCATCGAGGGACAAACACTGCCCGTCGAACTCCGCGAGCACCACCGCGGTGGCGGCATCGAGCACTGTCACGCCGGGAAGGAAGAGCGTGTCGTCCTTCTCCTCGGCGATCAGCTTCCGCGCCGTCTCCGGCGTGAGCGTGGTGATCGTACTCGTGTCACCGGCCGTGCCCGTGTCGGCCGACGCGGCCGGCTTCGCCGGGGTGTCGGCGGCGACGGCTGCCGCGCCCTGATGGAGGGCCAGCGCGATTCCACACGCGGCGAGGGAGAGGGCGGTCGCACGCATCGTGCGCCGCGGCGCGGCGAGGGTCACGTGGTCGCTTCGATGGCTCACGAGTCTCGGCTCCTGATGCCTGGAGGACTTCGTGCCTGGGGGACCTTCAGGCCTGGAGGACGGGGCGGGCCTGGAGGATGAGGTGGGACTTCATGAGGTTGCCGGGTCGATCATAGGCTCGGAACACCGGCGCCGGCTACCTGTGTCCGAACGGAGACCCGGTCAAGGGGGACAGTTCGGCTCGTCGCCCGCCTCCGTGTCGACACCGGCGAAGTGTCGCGTGAAGAAGTCGCTCATCCTCCGCCGCGCCTCTTCCTCCTCCCGGGCCTGCTCGTCCGTCATCCCGCGGCCGCTTTCAGTCTTCTCATTGAACGCCCCATGCTGAATGGACTCCCTCAGGGTTCGCCCGGCTCACGCCGGATAAACTGCAGGAACTCGGTAGCCGCGGAAGGACCCGAAACGTGACGCCGGCCCATTGCTCCGGGCCCGGCCCGCCGCTCCGACGCCGGCCAGTGCCGCTTCCGCCGGGGATCACCTGGACCGCTTGATCATCCAGCCGTTGGCGACCGCCTCCAGGCCGATCTTCGTATAGAAGCCCATCGCCTCGGAGGAGGAGAGGAGGAGGATCATCGATTCCTCCCCCACGGCCGCCTTCGTGCGTCGTACGAGCTCCGCGCCGATGCCGCGGCGCTGCAACTCGCGATCGACTGCCAGGTCGGAGAGGTAGCAGCAGTAGCGCCAGTCGGTGAGCGACCGCGCCACGCCCACCAGCTGCCCCGATCGCCAGGCGGTGATCATGAGATCAGCGTGGCGGATCATGGCCTCGAGGCGCGACACATCATCGACCGGCCGGCGGATGCCGGATCGGCGAAAGAGGTCAGCCAATTGCTCTGCCGAGATAGTGGTGTCGTCGCCGTACTCGATCACGTCGGCCGCGGCTGGGCTTGACGTGGTGGGGATTGGCGACGGTCCGGCGATGCCCCCTTCCCCCGGGACTTCAGCGGGGCGCGGGCCCACGGCCGGCTGTACCGGCGGGGCTTCCGACGCGGCGCGGTCGCCGGAGCCGATCCTTGCCGTGACCTCGATCTCGATCCGCATCCGCGGGTCGGCCAGCCCCGCCGAGATCATCATCGCCGCCGGCCGGATCGTCCCGAAATGCTTCTGCAGCACCGGCCAGCATGCCGGGAAATCCTCCCCGTTGGGGACCACATAGGTCACCCGGACGACGTCGGCGAGTGTCGCCCCGGCCTTCCCGAGCGCGGCGTCGATGTTCCGTAGGCACTGCTCGGTCTGCTCGGCGATGCCGTCAGCGATGGTCATCGTCCGGTAGTCGAAGCCGGTGGTGCCGGAGACGAACACCCACTCGCCGTCGACGACGGCCCGGGAGTAGCCGATCTCGGCCTCGAAGGTGGAGCCGGAGGTGATCAGGCGGCGTGTCATGGAACGCTCCCTGCCGTGGAGACATCGACCGAGATATCGCCCGCATGCCGTCAGCATACGGTCGATGGTCGGATGCCGGGTGACTCCGCATTTGGTCGATGCCTCCCCGTCCACGAGAGCGAGTGCGGTGAGCCCTCCGCGACTGACCAGCGGTCTCATCCGACACCGCCTGCGGCGCCACCGGCCATCGGTCTGATCCTCGGGGACGAACCCGAGGATGCGCTAGCAGGCTTTGGACAAACAGCCTGCTGCACCTCATGGATGAGGTGCCGGGAGCGCAACTCCCGTGAAAAGCGCAGCTTTTCGGGTGGCCAAAGGCCAGGGATGGACTTTGGCCACGGTCTGCTAAGCACCGATCCCGGGTGCGTGGCAGACTCGCTCGCGGATGCCGATGCACGAATCTTCCGGAGGGGGGCCATGCCACGCAGATCGCTTTCGATCGACGGGGCCCGTGTATCCCCATCCGATCGCCGTGGCGATGGCTCGGTGCCGTGGCCGACGCTCGCCGGTTCCGGTTCGTGACGATCGTCGACCGCTCCGAGGGGAAGGCGTTCATGATCGAGGCGATGGACCGCGCGGGACGGACATGGCTGTTCGAGGATCGCGACGGGGGAATCGACCTCTTCGATCCCGCCCCGGGAGACGGCGGGGGGCCGCGCCAGGGTGCGCCTGCGGGCACCCTCACGCTCGCGCTCGACGGGGAGAACGGCCTCCGCGGCGCGGGGGAGATCGGTGGCGCACGGATCGAGTTCACCGGCCGGCGCCGGGAACGGAGCGATTTCCTCCTTCTGAACCGCGGCTTTCACCTCGTCAACGAGGCCCCGTTCAACCGCTGACGTGGTTGCCGTTCGGTGGCCCGTCCTCGATCACCCGGCCTTGACGGACGACGGTGTCGTCCACGACGAGCGCGATGGCAAATCCCTCCTCATGTGTCTGATGCGGCGCGGTAGATGTCGGGGCGGTGGATCTCCATGAAGGCCTCCGGTCGGGCCGGCGACCGGAAACCAAAGCGCTCGTAGAGCGAGTGCGCGTCGCGCGTCGCGAGGAGGAAGCGGCGCAGCCCCTGGAGATCCGGATGGCCGACGACCGTCTCCACCAGCCACTGCCCCAGGCCGTCACCGCGGTGGGATTCCTCGATCCACACGTCGCACAGCCAGGCGAACGTCGCCCGGTCAGTGACGACGCGCGCGAACCCGACCTGCGTGCCGCCGGCGTAGAGCCCGAAGCAGAGCGATCCGGCGAGGGAGCGGCGCAGCGTGTCGGGGGGGATCCCCGCCGCCCAGTACGACTGCCCGAGGAAACGCTCGATCGCGACGGCATCGAGGCGGGCCGGATCGGTCGAGATCGTATAGGCCCCGCGCGACGTCTCGACGATCCCGGCGCTCATCGTGACATCCCCACCGTGGCCCCTCGCCTCCGCGCCTACACCCCGGCCACGAGCGGGCTCATGCCCCCGCGCTGACCGAGCGAGTTAGGCGGTGATCCCGCCCGTCGACCGTCATGTTATCCCGCTCCACGGCCGGTCAGGTGAACGACGAGGCCCGCGAGGAGGCACGCCGCGGCGACGGCATCGACGAGGCAGACCCTGCGCACGTTCGAGGACGCACGGATCCTGCCGCACGCGCGTCGCGGCGCAGAGCATCTCGTAGAGATCGAGCGGGTCGCGGCCCCGGAGATCGGCGGGCGTGCGGATGCCGAGGCGCTCGAGATCCCGGGCCATCGCCGGGCCGACGTTCGGCAGGTCGGTGAGCCGTACGGTGGTCTTCCGTCGCACTTTGGAGGGATTCATCGGTGTCCCGATCCAGTCGTCGTCCATCGACCCGTTCGAGCCGCGATTCACGATCGGCCCTCCGATCGCATGGTTCCGGGGAGGCGAGGGCTCGCTCAGGGGCGCGCGTCGGCGCTGTCCGCCCCCTCCCTTGGCGTCGAACCGTCGACGGGCTCCGCGACGGACTCGGCGAAGTGCCGCGTGAAGAAGTCGATCATCCGCCGCCGCGCCTCTTCCTCTTCGCGCGCTTCCTCGGGTGTCTTCTCGCCACGGAGCGCACGGGCGGCGCCGGCGGCGCGCGCCCAGTAGAAGCCGTGCGGGCTCTTCTCGGCAGTGTAGACCTCGACGTCCTTGCCGGCCGCCTTCATCTTCTCGATCATCGGCGCGACCAGCGCGTGCGGCACCTGGTCGTCACCTCGGCTCGTGATGAACAGCGTCGGGATCGCGATCGAGTCGGCATGGGCCTCGATCGAATGCCGGGCGAGAAACTCGCGGGCCTGATCGTCGGTCATCCCGCGGCCCCGCTTGAGGTTCGCGAACAGCTTCCGTCCGGTCCGCACGAGCGCCTCCCGCGGCTCCGCAGGCACCTCCGCGAGCGGCGGCCGCTCTGGATCGCCGGTCAGATAGACGATCGGATCCGTCATCCACGGTGACCCGGCGGCGACGCAGAGAAACTCGCCGACCATCTTCTCGGCGGCCACGAGTGCCAGGTGGCCGCCATGACTCCCGCCGCCGACGCCGACTCTCTCCGGATCGATCTTGGGGAGCGTCTTGGCGAAGCGGATGCCGGCGATCACGTCGTCGTGCTCCATGCCGAAGAGCGCGCCGTTGCCCGCGCGATAGCTGATGGCGAGGATCGCCCACGGTTGCTCGTTGAAGGCCGTGATCGTGGGTGACACGCCTCCAGGGGCCGCCATCGAGCGGATGAAGGCCAACTCCCGGTTGCCCTGGCCGCCGTGGATCGTGACGAGCATCGGAAAGGGTCCCTCGCCCTGCGGCATCGAGAGCACGCAGGGGATCTTCCGGCCGTCGCTCGAGGCGTATTCCATCTCGGTCACCAGCCGGGCGTTGACCGTCTCGGTTCTGCCCGACGGTGTCGCCGCACCCGGCCGGGACTGCCGCTCGCGGAGCAGGTCCCTCGCGGCACGCCGCTCCTTCTCGTCGATCTTCCCGTCGCCGTCGGTGTCGAAACGGCGGAGGAGGCCGGAACCATCGCGGGGGCCGGGCCGGGGTTCCGCACTCAGTGCGTGGCTGGCCATGACGCTCGTCAGAACGATGCCCACGACTTCAATCAATCGTCTCATGAAATGTCCCTTGATGCCTGGGCTCCCTCCGGATCCGTCCGGCTCACGCCACATCACCAGCAGGAACTCGGTCAGCAGATCCCTGCGGGCACCGCGCACCGCGGCGCGATCACGCACCTCGGCCTCCGATTCGACATGTCCCCGCCACTCGGAGATCGCACCCTCACACCCAGTCGCCGTCGACGACGGCCCGGGAGTAGCCGATCTCGGCCTCGAAGGTGGAGCCGGAGGTGATCAAAAACTCCGCCTCATGCAGATTGAAGATGATCTGAACCGCCCGGGTCGCCCGCGCGTCACCCGTTTCGATTCCCCAACACGCCGAGGCTTTCATTCGCATGACGAAGCTTCGCGGACAGTGAGGCCGCGATGTTGCGCAGCATCCGCGCATACATCGCGGGATGTGACCGCTCGAGCCGGTCGAAGGCATCCCGTGAGAGCACCGAGCAGTCGACCATACTCTCGGCGACGAGCGTCGCCGACCGCGGTTGGCCATCGATGAACGCCATGCCCCCCACCATCGTGCCCGCGGAATAACTCGCGATCCGTCTCGCGTCGCCGGAGTCGTCGCCAAGCCAGACCCCGATCACCCCCCGCACGATCAGAAACAGGTCATGGGCATCGTCCCCCTGCCGGACGATCCGATCACCGCAGTGGAACGTCCGCTGCGAGACGAGGGATTGGAAGACCGCGAGTTCCGTGGCGGACATCCCCACCGTGATTTCCCATGAATCGAGCCGGCTGCCCGCCGGCACCGGCGCGGGGAGGAAGGACCGAATGATTCCGTCCTCGCAGGATTCCATCGCCGGATCGAGCGCGGCGAACTGGCACAGTGCGGTGGCTGTCGGCTGGCCCAGGTGTTCGGCCACGATCCGGGACAGGTCCGGAAGGTGGTCGGTGGTCGTGAAGAGGACGCGGCTGCCGCGACGGCCGATCTCCGCTGCGAGGTCGGCAAGGATTCTGGCGGCGGAAGCGTTGATTCCGGTCACGTGCCCGAAGTCGATGATCAGGGCCTTCACCCCCTCGAGTTTCGCGAGAATCGTGCGGACGACCGGTTCGGCCGTTGCGAGCGTGAGCATGCCCTGCACTTCGTGCACGCAAACGGCATCCCCGTGATCACGAAGGCAGGCGAATTCGGCCTCCCTGCGGACGCGGGTGGAATGCCTCACGGCACAGGAATAGCTCAGGCGACGACTCGTCTGCGGGCAGTAGGGGGGATCGAATTGGTGAAGCTCCCAAACCCGGGACAGGTCGACACAGACCCGCACGGCCCGGACGCTGTTGCCTCGTTTGTCGAGCCGCGGCGAGAAGACACCGATTCCGAACTGTCCCGCCAGCACGGCCAGCACCCCGCCGCCGACCCCACTCTTTGCGGGCATCCCCACGTCGTACAGCCAGCTTCCGGATGAGTCGTACATGCCGCACGACGCCATGACGCTGAGCACACTGTGGACATGTTCGACGCGGATCGCCCGCTCCCCCGTCAAGGGATTCACCCCCCGGTTCGCCAGTGTCGCGGCCATGATCGCCAGGTCGCGGCAATCGACGAGAACCGAGCACTGGCGGAAATAGTCGTCCACGGCGGCCGTCGGATCGTCGGTGAGGACGTCGTGGTTCCGGAGGAGGTGGCCGATCGCCCGGTTGCGATGCCCGGTGCGGGCCTCGGATTCGTACACCGCCGTGTCGATGTCGAGCGTCCGCCCGGTGTAGCGGCGCAGCATGTCGAGGATGGTCGCGATGCGATCCCCGGGGCTCGCTGCAGCCACCTGCCCCGTGGTGGCGATCGCTCCGGCGTTGATCATCGGGTTGAGCGGTCGGCCATCCTCCTTCGCGAGGCTGATGGCGTTGAAGGCGTCGCCGCTCGGCTCGACGCCCACCTTTCGTGCCATCGGGCCGAGCCCGTGTTCATCGAGCGCGAGCCCGTAGACAAAGGGCTTCGAGATCGACTGGATCGTGAACCGATGTCTGGAATCGCCGACCTCGTAGAGATGGCCGTCGGTCGTCGCGACGCAGATGCCGAATGTGTCGGGATCGGCCTTGGCGAGCTCGGGGATGTAGGAGGCCACATGCCCTTCGACACAGCCGCGATGACGGGCGAAGAGGTCCGCGAGAATGCGTTGCACCGGGCATGATTCAGACGGTGGGAGGGGGATCATGGGCCTTCATGCCTGATGATCGTTGTGCCGGAGCACGCCACGGAGCGACGGTGTCGGGCTCCCCGCGGCGGGTGGACGACGCGGGGAGCGAGGATCGCAGACGTGGCGACCAGCGGCAACCTGCCCCCGAGCACGATTCTGGGGCACCCGGCCACGCAGACCACGGCGGGGGGCTCCACGCTCAAGGAGTCGCGGCGCGTCGCCGCGCCGAAGTTCAGGTGGAGGAAGCCGTTCCGTCCCCTCATGGTGAGGGACGGGGTTGTTGGCCCACCGGAACGCTCCCTGAGGGGATTGTCCCGTCTCGTACACAACCGGAACTAGCGGCGGCCGGAGAGCTATTGTCAAATGTTGTGTTCGTGAGGACTGAATCAGGCGGCGTTCTGCTCTGAGGTCGAGGAGCAGTTCGAGCCAGCTCTGTTTGCTCTCGCGGACGCCGTCGATGACGGCGATCAATTCCTTCTGGCCGTCGGCCGTGGCCCCCATGACGACGAGCAGGCACTGCTTCGGATTGGCCGGATCCTCCAGGCGGATTCGCACGTGGATCCCATCCGCCCAGACGTAGACGTACTGCTTGCCGGTGAGGTCGCGGCGGCTCCACTCGTCGTATTCCCCGCCCCATCGCTCCTTGAGCCGAACGATCACATTCGGACTGAAGCCCTTCGCCGACGGCCCGATGAGGGATTCGAGCGCCTGCCCGAAGTCGCCGGTCGAGACACCCTTGAGGTAGAGCCAGGGAATGAGCTCCTCCATCGACCGGCTCTTCCGCAGGTACGGGGGAAGGATCTTTGACGAGAAGACGATCCGCTCGTCGCCGATCGACGCCTTGTCGCGGACTCGTGGCTGGCTCACCTCCAAGATGCCGGCGCCGGTCGCGATCTCCCGGGTCGGCAGGTAGCCGTTGCGAACGACGCGACGGCGGCCACACTCGTCGAGCAGCACCGAATGCTCCTCGAGGAAGGCGTCCACCGCGCTCTCCAAGGCTGCCTGCAGCATCCGCCTCGCTCCGTCACGGACGATCGAGTCGAGCGGGCTCCGCCCGCTCTCCACGATCTCGTCGATCGGCTCCGCGCCTTCGGGCGACGACCGTACGCCCTTCGCTCTCGATCCTGGACTTTCCGAACCGCGAACCGTAAATCCTCGCATGGTGGCGTATCCTTTTGCCCCAACGTGGGGCGGCTGGTGGGGTGATAGCCCCAGCAGGATACGCCGCCTTTTTTCATGCGCTCATCGAACACGACTTTCGGTCATGGCTCTCTGCCGAACCTCCTGAGCTACTTCCTCTACCGCATCACCAATGCCACCAGTGAGGGCTTCAATAGCGTCATGCAGGCACTGAAGTACGCGGCCCGCGGGTTCCGGTCCTTCGGGAACTACCGCACTCGTATCCTCTTCTATTGCGGACGGCTCGACCTCAGGCCTCAGCTACCGTGCCACTGAAAGCGCGGAAGAACCTAAAACATGGTGCCATTCGTGGGGGAAGGTCACCCCTCGAGGCACTCCCCGACTTCCGGCAGCAGCTCATCGGCGTCCTTCGCGACGGGCTGATCCTCGCGATGCGGGAGGGCGGCGTTCGATGATCGATCCAGCCCGGGCCCTTCCATGACGGAGGCGTGACGCATGGCCGGCCAGACCGAAGTGAGGGAGTCTCACGAGCAGTTCAGCGCGGCCTGGGCGCTGTATGCGCGTGCGGCCGGCGTTGGCGAGGTCGTCGACATGGAGGGCATCCGCGTCGCGAACGCACGTTCTCCGTGGTACCTCATGAATGCGGCACTGCTCACCGCCCCCGTGTCCTCCCCGGCGGAACTCGCCGCTGGCGCAAGCGCGGCGATCGCGTATTTCGGACGCGAGCACAGGCCGTGGTTCTTCGCCGGCAGCCGGCAATGGCTGGGTGATGGCGCTCCCGAGACGCTGTCACGCCTCGGGCTCACCAAGGCGTTTGCCGTCGTCGGCATGGTCGCCGAAGCACTCACGCCACCGGCCCGCCCGCTGCCGGAGGTGGAAACCCGCCGCATCGACGACGAGCGGGGCAGGCTCGCCCTCGCAGACCTGAATGCCGTCGCCTACGGCATCTCGACCGAGTGGGTGCGCGATGCCGTCGCAGGTGATGCCCTGTGGCGGACGCCGCTCTACGGGCACAACGCGATCGTGGCTGGTCATCCCGTCGCGACCGCCTTCGCCGTGCCGCTCGATGGCGTCCTCTACGTCGCCTTCGTGACCACGGCGACGGCCCATCGCCGCCGAGGCCTCGCCGAACTCGTCATGCGTCGCTGTCTCGAGAGCGCGACGAGAGAAACCGGGATCACGCGAACCGCCCTCCATGCGACCGCCGATGGCTGCCCCTCGTACGCCAGGATGGGTTACCGGCCGGTCGACGAGTTTTCGTTGTTCGTGCCGAGCTAGTGCTACTACGTCAAGCGGATCTTGTGCCAGACCTGTATCTTCTTCAGGCTTCGCGGCATGAAGACACGCAAGCTGGAAAAACTGAAGCGGGATCTCGAGGCGTACGTGTCCGACATCGCGTCGGGCATCGGTCGCAGGGAGCGGACCTTCTGGTGCATGACGTACCTTCGCGGCCTTCTGCTCGATGGCGAGCGGAAGAGAATCGAGCCGATGGCCCAACGGCTGACCGCCATCGATCAACCGAAGCAGGACTACGTCCAGGCGCTCCAGCAATTCGTCAAGACAAACAGCCTGCTGCACCTCACGGATGAGGTGCCGGGAGCGCAGCTCCCGTGAAAAGCGCAGCTTTTCAATTGGCCAAAGGCCAGGGATGGACTTTGGCCACGGGCTGCTAGCAGCCCGACGGGGAAGCGCGTCGCCGCCGGAAGCGGCCTCCGTCACCCCCGAAGAACCTCGGCTCCTTCGGGGCGTTTCCCTTCTGCCAAGGTGTTCGCCGTCCGGCCCGCGGCCTTTCGCGTCATGGATGACGCCTTCCACCGACCGCCGGGCCACGGCGGGATCACTTCCGTCCGGAGCGTTTCGCCGCCGGCTTCTTGCGGCTCTCCCCCGCGATCGCCGTCTTGAGCGCCTTGGAGGGCTTCGCCGGGGGGGCCAGGCCCTTCGTCCGTTCCACCCACCACCGCCTGTGGACATCTCACCATCGTCTCTGGCCCCATCTCCCTGCCTCCTCGCCCTCGACTGTCATGAGGACAAGGCAGGTGCCGCACAGATCATCGGCGTAGAGGGCCTCTCCTGCGGTGGGCTGCGGCTCCAACCGAAAAAACCACGGATGGAACGTCTCCTCAGGCGGCCCGCATCCGGCGTCGCTCTGGACGGTTTTCGGCAGGGCCGGCGAATGGCAATAATCTCCATTCGCGAGTATCTTGACACGCCAATCTGACATTCTCGAGCTCATTGTGAATGGATTCGCTCCAATGGACAGCTTGTATGCCTGGACGATCACCGCTCCCGCACTCATGCTGCTGGCCGCTGGCCTGATCCTTCGGGGCTGGGCGAACGAACACCTCGATCTCATGCGACGGCTGGCCGAAACCGCGACCGTGGCGGCTGCGGCGTTTGCTGTCGTCGTCGCCGTGGGGCTCGCCGTCAGAGGGCCGATCGACGTTCGCTTGGCGGTTGTGCCCGGCCTGCCCGCCCTCAACTTCGGCGTGTACTTCGACGACCTCGCAGCGATCATGCTGCTGCTGATCAGTTTCATCGGTGCGGTCATCTGCCGGTACGCGGTCCGCTATCTGGACGGCGATCGCGAGCAGGGGCGATTCCTGTGCTGGATGCTCTTCACGCTCGGCGCGGTGTTCCTGCTGGTCACCTCCCGTAACCTGCTCCTGTTCGCTGCCGCCTGGCTCTTCGCAGACCTCGGCCTCCATGAACTCCTCTGCCACCACCGCCATCGGTCCTGGGCCCTCTGGGCCGCACGGAAAAAACTCCTCATCAGTCTGCTCGGCAACGCCTTTCTGATCGCCGCCTTGGCGGTGACGTATGTCAGCTTCGGCAGCTTCGACTACACCGACCTGTTCGCCAAGGCCGTGGCCCTGCGGGAGCAGCCGGCACCGAACTCGATGATGATCTGGGCCATCGGAAGCCTGTTTGTCCTGGCGGCGATGACTAAGTCGGCCCAGTTTCCATTTCACAGCTGGCTGCCCGATACGATGGAGGCGCCCACGCCGGTTTCCGCCCTGATGCACGCTGGCATTATCAATGCCGGAGGGTTTCTCGTGATCCGGCTCAGCCCGCTGCTGGTGCTCTCGCCCGCCGCTCTTAGCCTGCTGGCGATGATCGGCGCGATCACCGCGCTCCTCGGTGGCGTCGTGATGCTCTCGCAGACGAGCGTGAAGCGTTCGCTTGCGTTTTCGACGAATGCCCAGATGGGCTTCATGATGCTTCAGTGCGGGCTCGGCGG
>SXWA01000206.1 GCA_005791575.1 Planctomycetaceae bacterium
GCGACGGCCGATCGCCAGCGAGAGCTGATCCTCCTGCACGAGCACGATACCGCGCCCGAGCATCTGGCAGAGGATCACCTCGTCCACCTCGGCGGGCTGCAGCGCATTGGGCACGAGAACCTGGAGATCGTCGCTCCACCGGACGATGTCGATCCGCTCGCCGCCAAGCTCCTCGACGATGTTCTTGATGCGATTGCCGCGCACCCCGACACACGCGCCGACGCAATCGACGCGGGCGTCGGAACTGATGACGGCAACCTTGCTGCGGTAGCCCGGCTCACGCGAGATCGCGCGGATCTCGATGACACCGTCGGCGATCTCGGGGATCTCCTGCTCGAAGAGCCGCTGCACCAACTGCGGCCGGATCCGCGAGAGGATGATCTTCACCCGGCTGCCGACCTTGCGGACCTCGAAGATCGTCGCCCGGATCCGCTCGTTGGGATGGAACGACTCCCCGGGGATCTGCTCGCTCCGCGGGAGAATTGCCTCGGTGGCACCCAGAGTGACCGTGGCGGTCGCCCCCTCGAACCGGCTCACCACCCCCGAGACCATCTGGCCGATCTGCTCCTCGAACTCGTCGTGGATCGCGTCGCGCTCGGCCTCGCGGATCTTCTGGATGATCACCTGCTTGGCCGTCTGGGCGCCGATCCGACCGGACAGCTCCTGGGTGTCGATGTCGACCCCATCGCGGGTGCCCGTGAGACGCCCATCGGTGCGGTCGATCGCGATGACAACCTGCGACTCCTCGCCGTACTGCCGCAACAGCGCGGTGACGAGCGCCGCCTCGATCGCCTGGAAGACGATCTCCTTGTCGATGTTCTTGTCGCGATGGATCGCATCGACGATGCGGAGGATTTCTTCTGGCTTCATGGATCGCTCAGGGTCGCTTCCGTCGCACCGGCCAACCGTGGTCCCCGGCCAACCGTGGTCCCCGGCCAACCGTGGTCCCCGGCCAACCGTGCTCCCCGGCCAACCGTGCTCCCCGGAATCCCGGGAAGCACCGGACTCCCGGGACTGACACGGCATCCGACACGGAGCGGCCCGACCAAGGGGCCGACGAGCTCCACGTTCGAACGACGAACGCCGTTTTGACGCCGTGCGCATCGGCAACCTGTCGCCCACTGGACGACACATGCACGTGTGCACAGCGCCTCCGGAACCCCGCCGAACCATCGTTCTGCGGCGGGGTTTTCTGGAAGCAACACCCGACACCCAGGCCAGCAGCCGCCCGCTGACACAACCCGCAAAGGGTAAGGCTGTCGCTGTCCACTGTCAAGCAGCGGCATACCACTCGCGTGGGGCCACGAAGCCCTCCGCCACAGTCGCGTCGTTGGAACCACCGCCCCCAACGCGATTACTCAGCAGGCTGGACCGTCGGTGCACATGCCCATCACCACAGCGGCCGCCTGCCCCTGAGGCGTCACGGACAACGACACGAACGCCTCGCCCGCCGGATCCCCCGCCGCGGCCGCGCGGATCGGACAACTCGGATCGGGTGTGGCGTAGTTGAGCAGCGGAAACAGCCGGCCATCCCGCAGGGCGACCAGGCTGGCCATGCACTCCACGATGCCACTGGCGGCACCGAGGTTGCCGTAATGCGCCTTGGCGGCGACCACCGGCAAGCGGTTCGCCTCCGCGCCACAGACGTCGGCCAGGGCTTGCGCCTCGTCACGGTCACCGCCCACCGTGCTCAGTCCGTGGGCGTGCACGTGCCCGAGCCGGGCCGGCGTGCGGCCCGCGGTCTCGAGCGCCCTTCCGAGCGCCATCGACAACGCCTGCCGCTTGAGACCGAGGCCGAGCCGGTCGCTCGCCTGCCGAGCGGCATGGCCGAGCACCTCGCCGTGGATTGTCGCCCCACGACGACGGGCATGGTCGAGTTCCTCGAGCACCAGCACCGCGGCCCCCTCCCCGAGGACCATTCCGCGACGGTGCAGATCGAACGGGCGGCTCCAGGCCGCTGGATCGTCCGGGCCGATGGCGACCTGCTCCGACTGCAATGCGTGGACGGTCTTCATGGGATGGACGCGCGTGCCCGTGGCGCCGGCGAGCATGATGTCGGCCGCCCCACGCTGAATCGTCATGGTGGCCTCGCCGATCGCCAGGTGGCCGCTCGCCTCACGGATCGTGATCGAATTGCTCGGACCGCGGAGGTCGTTGTAGATGGCGATGTGGCTGGCAGGCATGTTGGGCAGGTACTTCAGCAGCCACAGCGGATTGAGCGCCGGCATTCCGGCGCCCGCCCAGCGTCCGAATTCGAACCTGCCATCCGCACCGCTGCACCGAGCGACCCCGGCCGTGAAATCCTCCGGCAGCGTGAGCATGTAGTCGGAGCCGAACACGCAGCCGAAACGCTCCGGTGCATGCTGCCCACCGACCAGGCCGGAGTCGTGCAGCGCACGCTGGGCCGCCGCGACCGCCATCTGGCTCTCGCGGCACATCACCTTGAGCCCTTTGCGGATCGCCTTCTTCGTCTCCGGCTCGAGCGGCCCGAAGTTGTCGATCTCGCCGGTGAACGCGCCGGCCTCTGCGGCGTGGTGCAGAGGCAACCCATCGGTGCAGAACGAGGTGATCGGCCCGACAGCGCTGCGGCCGCCACGCAGGCCCGCCATCAGGTCGGCGACGGAGAGCCCCAGCGGGCACACCACCCCCATACCGGTGACCACGACACGACGCGCTGCAGTCACCGGCATCGGGGAAATCCTGGCACGGGGGCGGGGCGGGGCGGTGGACGGAGGCGGGGCGGTGGACGGAGGCAGGACGGGGGACGGAGGCAGGGCGGCGGCCGACTCGTGCCCGTCAGGACGGGCCACGCAACCGGGGTTCGACGAACACGATGACGTCGGTGCGCGTGGCGACCGCAGTCCCGCCTGACGTCGCATTCTGCGCTGGGACGGGCCACGGCACCAACCCCAGGCCCACGACCAGCACCCGTGACGCCGGCCAGCGAAACCGCTCTCCCACCCGGACGGCCGCGATCTGGGGCACCTCGATCTGGAGTCGCTGCCCCCCACCCGTCGGCAGGACCATCGGCAGGGGTGCCATGCGCTCCACCTGGTCGATCCGGCAGCGGATCACGGCGTCCACCGCCGCCTGATCGCTGGAGAGGAGCGGCTGGACGTCGATCGCGAACCCCTCGTCACATCGGGCGGGGAGCGGCTCCCACCCCGGCCACAGATCGGGGCGGGGGGCGACATCCCTCATGTACTGCCGCGATCGACCCCCGGACACGACGGCCGGCACGCCGTTGGCGGCGAGCACCGGACCGGTGGGCAGTTCGGTGAAGTCCCGCCGCTGGCGCAGTGTGCCCAGGAGCACCGCCGCCTCCTCGCGGGACAGGATCCAGGCCTGCACACCGGGCGTGGCGGCGGAGATCGGCTGGAGCAACCCACGCGCCGACAGCCGCCATCCCGGATCGCCGACGCCGACGACCCGAATGGCGAAGCGGTGGGGCACCGCGACCCCGGTCACGAAACGGCCGACCAGTTCCGCGACCCGCTCCTGCAACGCAGGCTGGTGGAAGCAGCGCACAGCGGCCGCATCCGCCGAGAGCGAGGCCACCACATCGCCATGCCAGGCGGCGTACCCCGTGTCCTGGAGAATCCAATCGACCACATGCCGCTGACTCCCGGCCCCCGCCGTGGCGGTGAACGGGCTGATGTCGTGCTCCCGCCACACCTGGCCGGCGGACGCGGGCAGGGGGGGCTCGCCCCGTGCCGCCGCGCAGAGGCAGCAGACGACGTTCAACCAGACTCCGGCACGGAGTGGAGACATCAACGGGACCTCCGCCGGCGGCGATCGGCAGCACACGGGCTACCGACAGCACGGCCGGAACGTCACACCTCGGCGAGCACCAACGAGGCGTTGTGCCCGCCAAACCCGAAACTGTTGCTCATCGCCACCCGCACCCGTGCCTGGCGGGCGGTGTTGGGGACGTAGTCAAGGTCGCACTCCGGATCGGGATTCTCCAGGTTGATCGTCGGGGCGATCACGCCGCGGCCGATTGTCAGGGCGCAGGCGATCAGCTCGATGCCACCGCTGGCACCGAGCGTGTGGCCGAGCTGGCTCTTGGTGCTCGACACCAGCAGCCGGTGGGCATGCGCACCGAAGACCTGCTTCATGGCGACGGTCTCGGCCCTGTCGCCGAGGGGCGTGCTCGTTCCATGGGCGTTGATGTAGTCGACGGCGTCGGGCGGGAGTTCGGCATCGTCGAGGGCCTTGCGCATCGCCCGGGCGGCTCCGCGACCCTCCTCGTCGGGCTGCGTGATGTGGCCGGCATCGCCGCTGGCACCGTAACCCTTGAGTTCCCCGTGGATCCGTGCGCCGCGCTTCCGGGCGTGCTCATACTCCTCGATGACGACGACCCCCGCCCCCTCGGCGAGCACGAAGCCGTCGCGGTCACGGTCGAAGGGACGGCTGGCGGCCTGCGGGGCATCGGTGCGGAAGGAGAGTGCCCGCATGTTCTGGAAGCCGGCCAGCCCCATCGGGGTGAGCGCGGCCTCGCTGCCCCCGGTGATCATCACGTCGGCGTCACCGGTCTGGATCGCCCGCAGGGCCTCGCCGATCGCATTTCCGGCGCTCGCACAGGCCGTGGCGACGGCGAAGTTCGGACCCTTGATCCCGTACATGCTCGAGACGTGCCCGCTGGCGGAATTGACCATCAGCTTGGGGATCGTGAACGGGGAGACCTTGTCGATGCCCTTGGTGAGCAGCCGCTCGTGCTGGGCCTCGAATTCCGACAGACCGCCGATCCCCGAACCGATCACCACACCACACCGGTAGGGATCCTCGGCGGCGAAGTCGATTCCCGCATCGCCGACGGCATCGGCCGCCGAGGCCATCGCGAACTGCGTGAAGCGATCGAGGCGCCTCAATTCCTTGGGATTGGCGATGCCCTCTTCCTCGCCGTTCCAGGGCACCTGGCCTCCGAACTGCACGCGGTAGCCGCTGACGTCGAACAGGGTGATCGGTCCCACACCGCTGTCGCCCCGCAGCAATCGCTCCCAGAACGTCTCGATGGAACGCCCCAGGGAGGTCACCACGCCGACCCCCGTCACCACTACCCGCCGCTTCATGGCGTCTCCCGGGACGATGCCCACTGATGTCCATCGATGCCCCGCGCGTCCGCCGTCACGAGGCTGGCATGGTTGGATGAAGCCAGGAACCGGAGGGCCGTGTGGGTCGACTTTTCCGACGCCTCCGATCGGCGTGTCCCTGCTCCCGGCGTTCGGCACGGAAGTCGAGCCGCGCCGGAATGAAAACAGGTCGCTTGGGCACGCTTCCCACGCCAGGAGTGCGGTCTGCCGTACGCGCCGCCCCACGATCCCCGTGCGCCAACGAAGGCACCACCCTCAGCCTGCACTGCTCGACCGCAACGTGCCCGCGAATCGCCCACGAACGGCTGATGGCGACCGGGCACGCCCGGCACAGACCGTCACGCCTGGTGATTCTCGATCAAGCCTGGTGCTTCTCGATGAACTCCACCGCCTGCCCCACTGTTTGGATCTTCTCGGCGGCATCGTCGGGGATGTTGATCTCGAACTCCTCCTCGAGTTCCATCACCAACTCCACCGTGTCGAGCGAGTCGGCACCGAGATCGTTGATGAAGGAGGTCTGGGGGGTGATCTGCTCCTTACTGACACCGAGTTGCGATGCGACGATGTCGATCACCCGTTCTTGGACGGAAGCCACCGTGAATCCTCCTGGCGAGCCGATTGACTGGCGGTTCGAAACGTGGCCGGTATGGGCCGGCATGTCCGTCCGCGGGCCGGGCGACCCGGTCCCCGCGCCGTCGATACGGTCGGGGCCATGGTCGAACACCCGCGATGATATACCGGCTGGCCCCGGAGAGTGTCCAGTCCGGGGCACATCATCCACATCCCCCCTGTTGGAACCAGGGAGATTACCGGCGAAAGGGCCTTTTCAATCGGCGTTGCCGCCGGCGCCGGAATTCCCGTTCGTCAACGGGGCTCGTGTCGGCGTCCGGGCCGACGGCGGTCAGCGGCTGCGGATCGTCGGCGGCCCGATCGTCAGCCGATCAACCCGCCATCCACGGTAAGGACCTGGGCCGTGATGTATGCCGATGCCGGTGCAACCAGAAACAGCACCGCCTCGGCCACCTCCCATGCCTCCCCGAGCCGTTTGGCGGGGACCCGCTTCTTGACCTCGTCGAGCAGGGCCGGGCCGAGGGCGGCGGTCATGTCGCTGGCGATGAAGCCGGGGGCGACGGCGTTCACCGTGATCTTTCGTCCGGCCAACTCTTTGGCGACCGTTCGTGTCATGCCGACCAGGCCGGCCTTGGAAGCGGAATAGTTCGCCTGGCCGGGATTGCCGATCAGCCCCGACACGCTCGCGACGTTGACGATCCGACCGTAGCGCTGCTGCATCATCGGCCGGCTCACCGCCCGCATGAAGAGGAAGGGCCCGCGCAGATTCGTGGAGAGCACCTCGTCCCACTCCTCGTCGCTCATCCGGGGGAGGAGCGTGTCGCGGGACACCCCCGCGTTGTTGACGAGGATGACGAACCGGCCGAGCGAGGCGTGGATCCGCTCCACCACCGCCGTCACCTCGGCCGACTGAGACACGTCGCAGGGATGGGGTTCCGCACGCCCGCCGGCGGCCCGGATTGCCGCCGTGACCTCGTCGAGGCGGGCAGCCGAGCGGGCGACAAGGGCCACGGTCGCACCGTTCGCCGCGAGCGTTTCGGCGATCGCCCGGCCGATGCCCTGCGAAGCCCCGGTGACCACGGCCACCTGGCCGGACAGGTCGACCCGGACGCGGGGGTGCTGGGGGCCTGTTTCTTCCGCCATGGAGATCTCTCCCGTGGTCCACCTGCGGCCGGGCGCCCCGGCGCAACCGGCCCCGAACAATCAGTCGTAGACGCCGGCCACCTTCACGGTGCGGTCGATCCGCTTCATCAATCCCCGCAACACCCGACCAGGCCCCACCTCGACCATCGAGCGCACGCCAGCGGCGAGCAAGAACTCCATCGACGCCTGCCACTCCACCACACCGACCAACTGACGGGCCAGCAAGTCGCGGATCTCGCCCGGATCGACGTGCGGCCGGGCATCGACGTTGCTGATCACCGGCACGTGCGGCGGCCGGATGTCGGCCGCCTCGAGTGCGGCGGTGAGCCGTGCCCGCGCGGGGGCCATCAGGCGGGTGTGAAACGCGCCCGCCACCTCGAGACGGACGCATTTCATCGCCCCGGCGGCGGTCGCCGCCTCGGCGAGCCGCTCACAGGCACCGCGATCGCCGCTCACCACGACGTTACCCGGACAGAGCACGTTGGCGACCTCGAGCACGTCGTCGCCGCGGCTGGCCACGCACAGCGCCGCGATCCGCTCCCGGTCGAGTCCGAGGACTGCCACCATGCCACCGGGAGCCGCATTGGCGCACTCCTGCATCGCCCGACCGCGCGCATCCACGAGGCGGACCGCGTCGTCGAATCCGATCGCCCCCGCGAAGACGAGCGCCGTGTATTCACCGAGCGAGAGGCCGGCGACCACACGGATGTCGGCGGGCACGCCTGCGGGCCGGTGCCGCAGCACCTCGAGCGCTGCCAGACTCGTGACGAGAATCGCCGGCTGGCTGACCGCAGTGGCATCGAGCCGCGCCGCGGGCCCGCTGCGACAGACCTCCGCGAGGTCGTACCCGAGGATCACGCTGGCGCGGTCGAAGAGATCGACGGCGGCGGGCACGTCGCACCACGGCCCCAGCATCCCCACCGACTGCGAACCCTGACCGGGAAACACCAAGGCCGATCCGGTCGCGACAGCAGCGTCCGCCGCAGGATCAGCGACGCACCGCGAACCGGGGCCAGCCTGATCGGTCGCCTCGCCGCCATGCTGCGGTCGGCCACCGGCTTGAACGCCGTGTTGGGGCGAGTGTCGGGGAGTGTTGTCAGAGGGGCGTGCCAACGCCTCATTCCCCGGACTTGACGACCGCTTTGCCCATGTAGTGGCCACAGGCACCACACACGCGATGCGTGGGCACAGCCTTCCCGCAGTTTGAACAGAACGTCAACTGCCTGGGCACGAGAAAATCGTGGGCCCGCCGCGAGCGGGTCTTCTGATTCGACTGACGGCGTTTGGGTACGGCCATGACACACCTGACCTGACCTGCGGAACGGGATGGCGAATCGCGTACTGTAGTGACGGAGGGCCTCGTGGGTCAAACCGGGCCTGTGAACCCGGCTGAAACCGCCCGGGGCCCGTCTGCGGGGGTCGCCCACACCGGCATCCCGGGCCGTCAGAACAGACGCGGCTGCCCCCCGGCCCGAGGTGGCACCCCGAGATGCTCCTCCCCCCGGGGCGTGAGCTGGCGCCCCCGCGGCGTCCGGATCACCAGTTCGCAACGGAGGAGAAACGGCTCGACATCCGATTCCAGCGTGTCGGCGGCGCTACTCATGGTGTGGGCGATCGCCTCGATCCCCACCGGACCGCCGGCGAACACCCGGTGGATCGTCTCCAGGTAACGGCGATCGAAGGCATCGAGCCCGATGATGTCGATTCCCTGCATGTCGAGCGCGCGTCGCGTGATCTCGACGTCGAGGCGGCCGGCGGCCCGGCTCGTGGAGTAGTCGCGGATCCACCGCAGCCGGTTGTTGGCCAACCGCGGCGTCCCCCGGCTGCGGCGCGCGATCTCGTCGGCGCTCGTGTCGTCCATCGGCATCCCGAGGCGGCCGGCGGAACGGCGGACGATCTCCGCCAGTTCGTCCACCGAATAGAAGTCGAGGTGCTCACGCATCTGGAACCGGTCGCGCAGCGGCGCCGAGATCAGTCCGGCACGCGTCGTGGCGCCGACCAGGGTGAACGGGCGCAAGGGCATGTTGATCGTCCGCGCCGACACCCCCTCGCCCCAGGTGAAATCGACCCGGAAATCCTCCATCGCCGGATAAAGGAACTCCTCCACGGCGATCGGCAGGCGGTGGATCTCGTCGATGAACAGCACCGAGCCCTCGGCGGCGTTGGTGAGGTAGGGCATGAGGTCCTTCGGCGCCGACAGCGCGGCGCCGCTGGCGATCTGCACCGTGGTGCCGAGTTCGCGGGGGATGCAGGTGGCGAAGGTCGTCTTGCCGAGTCCCGGTGGGCCGTCGAGGAGGATGTGGCCGAGGACATCGCCGCGCTTGCGGGCGGCATCGACCGCGATCGAGATCCGCTCATGGACCTCGCGCTGGCCGACCATCTCCGCCATCCGCTGCGGACGGAGATCGCGGTCATCACCCTCGGTGGCTCCGGCAGCGCTGGCTGACTCGGACGGGGTCTCGGGCCGCACCGTCGCCTCACGGCTGGATCTGCTCATCCCTCTCCTCCCGCCGGGAACACTGCTTCCGCTTCGAGACTACCAGCCGGGGCAAAAACAGCCCGTCGGTCCCCCGGGGAGGGCGCCTCCGCAGTCACTTCGGCCGCTGCCCCTGCCGGTAGATCGCCTCGAGTGCCTCCTGGGGATCCTTCCAGGGCTTCTTCGCGGCGCGGAGGCCGTCCACCAGGCGACGGGCGTCGGCCTCGGAATGGCCGATCGACCGGAGGACGGAAAAGGTCTCGGTGAGGATGTCGGCGGCCGCCGGGCTGCCCACCGGCACCACCCGCTGGACCGCGAGCGCGAACTTCGGCATCCGCCGGCGGAGCTTGGCGATCATCCGCTCGGCGGTCGCGGCGCCGATCCCGGGGAGGGTCGCCAGCGTCGAGGCATCCTGCTCCTCGATCGCGGTGGCGATCTCGCCGACCGGCCTGACCATCGCCCGGAGGGCTTTGCGGACGCCGACGCCGTCGACCTCGCAGATCAGGTCGAAGAACTCCCGTTCGACCTCCGAGAGGAAGCCGACCAGCCGGGGCACCAGGTTCCCCCGACCCGGGGTGCCCTCGAGAAACTCCAGCGTGTGGAGCGTGACGGTGCTGCCGGTCTGGCCCTGGAGTTCGCGCCGCACCATGTCCGGGATGAGCAGCTCGTGCACGACCGGCCCCACGGCCAGGTCGATGGTCGACGGGTCGACACGTTGCAAGACACCGGTGAGTCGTTTGATCATCGACGCCGCGTTCCCCCGAGGGCAGCCGCCGCGGGGGAGAGCCGCAGCCGCAGATGCCAATCCGTGATCGCCACCGCCAGCGCATCGGCCGCGTCCGCCGGCTCCGGCAGGGCGGGCAGTCCCAATTCCCGCTGCACGGCGCGCTGCATCTGCCCCTTGTCGGCCCGACCGCTTCCCGTCAACAGCCGCTTGACGCGGGCGGGTGGATAGTGGGTGACGACGAGCGACGCCTGGGCGGCCGCGAGGCAGATCACGCCGCGGGCATGGCCCATGAGGATTGCCGTGCGCGGATAGCGGCTGTGGACGAACAGCTGCTCGACCGCCATGGCGTGCGGCCGCAGCTCGTCGATCACCTCGCGCACCCCGGAGTGGATGGTCACCAGGCGATCCTCGATCGAGGTGCCACGCGACCGGACGGTGCCCGCCTCGACGAGCCGGACACCATCCCGGCCACACTCCACCACGCCGTAGCCGGTGACGTCGAGCCCGGGATCGAATCCGACGACGCGACAGGGGGTGGCCGGGGCCACTGCTGGCCGGGCGACCGGCACTCCCTCACCGGCGGTCTCCACTCCAGCGGCGCGCATGGACAGAGCGTAGCGACTTCCAGCAGGGTGGCCCAAGCCCAAACAGGGCCCAGAGACCAATGGAAAGAGCCCAATGGCTCAGCAGCTCAGGGCCCAACGCCGGCTCAGAAACCCAGCGGAACCCACGCCCAGTCGGCCAGCCGCCAGCCGTGACGCCAGTGTTTTACGTTCATCCCCAGCGTTCATCCCCAGCGTTCATCCCCGGCGTTCATCCCCAGCAGGCGGGCACCGGCAGCCGACCGAATACACCCCGCAGGGCTCGAACCTGCAACCTTCGGTTCCGTAGACCGATGCTCTATCCAATTGAGCTAGGGGTGCCCAACGTCGCGGTCGCCGAGCGACGCGGACGAGGTCACTCAATGTACCTCACCGGTGGCGCGTCACCAAGCCGCGGTCCGGACGCCGCCACGAGGAAGCCATCGGCATCGATCGCGAGGCCGGCGTCGAGAAGGAGCGACGCTGGCTCTGCCGGCGGCGGCCCGTCGCCACTGCGGGGGAGCATCGCTCCGATGACGAGGCTGCGCCGCTCGTCGGCACCGGCACCGGCGATCGCCCGAAGGCCGAGGGAGGCACGCCATCGTCCCTCGGGCCAGACCACGGCGCCGTTGACCACCCGACCGAGTGATTCCGGCCGGAGGGGCACGTCGTGGCCGGCCGGCACGCGGCCGGGCGGGGTATTCATCGCGACCAGCGCCTGCCCTCCGGCGACGGCGGAGGCGGTGACCGGCTCGATGCGGTAGCGGCGCGCGAATCCGCCCGCCGCCCCCCGCGCACGGTCGTGGTCGGCCGGATCGGCGATCGGGATCACGATCGCATCGAGACCGGCCGGAAGGGTGACGGTTTCGGGCATGGTCGCGAGTGCCTCGACCTGCTCCGCCGTGGCCAACCAGATCGTGGCCGCATGCTCCCGCAGCGTCGCCGCCAGTCGTCCGACATCCAGCCCCGGTGCGGCGGCGATCGCGCGGATCCCGAGCAGGTCAGCGGCGTCCGGCCCGAGCGCGCGGCCGAGCGGATCGTCGGGCTCAAGGCTCGACACGAGCACGTCGGCCGCCTTCACGAGGCACGCGCCGTCGAAAGCCTCGGCCGTCGCGCGCAGCGCCGCGCGATCGAACCCAACGCCTCCCCGGGCGACCGTCGCCGCCGACTCCGCCACGAGCCGCCGCCGGACCGCAGTGGCTGCCAGTTCCTGCAGCGTGAGGCGCGCGATCTCGGGCGCCACGCCGACCGGCAATGGCTGACCGAAGGTGAGGGTCACCGGACGGTGCCAGCGGCTGGATCGCTTGGTGCCGAAGAAGCGCCCCTCGGAGAAGGAGAACCGGCTGCCCCAGAGGCCGTCGATCGAGAGGGGTTGGATCGGTGCGTCGACCCGCTCGAGCAGCCAGCCGAGACCACGTTTGAAACCGAGCACCTGCCCCGTCCGGGCGATGCCCCCCTCGGAGAAGATCCCCACGACGTCGCCGTCACGGAGGCCGGCCTGCATCGTCTTCAGGGCGGTGCCGATCGATTTGGGACGCGGATCGAAAAGGATGAAGCGCCACTGGTCGGCGAGCATCCGCAGGAATCGGCCGCGGATGTTGGGGCCGTAGACCACCATGCGGATCGGGCGGGGTGAGGCGAGCGTGACGAGGAATCCATCCAGCCACGACACATGGTTGGCGACCACCACGACCGGCCCCGTCGGCGGCATGGCGCCGGCGTTTTCGACCCGGTACCGGTAGAACGAATGCACGATGCTCGACACCACCATCCGCAGCGTCGCGCGCGGGGCGCACCACACCGCCACCGCCGCCGCGACGGCCGAAAGGAGGGCGAAGATCCCGAACACCCCCCGGGCCGAGACGAGCGGCACGGCAGCCGCCGCGGCGGTGGCCGCGTGGGAGGCCGCGGCGCTGGAGTCGTCGGAGAGGAAGTTGCCCGCCGCCATTCCCGCCAGCGTCGCCGCGAGACTGACGAGGGCGAAGACACCGTTGGCCCCCGACAGGCCCGCCCGGGGCACCGCCTCGGAGATCGAGCCGATCATCGCCGGAGCCATCAGGGCCGCCTGGCAGCCGATGAGGATCACCGTGCCGAGCAGGAGCCACAGCCCGGCGGGAAGGGTGCCGGCCGCTTGATCGGCGGGGGCCCGGAGGAGGCCGTAGAGCAGCGACGCGACCATCATGCCGGCGAACGTGAGGAGGTTGAGTCCCGCGAGGAGGCCGCCGCGGCGCTGTTCCGGCGCGCGGTCCTGGTAGTGCGCCTCGAGCGGGACATCGAACATCCCGGCCCCGAAGCCGAGTAGGCCGAGCTGCCCCGCCGCCCACCACCAGGCGAACGGTCGGGTGCCGGCCGCGGTGAAGATCGTGGTCGGCCCGAGCGCGAGGGCCAGCGAGGCGGCCGCCATGAGCAGCCCCCCGACAGGCACCAATCCGAGGTTCACCCCTCCGCCGGAGAGCCGGCCGGCGACCACGCTGCCCAGCCCGATCCCCACCACCAGAGCCAGCAGCATCGGCACCGCCTGCCCCTGCGACACCGCCCCCGCCTCCGCCACGTATTGATCGACGTTGAGCTGCGCCACGGCGCCGAGCGCCCAGAAGAAGACGATGCCGGCGCCGGCGGCGAGCAGTTCACGCGATGCGAACAGATCGCGCAGGTCGGCCCATGAGCGCCCGAGGGCATTGAACGGTGGCGGCGCGTGCGGATCGGCGGCCGGCCGGGCCGCCAGGCGAAGGCTCGCCAGCCAGCCCGCCACGGCGACGCTGATCAGCGCTGCGGCGGCGGGCACCGCTCCACTCCACCCGGCGAACGCGCCACCGGGCCGGCTGTTGAACGCCATTGTCGCGGCGGCCGCGGCGACGATCATGACCTCCGCCACCTTGCACCAGATCACCACGGTGCGCTTGGGGTAGCGGTCGGCGAGCCACCCCGCCAACCATGCCAGCATCACGAATGGGAGCACGAAACCGGCGGTGCCGATCGTCAGCACCAACGCCGTCCCTGCCGCGCCCGCAGCCCGCTTCCCCAGGCCGATCGCCAGCCAGCGCAGCAGGTTGTCGTTGACGACCGTCAGGCAACGCGATACCAGCAACGCGGCGAAGGCGCCGGCGGGGATCACGGTCGACGGTGAATCCACCGCTGCCGAACCGGCGCCGTGGGAAATGGGGTGTTCCACGCAGGGCTCGCAGGTGGGGTGGTGACGGCTGTCCCGAAGGAAGGGGACGTGACGGCTCCCCGACCGGGAAGACCGCGCGACGATCTGACCAGACGTTTGCAGGCTGAGGATGAGGCGACGTATTCTTCCGAGTGTCACGCGGATTCAACAAGCAGACCCGCGACATGCCCCGCCGACCGGGCTTTCGAGGCTTGGGCTCCCGCGCCGCCGAAAACCATTCGTTCTGAAACCATCCGCGCTGGTCGTCGGCGATCGTATCCGGCCTCCGCAGCACGGACTGACTCCCGCCCCCTCTCCGGAAGTGCCACCCATGCCCCGTTCCTGTTTCCGGCCGCGGCAGGTGATCCTGGCGAGCCTCGGCGTGGTCGCGACGGTGGCGGTCGCCGTTCCCGCCCATGCCCAAGCGGTCGTCTACCGACCCGTGGTGCCGATGTTCGCACCTGCGGCCGGGCCGTACGTGGCGAATTACTCCCCCGTGGGCAACTACGCGGCGGTGACGGCTTTCTCACCGCCGGTGGTCCAGGGAGTGCCCATGGCCGCGGTCGCCATGCCTGTCGTGGAGACGGTGCCCACCAGCTCACTCGGTAACTCGGGCTACTCTCCGCTGGCGTTGTCGCCGCTGCCGAGCGGCGTCGTGGCTGCGCCCGCGGCAGCGATGGCACGGACCACCTTTTACGCACCCAGTTATGCGGCGGCACCGGCCTACGGCAGCACCGTCGGCTACTCGCCGGCTGTGTTTGGCCCCACCGTCGTTGGACCAACGGTGTTCGGCCCAACGGTAGTCACCGCGGGATATGCGCCGGCCGTGGTGCCGGCCGCCGTTCCGGTCGCGCCGGCCGCGGTTGTTGTCCCTCTCCGACGCGGCCTGTTCGGCGGCCTGCGTCCCATGCGGTCGGGATACCTGTATCCGGCGTGGTGAACAACGCGGGACTTGGCAGCGGCCTGCCAAACAGCAGATGAGGGCAGCCGTGCGGTCGCCCGCCAGCAGCCCGTGGCCAAAGTCCATCCCTGGCCTTTGGCCACTCGAAAAGCTCCGCTTTTCTCGGGAGCTGCGCTCCCGGCACCGGATCTCTCCGGTGCAGCAGGCTGTTTATCCACAGCCTGCCAGGCGTTTTCTTGACCATCCCCCCCTGCACCCTATAGTGACGCTCTCCAGGTGTCCCTCGCAGCGACGTCAGGGTGCGGCGGTGCCGGCGACAAGACGGGCGTGAGCGGGTGCGGGCAGGCGGGTGCGACGGGCCCCTCTCGCGGCCGAAGTGCGAGGCCGGGTCAGTCCCGGCAGCGCGCCGCTCGAGACCGGCTGGTGGTGCGCGAACCTCTCAACGGCGGTGCAGCGAACGGATGGCGCGAACAGTCAACATCATCGGTGCCGGACCGGGTGGTTTGGCGATCGCCATGCTGCTGGCGAACGCCGGTCTGCGGGTCAGGGTCATCGAACGGCTCACCGTACCCGGCGGACGGACGAGCACGATCACCGCGCCCGGCGGCTACCGCTTCGACCTCGGCCCGACTTTCTTCCTCTACCCGCGGGTCCTCGAGGAGATCTTCTCCGCGTGCGGCTACGACCTGCGGCGGGAAGTGGAGATGGTGCGCCTCGACCCGCAGTACCGCCTCATGTTCGGGGCCGGCGGGGAGTTGCTCGCCACCCCCGACATCGCGCGGATGGAGGCGGAGGTCTCCCGGTTGTCACCCGCTGACAGCGGGTCTTTCACCCGTTTCATGGAGGCGACCCGCACCAAGTTCTCGCGGTTCGCCCCGTTCCTCGAGCAACCGTTCCAGAGTTGGTTGGACCTGGCCAACCCGGATCTCCTCAAATTGGTGCCGTTGCTGAAGCCGTGGAAGAGCCTCGATGCCGAATTGGGCTCGTTCTTCAGCGACGAACGGGTGCGGCTGGCGTTCACGTTCCAGTCGAAGTATCTGGGCATGTCGCCGTTCCGCTGCCCGAGCCTGTTTTCGATCCTCTCGTTCCTCGAATACGAGCACGGGGTCTACCATCCGATCGGTGGATGCGGTGCGGTGTCGACGGCGATGGCCCGGATCGCCGAGGAGATGGGGGTCGAGATCCACTATGGCGAGCAGGTGGAGTCACTGCGGTTCGCCGGACGCGCGGTCGCCGCGGTGCGGACCGCGAACCACGAGTACGAGGCCGACGCCACCGTCGTCAACGCCGACTTCGCCCGCACGATGACCAGGCTGGTGCCCGACGGGCTGCGGCGGCGCTGGAGCGACCGCAAACTCGCGGCCTCGCGATTCTCCTGCTCCACGTTCATGCTGTATCTCGGCATCGAAGGGCGCTACGACATCCCCCATCACACGATCTACCTGTCGGAGAATTACCGCGGCAATCTCGCCGACATCGAGACCAGGCACCGGCTCTCGGCCGATCCGTCGATGTATCTGCAAAATGCCTGCGTCACCGACCCGGGATTGGCTCCGGCCGGGCACAGCACGCTCTATCTGCTCATCCCCGTGACCCACCGGCATCCAAACGTCGACTGGTCGAGGGAGGCGGCCGGGTTTCGTGAGGTCGCCCTCGATCAGCTCCGCCGGATCGGCATCGACGGGGTGCGGGAGCGGATCCGCTACGAGCGCATGATCACCCCCGACGACTGGGAACAGGGGTACGAGATCCACCGAGGGGCGACGTTCAACCTCTCGCATGATCTCCGCCAGATGCTCCACATGCGGCCCCACAACCGCTTCGAGGACCTGGAGCGGACCTACCTCGTGGGCGGCGGCACCCACCCCGGCAGCGGCCTGCCGGTGATCTACTCCTCTGCCCGGATCACCGCGGACCTGCTCCTCGAGGACCTGGGAGTGGCGGGCAACCGCCAGGGGCGAGGCACCACACGGCCCGGCCAGCGCACGGGGGAACCGGCGGCGGTGTAGGCTGTTGGCCGCGAGCGGACGAGCGGCGTGCGATCCGTTCGCGGCGCTGGGCATCCTGGCCCGTGGTGTCGGCGGCTGTCGGCCGACCGCGAGGGTCTGCGGGCCTGGGCGACCAGCGGTGCGGATCGATCGACGGGAGCGATGCGGGGAAGAAGCATGAAACAGCTGGATGAATCGCGGCATGTGGTGGTGGTGGGTGGCGGGCTGGGAGGCCTCGCATCCGCCTGCACGCTCGCCGCCCGCGGCTACGCGGTGACGCTCTGCGAGGCCAACGCCTGGGTCGGCGGCAAGGCCGCCGTGCTCGCGGAGCAGGGTTTCCGCTTCGACATGGGCCCCACGATCCTCACGATCCCCGGTGTCCTGAAGAGGATCTACGCCGAAGCCGACCGTGAGCTGGAAACCGCCCTCGATCTGGTGCCCCTCGATCCCCAGTGGCGGAGCTTCTTCACCGACGGCTCGACGCTCGATCTCGTCGCCGACGTGCCGCAGATGCAGCGCACCCTCGAGGCCTACGCGCCGGGGAGCGGCGCGGCGGCGGGCTACGGCCGGTTCATGGATCTGGCGGAACGCCTCCATCGGATCTCCGACGACTTCTTCTTCTGGCGGAGCGTGGGGGGCATGCGCGACATGTTCGACCCCCGGCGCGGGATGACGCTGTCGGTCGTGAAGGAGGTGATGAACATGCGGCCCGGCCACAGCGTGGCCGGCACGGTGCGCTCGTTCGTCCGCGACGCACGGGCCGCGCAGATGCTCGATCACTTCACGCAGTACGTCGGCAGCGCACCGGACGCCTCCCCCGCCGTGCTCTGCGGGATCGCCCACATGCAGGCCCACGAGGGGGTCTGGTATCCGCGTGGCGGCACCGGCGCGGTGCCGCGGGCGCTCTCCAGCCTCGCGATCGACCTCGGTGTCGACATCCGCACCCGGACCACCGTGGCGCGGATCATCGTCGAGGATGGACGCGTCAGGGGGGTCGAGACGGGGCAGGGGGAGCGGATTCCGGCGGCCGCGGTGGTCAGCAACAGCGACAGTGTGCGCACGCACCGGGAACTGCTCGAACGGCCGCGCGGCGACCGGTTCCTCGCCCGTCGCCGCTACGAGCCGGCTTGCTCCGGCGTGGTCCTCTACCTCGGGCTCGACCGGCGCTACGAGCAGCTCATCCACCACAACTTCGTCTTCTCGGCCGATCCGCACGAGGAGTTCGAGATGATCTACCGGCGCGGCGAGCCGGCCGCCGATCCGACCTGCTATGTCTGCGCCCCGGCAGTCACCGAGCCGGGAGTGGCCCCGCCGGGGGGCGAGGCGCTCTACGTGCTCGTCCACACGCCGTATCTCCGTTCGCACCATGACTGGAAGACGATGTTCCCCGCCTACCGGCGCCGAATCATCGAGAAACTCGAGACCACCGCGGGCCTCGAGGACCTGGAGCGGCACATCGTCTTCGAGCGCGCCCTCACCCCCCAGGACATCCACGACCGCTACCGCGTCCTCGACGGTGCGATCTACGGTCTGGCCAGTCACGGCCGGTTCTTCGGCGCGTTCAAGCCGGCGAACCGCTCCCCCGACATCCGCGGCCTGTACCTCGCCGGTGGTGCGGCCCATCCCGGCCCGGGGATGCCGATGGTGCTGATGTCGGGATGGATCGCCGCCGATTGTGTGGATCACGATCGGTTGGTGGAGCCGATGCACGCCCCGCGATCGACCGCCAGCGCCTGTCCGGCCTGATCGGGCCGCGACCGGAACACGGTGTGCCAAAGACAGTCTGCCAAAGGTGGGGGGCCAGAGAAGGGGGACGGAGGGCAATGGCGGCCACCATCGCGGAGACCGGGGCAGTGCGCCAGGACACCCTCCCCGCCTTCTCCCGCCGGCTCAACGATTGGTTCATGTGGTATGTACGCGGCTATCTGCAGCGGCACTTCCACGCCCTGCGCCTCCTCGGCGATCCCGATGGTGTGCCGCGGCCCGGGGACCGGCCGATGCTCATCTACACCAACCATCCCGGCTGGTGGGATCCGCTGGTGTTCCTCACCGTGGGACGGATGCTCTTTCCCGGCAGGATCAGTTACGGCCCGATCGATGCGGCGGCGCTCGGGCGCTACCGCTTCATGGAACGGATCGGTTTCATCGGCATCGATCCCTCGAGCCGATCGGGGGCGGCGCGCTTCCTCCGTGCGGCGCGCGCGGCGGCCGAACGGCCCGACGTGATCTTCTGGTGCACCGCCCAGGGTCAGTTCGTCGATCCACGGACGAGGCCCCTCGAGATCCGGCCGGGCATCGCCCACGTCGCGGCCGCCGGGGGCGGCGGCTGGATCCTCCCGTTGGCGGTGGAGTATCCGTTCTGGACCGAGCGACTCCCCGAGGCGCTGGTGGCGTTCGGCACACCGATGGCAATGGAAAGCGGCGATCCACGCGCCTGGCACGACCGCCTCACGGCGGCACTCGAAGCCACGCAGGACCGCCTCGCCAGCGCGGCCTGCACCCGCGACCCGCGCCGGTTCCGCACGCTCCTCCGCGGGCGTGCCGGTGTCGGTGGTCCGTACGATGTCTGGCGGTCCATGGTCGCGCGCCTGCGCGGCCGACGATTCGACCCCGCGCATGCAACCGAGCCGCCGCCTGACGGTGTGGCATGACACTCGTCGGCATCGCCGCCGCGGCAGCCGTCCTCGCGGCGGCGTTGCCCGCCGCCCTCTCGCTCCGCAACCTGCGGGTCTTCCGCACCGCCCCGCCTCCTCTTCCGGCAGCGCTCCCACAGGTATCGGTGCTCGTCCCCGCCCGTGACGAGGCCGCCGCGATCGGAGGGCTCATCGACCATGTGCTCGCGAGCCGCGGCGTGGATCTCGAGCTGGTGATCCTCGACGACGACAGCCGTGACGGCACTCGGGAGATCGTCGCCCGACGGGCAGCGGCCGACCCACGGGTGCGGCTCGAGGCGGGACGGCCGCTGGCAGACGACTGGTGCGGCAAGCAGCACGCCTGCGCGCAATTGGCGGCTCTGGCCCGGCACGACACCTGGGTTTTCCTCGACGCCGACGTGCGGATCACCCCCGACGCGCTCGCCCGCGGGGTGGCGTTTCTCGATGCCAGTGGCGTTGACCTGGCGAGCGGATTCCCCCGTCAGCTCACCAGCTGTGCCGCCGACCGGCTGCTCCTGCCGCTGATCCACTTCGTGCTCCTCGGCTTCCTCCCCCTCGACCGCAGCCGCAGCGATCCGCGCCCCGGGCTCGCGGCGGGGTGCGGGCAACTGTTCGTCACCCGGCGCGGGGTCTACGCGCGGAGTGGCGGCCATGGTGCCATCCGGCGCTCACTCCACGATGGGCTGATGCTCCCCCGCGCCTACCGGCGTGCCGGACTACGCACCGACATCTTCGATGCCACCGACGTCGCCACCTGCCGGATGTACAGTGGCAACCGGCAGACGCTGACCGGGCTTGCGAAGAATGCGACGGAGGGGATGGCCGCGCCGCGGACGATCGTCCCCTTCACCCTGCTGCTCGGCTGCGGTCAGGTGCTGCCGGTGGTGCTGGTCGTCACCGGGCTGGTCACCCGGTGGCAGGGCTGGCCGTCCTGGGCGATCGGCGCTGCATGGCTCGCGGCCATCCTCGCGCTCGGCACGCGGGCCATGCAGGACCGACGATTCGGCGGGGGACCGTTCGGGTGGCTCGGCCATCCACCGGGAGTGCTGGTTCTGCTCGTGATCCAGTGGTACGCCCTGCTGCGGAAAGGGCTTGGACTGTCGACGAACTGGCGCGGCCGCACTCTCCGGCCCCAGTGAGTTCGCTCCCCGACCGGCGCGGCGTCATGCGCGGCGGCAGGCGCGATCCCGGGCGGCGATCACCGCCGCCTCGGCCTCGGCGGCGGTCGCGGCGACCGCGGTCAGATGCCCCATCTTACGGCCCGGTCGCGGCGCGGACTTGCCGTAAAGCGTGAGGCTCACCCCGGGCACGGCCAGCGCCGCCGCCCAATCGGGCTCACCGCCGGCCCAGCAATCCCCGAGCAGGTTGGCCATCGCCGCGGGGGCCAGCTGCCGGGGCGAGCCGAGCGGCAGGCCGCAGACGGCGCGCACCTGCTGCTCGAATTGCGAACAGGCGCAGGCCTCGACGGTGAGATGACCGGAATTGTGGGGCCGCGGCGCGATCTCGTTGACGAGCAGTCGGCCGTCGCCGAGGAGGAAGAACTCCACGCATCCCACCCCGACGTATCCCAGCGACCCGAGGATGGCGGCAGCGAGGCGCTGGGCCTCGTCCTGAACCGCTCGGGGCAGGGGGGCGGGCGCGGTCGTCAGGTCGAGCACATGGTTGCGGTGGCGATTGTGGACCGGCGCGAAGGGGGCGATCGCCCCGTCGGCGCCGCGGGCCGCGACGACGGACAACTCGGCCGCGAAATCGACCCACGCCTCGAGCACGAGTTCCCCCGGGCCGAGGTCTGACCACGCGGCCTCGAGGTCCGCGCGGCTGCCCACGCGCCGCTGCCCCTTGCCGTCGTACCCGAAGGCGGCCGTCTTGAGCACGGCCGGTAGGCCCAGCCGAACCGCGGCGTGCTCGAGGTCGCCGCGGTCGCGGATCAGCGCGTGGGGCACGACCGGAAAACCGTGCTGGACGAGGAACGCCTTCTCGCGGCCCCGATCCTGCACCGTGTGGAGGATCGCAGGGTCGGGCCGGACACGGGTGCGATCCGCCAAGGCGCTCGCCGCGGCGGCCGACACGTTCTCGAACTCGAACGTGAGCGCATCCAGCCCCACCGCAGCCTCGACGAGTGCCGCCGGATCGTCGAAGCGCACGACATGGAGCCGGTCGCAGTGCCGGGCGGCAGGGCAGTCCGCCACGTCGGAGAAGACATCGACCCGATAACCCATCCGCCGTGCAGCCGTGGCGAACATCATTCCCAGTTGTCCACCACCGAGCACACCGAGCCGTGCGCCGGGGAGCAGGGGCGCGTCGCCGGCAGCGGCTGGTCCGTGGTTGCCGGCGGCCCTGGTCACCGTGTCGACACCTTGGGGACGGCCGCACCATCGACACCGTCGAGGCTGTCGCGCAGCACCCGATCGGTCTGGGCCGCGCGGTAGGCGACGAGACGATCCGCCAGCCGCGTGTCGGAGAGGGCGAGCACGGCGACCGCCAGCAGGGCGGCGTTGGCTGCTCCGGCGGGGCCGAGCGCCAGCGTCCCCAC
>SXWA01000207.1 GCA_005791575.1 Planctomycetaceae bacterium
ACCAGTATCCGGCTCACGGCATGATCCTCGACGGGTGGTCGGCCGACGGGGTGAGGATCCGGTCGGCCGGCACGATGATCGCGAACCGGGTCCGCCCCGGCTGGTGGTCCCAGGCGAGCCGGCCGCCATGGGCGCTCGCCACGGCACTGGCCACCGCGAGGCCCAGCCCCACCCCCTCCGGCTTGCCGGTCACGAACGGCTCGTGGAGCGTGGCCGCCAGTTCGGCGGGCGGGCCCGCGCCCGAATCCTCGACCGCCAGGCAGACACCACCGTCGAGCGCCTCGGCAGCCAGATGCACCGTGCCCCCCGGGCCGGCGGCATCGATGGCGTTGAGCGCGAGGTTGACCAGCGCCGCGCGGAGCGGCTCGCGCCTCCCGCGGATCGAGAGGCCGCACGGATCACCGCACCGGAGCCGGACGCCGGCATGCTCGCAGCGGGCCGCGGTCAGGTCGCGCACCTCGGCAAGGAGCGGATCGACCGCCAACCGGCCTTCGGCCGCCTCGCCGGGGCGGCCCAGCGCCAGCAGCCCCCGCACCTCCTCCTCGACGATGTCGAGTTGGCGCACCGCGACGGCGAGGCTGGCATCGTCGGTGGGGCAGCGCCGCCGGTGGAGGTCGATCGCCAGCCGGCTGCCGGTGATGGCGTTGCGCAGTTCGTGGGCGAAGCCGGCGGCGAGCTGGCCGAGGAGCCGCTGCCGTTCACCGGCGACGAGGGTCTGGCGCAGGCCGACCAGCGCCCCCGCGAGCCGATCGACCCCGACGGTGAGCCGGTCGATCTCGTCGCCGTCGTGAGTGGCGGGCCCGTGCACCGCGCCGGGCCCCGTCTCGAACGCACCACTGGCAAGCCGATCGACGTGCTGCTCGATGCCGGCGATCCGCCGCGCCAGGCCACGGGTGGCAGCCAGGCCCAGTGGCACGAGCACCAGGAGGGTTGCGGCCGCCACCACGAGCACCGGGGCGACCGCCTCGAATGTCGCCCCCGGCAGTGAGGGAATCGGGGCGAGCACCACGACGGTCTCCGGGCGGCCGTCGGCGGGCACGATTCCCAGGCGGTGCGGTCCGCTGGGGAGGATCACCCGGCCGGCGGCGAGAGCGGCAGGAGTGATCGCCGCCGCGTCCGCCGCCGGAAGCGTGCCACCGGCGGGCCGGCCGGTGGCGGCGTCGAGCGTCAGGAAGCGGCAGCCGGTGAGGCGATCGAGGGCGTCGAGGACCAGCGCCGTGGGGGGCACGCGCGATGCCGCCAGTGCGGCAGCTACCTGCGCCGCCTGGCGTTCGGCCGTCGCCGCCGACCGTCGCGCCGCCAGCCAGGCGGAGCAGGCGACGTTGGCGAGCACCGCTGCCAACACGAGTCCCACCACCGGCAGCACCAACTGCCGCGACAGGGACCGGCGTTGGGGGAGGGAACTGTGCATCGAGCGGCCAGTGGAGCGCGCCGGCGCCGCGCTGCCCGGCCGCTGGGTCAGCACCGGCCGTCGGCAGGCGATCGGCTCCTGATGATACGGTGCGGCGAATGCCTGCTCGCCGGCCTCGGTCCCGCGGGCTGTATCATCGGACGCCATGCTCGCCTCCCGATCCGTTTCCGTGGCCCGCTCCGGCCGGCTCCTGCTCACCATCCTCGTGGTGGTCCTCGCCCCCGTGGCCCGGGTGCGCGGCCAGGCGCCGGCGGCCGGGCCGGCCGCCGACTCCGCGCTCTTCCCCCGCGAACTGGTCGACTACGGACCGGTCTCGCGACTCCCGCTGTTCGCCGGCCGCGGCGACTCCGGCTGGGATCACGAAGTCCGTGAACGGGGCTGGATCCGCCGCGAAGGGGGGGCATGGCGGATGTGGTACACGGGGGTCGCGCCGCGGGCCGATCCGACCGGCCCGCGGGGGCGCTGCCGCCTCGGGCATGCCACCAGTCCCGATGGCCTCAACTGGACGCGCGTCCCCACCGGCCCGCTCGTGGCGGAGGCGTGGATCGAGGATGTCTGCCTGATGCGGCCCACCGGCGGTCCTTACCAGATGTTCGCCGAGGGGGAGGGAGACATCGCCAGCCGGTGGGTTTCGGCCGACGGCCTCGCCTGGCAGCCGCGCGGCCCACTCGACATCCGTCTGGTCGACGGCCAGCCGATCCCTGCCGGCCCACGGGGCACGCCCGCCGTCTGGCTCGAAGGGGGACTGTGGCACCTGTTCTACGAGCGCCAGGATCTCGGTATCTGGCTGGCGACCTCGCGCGACCTGATCACCTGGACCAACGTCAGCGACGAGCCGGTGCTCGCCTGCGGCCCGGAGCCGTACGACGCCCGGGCGGTGGCCTTCAACCAGATCCTCCGCTTTCGCGGGCGCTACTACGCCCTCTACCACGCCAGCGCCCTCGGCGGGCAGGGGCGGTGGTGCACGTGCCTCGCCACGAGCGACGACCTGCGGCACTGGCGGAAATGGTCGGGCAATCCGCTGCTTCCGGTGGACGAGGCGGTACCAGCCGCCTCGAGCGCCACGCTCGTCTTCGATGGCGCACGGCACCGGCTCTACACCACCCATCCCGACGTGCGCGTCAGGTTTTCGGTTTTCCCGGTGGCGGAAGGGGCCACGACCGGCGGGCGCGGGGAGTTGGATGAGCGCGGTTTTTGATTCCGGAACCGTGCCGCGCCGTTTCTGCTCACCCCCCGCTGCGCCGTCGGTCAGGTGAACGATCCTGCGTCGCGGCCGGGGGGGCAGGGAGCTTTGGGCCCGCGACCACCAGCCGACCGCGGAGTTGCATCGCGGCGGCTTCGGCGCGGATCGCCATCTGCCGCACCTCACGGAGCAACGCCCGCCGTGCCATGACCATGATTGCGCCTCCCGGGCGGCAATGCTGCCGCGTGGCCACCCCGTGGTGCAGAAAAACCCCAACGGTTTCTACGCCGTCGGCGCGCAGACAGTGCGGACAGGGGCGACCGATTTCCGGGTGGTCAGCGGTCGCCCCCGTCCTGCATGTCACCTTTGATGGAGGCCCGAATGGCACTGTCCTTTGGCCACCCGAAAAGCTGCGCTTTTCACGGGAGCTCCCTCCCGGCACCGGATCCCTCCGGTGCAGCAGGCTGTTTATCCACAGCCTGCTGGCCACGGGCCACCAGCGGAGCAGGTTCACCAGCCCCAGAGGACGTTGCGGCGATAGACCCGGTTGGTATGCCGCCAGGCGTGCCGCGTCGGGGCGACGATCACCGGGGTGGGGGAATAGACGGCGACCGGCGCGATCACCGGCACCACGGGCCGCGCCACCACCACCGGCACCACCGGAGCGACCGGGACGAACCCCCCCACGAAGCCGGCACCGGCCATGCCGAACGGCACCGGCCCGATCACCGGCGGCCCAAATACCGGCGGCCCGAACGAGCCGAACCAGATGCCCCCCGCAGCGGCCGGCCGCGCCGCCGCCACCGCACACACCAGTGCCAGAAACAGTGCCGCACGCCTCATGATCATCCTCCCTGCATGCCGTCGAAACGGCTCTTCACGATCGCCCCGCGGCGCGATCGCCGCACATCCCCACGATCATACGGCCTGCGGAAAAAATCGCCGCTTTCAGGACGGCGCCGAGTGGCCCGCCGTCGGCGGGTGCGTCAGCGGATCATCCCCAATTCCCCGAGCCACGTGATCGCCCCGGTTTGCCAGGCATCCCACGAGGGTCCCTTGTAGCCGTCGAGACCGTGGCCGCCGCTCGGCAGCCGCAGCAGGCGCGTGGGCACGCCGTGTGCCACGAGCGCGTCGTGAAACATGACGCTGTTGGCGATCGGCACCGGTTTGTCGTCCTCGGCGTGCGCGAGGAAGGTGGGAGAGGTGTCGGCGGTGACCTGCTGTTCGGCCGAGTAGCGGCGGACCAGTTCGGCCGAGGGCTCGGGGCCGAGGAGGTTGTGGCGTGAGCCGGGATGGGTGCCCGCGGCATCCCCCATCGTGATCACCGGATAGACGAGGATCGCGAACGCGGGCCGGCCCGAGAGCCGGTCGATCGGGTCTGTGGCCGCGGGATCGCCCGCCGCCGGGTGGGTCGCGGCGGTGGCGGCCAGATGGCCGCCGGCGGAGAAGCCGATGATGCCGACCCGGGCCGGGTCGAGTTTCCATTCCGCCGCGCGGTGGCGTGCGGTGCGGATCGCGCGCTGCGCGTCGAGGAATGGCACGGCCGAGCGCCCGGCGGGCAGCCGGTATTCGAGGACGATGCCGGCGATGCCGTGGCGGCCGAGCCAGGCGGCGATCCCGTGCCCCTCGGCGCCGGTCACGAGCCCACCGTAGCCACCGCCGGGGCAGATCACCGCCGCGGCGCCGTTCGGATTCTCGGGGATGTGGACGGTGATCCGCGGCTTCCCCGCGCCATCGCCCGAGCCATCCCCGACCGGCGCCGGTCCCGGCCACAGCGGCACTTCGATCGGCTCCGCCGCGGCCACGCGTGCCACCGAGAACAGCAGCCCAGTGACCGGCAGCCCAGTGACCGGCAGCACGAAGGCGAGCAGCAGCGCCACCGGCAGCAGGAGAACCACGGGGAGGCCGTGGCCGCGAGACGCGTGCGCCCGCCGTTCGGTGCGCGAACGCTGCCAGCGTGGCGAACGACCGGTCGCGG
>SXWA01000208.1 GCA_005791575.1 Planctomycetaceae bacterium
CGCGCGGTTCCTCCGCCAAGCGGCGCGGTTCCTCCGCCAGGCGGCGCGGTTCCTCCGCCAGGCTGCCCGGTTCCTCCGCCAGGCTGCCCGGTTCCTCCGCCAGGCTGCCCGGTTCCTCCGCCAGGAAACACATCACCGCCGTCAGGCAGAGCAGTGCCCCGAGCGGGCCGACGCGGGGCGCGGGCGGGCCGTGGCGGCCGACGGCGGATCGGTCGATCGAGAACATGCCCCAATCGTACCAAGCCGGACCGTGCCGCCCGCCCTCTTCGTGCCCTCCATCCGGCACCGCGTCAGGGGATCGGCGTGTCGCGGCGGATCGTGATCCGGTCCTCCCACTCGGCGGTATCGGCGGCGGCGTCGTAGACGAGGATCCGGTCGCTGCTGCCCGGCGCCGGGGGGGCGTCGGCGGCGGGCAGCCAGCGCCGCAGGTCGGCGAGCGTGGTCTGGGCGGCCGGTGAGGCGGCGAGGTTGTGCCACTCGTGCGGATCGGTGCGGTGGTCGTAGAGCTCTTCGCTCGAGTCGGCATAGCGGATGTAGCGGTGGTGTTCGGTGCGGATGGCATGGTTGCCGGCGTTGTGGCTGGTGATCGCCGGGCGCTCGCGGGGGGCGTCGGCGCGGCGCAGCTGCGGCACGAGGCTTACCCCCTCGAGGTCAGCGCGCGGCGGCAGGCCGCAGAGTTCGACCAGCGACGGATAGATGTCGAGCAGTTCCGCCGGGCTCGTCACCCGGCCGCCGGCGGCGATACCCGGGCCGGCGAACACCAGCGGCACGCGCGTGCCGTCGTCCCAGAGGCTGTTCTTCCCGGTGATCCCCTTCTCGCCGAGGTGCCAGCCATGGTCTCCCCAGACGACGACGATCGTGTCGTCGAGCCGGCCCGCCGCCTCGAGGGCGGCGAGCAACCGGCCGATCTGCGCGTCGACGAAGCGGGTGCAGGCGAGGTACGAGCGCACCAGGTTCCGCCACTGGCCGACCTCCTCGACCCAGGCGCGGCGCGGCTCGGGCAGATCCCAGTGGAGATACCAGGAGAATCGCGGCGTGTCGGAGCGGTCGTCGCGGAGGATCGCCGGCAGGATCGAATCGTCGTCGGGGAACGGTTCGAACCAGGGCGCGGTGGCGTGGCAGGGCACGTGGGGGAGCAGATAGCCGACGGCGAGGAACATGGGTCGGTCATCGCTGCGGGCGGTGAGCGCGTCGATCGCCCAGGTGGTCATCCGGTGATCCCCCTTCTCGTCGTCGGCATGGGGAAACATGCCCCAGTCCATCGCCGGATGATTCCCCATCGGGGTCGGCGGGATGAGTTTTTCCGGCGGCCGCGGTCCCATGCCGATCGCCGGGCCCGGCTCGTCGAATTCCACCCCCGGCTGGCCATTGCCGCCGTGGAAGATCTTGCCGACACCGAGCGTGCGGTAGCCGTGCGCGGAAAAGTGGCGCGGCAGGCTCACGCGGTCGCTGTAGCGCTCGAGCTGGCGGTAGGAGGGCCGCAGGCCGTAGATACCCGTCGTGCCCGGCCGCAGCGAGAGCAAGAGACTGGTGCGTGACGGATTGCACAGCGGCGCCTGGCAGTGGGCGTTGAGGAACGTGGTGCCGCGCGCGGCGAGCGCGTCGAGGTGGGGTGTGGACGCCGCCGGATGGCCGCCAAGATGCCCGACCCAGTCGTTCTGGTCGTCGATCGCGATGAAGATCACGTCGGGCGGCCGGGCCGACGCGGCGTCGGCCAGCAACGCGGCGCTCATCAGCAGCACAGTGCCGGCCAGTAGCACAGTGCCGGCCAGCAGCCCAGTGATCCTCGTCACGGCGCCGCCACCCACGCGGAGCGGCTCCCGCACGCACCACGCCACTCCCCTGCCCATCGTCGCCGTCGCCATCGTCGTGCCTCCCCTGACGAAGCCCAAAGCCCATCGCTCACGGTATCATGCCGCGACCGGGCCCACGCCCGTCGTTCCCCACACCATCACCACGCCGGGAGCGGACCATGCCGACACGGTCGCCGAAGGGCGCATTTCCCCTTGTCCGGACGGTCCTCACCGGGTTGGTGATCCTCGGCACGGCGCTTGTCGGATTCGCTTCGGAGGCCGCTCCTCCCGGCCGCCTGACGCTCCCCGGGGAATCGTTCACCGTCGCCGAACGGCCGGCGTTCCTCTTCGCAGCACTCGGCGATCCGGCTCCCGCCGGGCGCCGGCCGTGGGTTCTCTACGCCCCCACCCTCCCGGCCTATCCGGACGAGGCGGAGCGGTGGATGCACGAGCAGTTCACCCGTGCCGGGATCGCCGTCGCCGGTGTCGACACCGGCGAGTCCTACGGCAGCCCGGCTGCGGTCACGGTGACGGAGGCGCTCCACGCCGAGATGGTCCGGCGGGGATTCGCCGCCAAGCCGGTGATCCTCGGCCGCAGCCGCGGTGGCCTGTGGGCTTCGGCATGGGTCATCCGCCATCCGGAGTGGTCAGCCGGCCTCGCCGGCATCTACCCGGTCTACGACTGGCGCACCTACCCCGGGGTGGACAAGGCAGCGGCGGCCTACGACCGCACCCCGGAGGCCCTCGCCGCGGCGGCGGCCGAGCTCTGCCCGATTGAACGGATCGACGTCGCGGCCCGTGCCGGAATCGCGGTCTGCATCATCCACGGCGACCAGGACACCGTCGTGCCGTTGGGCCCAAACTCCGGGCGGCTGCGCGACCGATACGTGGATCTCGGAAAGGGTGACCTCGTGAACCTGATCGTGGCGACCGGGCAGGGGCACAGCTTCTGGGAGGGATTCTTCCGCTGCCAGGCGCTGGTCGACTTCGTCATCGCCCGAGCCCGGGCCGGTGCCGCCGCGCCCGAGTGACCGGGCGGATGGCCGACCCCGGGCGAATTTCCGGCGATTTCCCGGCGATTTCCCGTTGATTCCCGCCGGGCCGACAGGGGATTTGCTTTGGCCGCCGCAACAAGCACCATGGAGGCATGCCTCCCGGCCGTCAGTTTCCCGACCTGCCGTCATTCCCCGAGCTTCCCGGCCGCATGCCCGGGTTTCCCCCGGGGCTGCGCCTCCTGCTGCCGCTGCTGATCGTGGCGGGCCTTCTTGCCACCACCGGCCTGTTCGGCTGCTTCTACACGGTGCAGGCGGAGAGTGTCGGCGTGGTGCAGCGTTTCGGCCGCTTCATCGGCACGGTGGACCCGGGGCTGCGGTTCAAGCTCCCCTTCGGGATCGACCGGGTGACGATCCTCCCGGTGAAGCGCCAACTGAAGATGGAGTTCGGATTCGCGTCGGCGAACACCTCCAATCCCGACCAGATCTCGGCGGAGAAGAACCAGGAGAGCGAGATGCTCACCGGCGATCTCAATGCCGCCCATGTCGAATGGGTTGTGCAATACGAGATCAGCGACCCCGAGCAGTATCTGTTCAACGCCCGCGAGCCCGGCCCCACGCTCCGCGACCTCTCGGAGAGCGTGATGCGCGAGGTGGTCGGCGACCGGACCGTCGACGAGCTCCTCACGGTCGGCCGGCAGGGGGTGGAGAACGAGGCGATCACCAAGCTCACCACCCTCGTCCAGGAGCTGCACCTCGGCCTCCGGGTGCAGCAGGTGCAGCTCAAGGACGTGCTCCCGCCGACCCAGGTCCGCCGCAGTTTCGACGAGGTGAATCGCGCCCAGCAGGAGCGCGAGGAGATGATCAACCAGGCCAATGGCGAATACAACAAGGTCGTGCCCCGCGCCAGCGGTGAGGCGGCGCAGCGCATCAGCGCCGCCGAGGGCTATGCCATCCGCCGGATCAACGAGGCGGAGGGGGACGTGGCCCGGTTCCGCCAACTGCTCGCGGAATATGAGAAGGCCCCCGACGTCACCCGGCAGCGGCTCTACCTCGAAGCCCTCTCCGAGGTGATCCCGCGGCTCGGTGGCAAGGTGATCCTCGACGAGGATGCGCGTCAGTTCCTCCCGTTGCTCAACCTCCCCGCCCCCGCGGCGGCGCTCCCCGCCGCCCCGACCGAGACCTCCGCCCCGCGGCGTTCATCGACGCCGGTTCCCGACCGCCCGACCCCCTCCCGCGCGACCCGCGACCGCAGCGCCCCATGAGCTCCCTGCCGATCAACCATCCGTTGCTCACCGCCGGCCGGCGGCTGGCGCAGTTTGTCCTCTCCCCGCTGGGGGCGGTGACGATGGTCGCCGCCTGCCTGGCCGTGGCGGCGACCTCCTACACGGTCGATCAGACCGAGCAGGTGGTGATCACCCAGTTCGGCCGCCCGGTGGGCAGCGCGATCAACGCCCATGACGGTCCCGACGGTGCCGGGCTGCACTTCAAACTGCCGTTCATCCAGACCGCCCACACGCTCGACAAGCGGATCCTCGAATGGGACGGACCCCCGAGCGAGATGCCCACCCGCGACAAGCTGTATGTGGTCGTCGACACCTTCGCCCGGTGGCGGATCGCCGATCCGCTCAAATACCTGCAGAGCCTCCGCGACGAGCGCAGCGCCGTCTCGCGCCTCGATGACATCATCGGCAGCGAGACCCGCAACGTCGTCGCGCGCCACGATCTGATCGAGATGGTGCGTTCCGACCGGGAGCGGGTCGTGACCCTCGAAGCGGCCCTTCCCGATCCGAACGGAGGGCAATCGCTGGCCCGCCTCCCCCCGATCCAGTTCGGCCGCCGCGAACTGGAGCGCGAGATCCTCGCCGCCGCCGCGCCGAAGGTGACACTGTGGGGCATCGAGCTGCTCGACGTCCGGGTGAAGCGGCTCAACTACCGCTCCGGGGTGATCGACAAGATCTACGACCGGATGATCTCGGAGCGCGAGCAGATCGCCGAACGGTTCCGGTCCGAGGGAGCCGGCGAGGCGGCGAAGATCGCCGGCCGCAAGGAGAAAGAGCTGCGGCAGATCGAGTCGGATGCCTACCGCAAGGAGCAGGAGATCATGGGAGAGGCCGACGCCACGGCCTCGGGCGTCTACGCCGCCGCCTATGCCTCCAGCCCACGGGCGGCCGAGTTCTACGCGTTCACGCGGACGCTCGAGACCTGGCGGCAGACGCTCGACCGCGATGCCACACTCGTGCTCACGACCGACAGCGAGCTGTTCCGTCTCCTCAAGCGGATCGAGCCTGCGCCGGCAGCCGCTGGGCCTTCTGCACCGGCAGCCGGCGGGCCTGCCGCGCCGGCAGCCGGCGGGCCAGATGCGCCGGCAGCCGGCGGGCCAGATGCGCCGGCAGCCGGCGGGCCAGATGCGCCGGCAGCCGGCGGGCCAGATGCGCCGGCAGCCGGCGGTGCCACGGCCCCCTGAACCGGCAGCGGAGCGCGGCTTAGAATCGCCGTGAACCGCGGAGCGGCACGACCCGCGGAGCACAGAGGAGCCATTCATGCGCGGCATGGCCTTGGTCCGACTTTCGTCCGTTGCCCTCCTGCTGGGCGCGGTGCCGGCATCCGTCGCGCCGGCCCAGCCCCCGGCCGTCAAATCGCGGGCCAAACCGCCTGCCCCGGCTGCCGACGTCAAGCGCCTCGACACGCAGATGGAGAAGGTCCGCGAGACGTTCCTCCGCGAGACCAACCAGCTGATCGAGTCCTACGAGGAGGTGGGGCAGTACGATCGCGCCCGATTCCTCCTCGATGCCCTCCACAAACTCGATCCCGCCAACGACACGATCCGCGCCCGCCTCGACACACTCGCGGAGCGGATCCTCGATTCCTCCTCCTACGAGCTCGACATCGACCCGGGCAAGTCGTGGCAGCCGGTGGGTCGGCTGCTGAAGGACCAG
>SXWA01000209.1 GCA_005791575.1 Planctomycetaceae bacterium
GCGTCTTCCCGCTCGCGCTTGTTCGCCTTGCGAAACTGCGTGCAGAGCTTTTTGTCGTCTCCCTCGATCGCGTCGAAGGCTTCGTCGGGGATGCCCTTCGCCATCAGGGCGGGGGTGGCGCCGAGAAGGCTGTTGCCGATCTTGATGTGGTGGTCGAGAAACGACAGCGGCTTGCCCGGCTCCATCGATTCAAGCCACAACGCCACGCGGCACAGCTCCGCGGCCATCGGGTTGAGATCGACGCCATAGAGGCAGGAGCGGATCACGTCGCGGAGGGCAGTGCGATAGGCCTCCGGGCTCGGCTCGGTGTCGCCGGTGCGGATCGCCGCGAGGCGCTTGGCCATCCGATGGGCCGCGCCGATCAGGAAGTGGCCGCTGCCCACGGCGGTGTCGACGACCTTGAGGGCGAGGATCGCCTGCTCGGCGGCCGGGCCCCGCTTGCCGGCGAGGCGCTCGGCAAGGAGCGGCTCGAGGGCCGTGTCGAGGCAGACCTGCACGAGCGAATCGGGGGTGTAGTGCGAGCCGGAGGTCTTGCGCTCGTTACCGGCCGAGACCTCCAGAACGAAGCGCTTGTCGGCATGCGGGGCGGTGGGGTCGATCTCGGGATGAAGCTCGAGGAGCTGCTCGTAGACGCCGCCGAGCTCCTCGGTGCCGAGATTGCGGTAGTCCACCGGGCGACGGCCGTCTTTGTCGACGATGTAGGAGAGGGCGCGGATGGCGGCGAGCAGGGCGTGGTTGGAAAGCGACGATTCGCCGAGCAGGCCGATCGCGGCGGGCGACCAGAGATAGCCGCCCAGCGGAGCGATGCCGAGCGCCGGCAGGCCGGCCGGGCCGCCCAGGCCCCGCATGACGAGCTTCAGCGCCTCGAAAAGATCGGGATGGCGGTTGCCGCGGAGCTTGCCGGCGAGGTCCTGGAGACGGGCGGCGGAATAGTGCTTGCGGTAGATGTCGCGCGCGGCCTTCGGGGCCTTCGGGTCCAAGAGCAGATCGCGGCTCTCGGCGACGAAGAGGAACACGAGGCGGTAGACGAGCCGGAGGAGCTGGCGGTAATACTCCTGCTTGCCCAGGGCGCCGCAGGCGAGCGCCTGCTGGAGGGGGGCGTTGGCCGGGCGGGCGAGGAAGCCGCGGCCGAGGGCCTCGATGGCTTCTCGCACCCCCTTGCTGAGCTCGCCGAGCACGCGGGTGCCGACGGTGGTGCCCTCGACGTGCCACTGCTCGACGAGGCACTGGTGGGGCTGGCCGTCGGCGGGGATGTCGAACCGGGTGGCGTGGAGGACGAGCCAGAGGAGGCGGAAGTCGGCGAAACTCTGCCCCTTGAAGATCGCTTCGAGGTCGAACTCGGCGAACGCCTGCCGCGTCATGCTGACGTTGTCGCGGAGGAGACGGAGCTGGCGGCCGTTGGAGACGATCGCCCAGAGGGCCTCGTCGGCACGGTTGATGAACTCCTGCGTGAGCGAGTGGGGGGCCGACTTGCTCGCGCCGGTGACGCCCGCGGTGCGGCGGTCGAGGGGGACGTTGGCCCCCACCAGATGGATCGGGACGTGCTTCCACTGGTGGGAGATCGGATAGGCGGTGTCGTCCACCATCCGCGCCTGCGGCGTGGGGGTGAGCGAGCCGTAGCCGAGCTCCTGGAAGACGAACTTGAGCCACGCCTTGAACGTGGGGGCGGCGGCCGTGTCGGTCGGGTCGGCGGCGGCGAGCTCGTCGGCGAAGGCTTTGTGGATGTCGAGGAGACGCGTCCAACTGCGCGTGATCGCCTCGCCGAGCCGCTCGCTCCCGGCGAGGCCGTAGTCGGTGGCGGTGAGGCCGGGGAGCTTCGAGTCTTCAATGGCGACGCGCGAGAGCACGTCGGCCGGGAGCATCGGCCCGGTCGTGCGCACGTGCTGGAAGGCGAACTCGCGGCGTTTTCTGGCCATGGGGGGGAGGAAACCGGGTGTTCGGACGTGGGTCTGGCGAGCGGTAGGATGCCCCGGCTGGGAAACTGTCGATAGCGGTTTTTGCGGGGCCAGATGACGGGCCTGGTCGAATCATACCCAAATGGGTATTTTTGCTATGGCTGACGAAGCACGGAAGCCGATCGTCTGGATGGGGAGTTCGCAGAAGGACCTGCGAGAGTTCCCGGCGGAAGTGCGGAGGGACATCGGCACGGCTTTGTATTGGGCCGAGACCGGCCGAATCCATTCGACCGCGAAGCGGATGAAAGGCGCGTTGCGGGACGTGACCGAGATCGTGTCAGACCATGATGGGGACACGTACCGGGCGATGTACTCGACGCGCATCGGAGACTCGGTCTACGTGCTCCACGCGTTCCAGAAGAAGTCGAAGCGGGGAACTGCGACCCCGCAGCACGAACTTGAGGTGATCGAGAATCGACTGCGGGCGGCGCGGCGGCATGCCGAAGGGGAATAGAGGAGAAAACCGTGGCGACGACGACGAAGCGGACGGGCCGGGCGGCGACGATCGGGTCGGGAAACGTGTTTCGCGATCTCGGTCTCGAATCGCCGGAGGCCGAGCTCTCGAAGGCCCGGCTGGCGATGTGGATCCACGATCTGGCCGCAGCCCAGGGATTGAACGGAACGCAGGTTGCCGCGCGACTCGGTATCCCGCAGCCGAAGGCTTCGCGGCTGCTGCGCGGATACGCCGACGGCTTCTCCACGGAAAAACTGCTCACCTTCCTCACGTCGCTCGGGCAGGACGTCAGCATCGTCGTGACGACGGCGCGGCGCGGGGCTGCTTCCGGGAAGCTGACGCTCACGATGCCCCCGCCGGCAGGAGGACGTAGACCCCGATCACGTCGACGGGCAGTTGCGGGCGGACGTCGTACGTGAGCCCCTTGATGCGGCTCTCGTCGCGGAGGCGGCGGTGGAGGGCCAGGAGGGCCTCCGCCCGCGCGGTGGCGAGCGCCTCGAGGCCCGGGTCGAGCGCGGCGCGGGCGTCCACCACCTTCGAGACGAACGACCGGGCCTGGTCCGGGGCGATGTTGGCGGCGGGCGTGGCGGCGAGGAGCGCCTCGGCCCGGTCGGCCGGAAGCCACACGGCCTGCTCCGGGGCCCCCTCGAAGGCCGCGATGCAGCACTCCTCGGCGAGCAGCTCGCGGGCGGCGCCGCCGACCGTGCGGACGATGTGATGCCGGAGGCGGACGAGGAGGAGCGTGGTCCGCTTGGCGACGGCCTGGGTACGAATCGCGCCGCTGCGGGCGGCCTGTGCGTGTTCCGGGTCGTCGATCGCCGTGCCCACCAGGTGGCTCGCGAGCGTCTCGACGAACGGGTGAGTGCGGCCGAGCAGGAGCGTCTTGTCGACGATCGGCAGCTCGAAGATCGCGTCGAACCGTTCCGGCAGCCCCTCGGGAACCGCCGCCCTGAAGGCGGGATCGGCGGCGGACAGATCGATGGCGAGGGCCTCGCGGCCGTGGGCCTTCATGACCGGCCTGGCGACGCCGCCGAGGGCCTCGACGGCGCGCTTGACGAACCGGGCGACGTCCACCGCCTCGCCGACGGCCTGGCAGGCGGCCAGCCAACTGGCGGCGACGTCGGTCTTGATCGCCTCCTGGGCAAACATCGTCCGCGTCCGCTTCGACCGCTCCGCCTCCCTGTCCCATTCGCCGTGGAGGCTCGTCTTCGTGGGGGCGAGGTATTCCTGCACGCCGGGGAGGAGTTTTTGGTTCTCCTGGGACCCGCGCATCAGGAGCCCCTCGAAGATCGCCTCGATCACCTTCTCGGTGTTCACCGGCACGGGGACGGACACGCCGAGCGTTTTCTGGATGCTGCGGTGCTTGTCGATGAGGATGTCGAGGACGATGCCGTCGATGCCGTTGTCGTGGCCGTAGAGGAAGGCGATCTCGACGCTCGGCTGCTTCTGGCCGTAGCGATCGACCCGCCCCTCGCGCTGCTCGTGGCGCGTGGGATTCCAGGCGAGGTCGTAGTGGACGACGGCGTCGAACGACTCCTGGAGGTTGATCCCCTCGGAGAGGCAATCGGTGGCGACGAGGAGCCGGCGGTCGTGCTGGGCGAGCTTCTCGACGCGCTCCTCCCGTTCCGCCGGCGGCAGCGTGCCGGTGATGCAGTCGATCTGCGGCTTCTGCTTTCCCCCGAGGGCGTCGCGGAGAGCCGCGGCGACATACTCGGCGGTGGGGATGTAGCGGCAGAAGACGATCGGATTGCGGCCGCGCTTGAGCATCTCTTTGAGGAGCTTCACGAGCGTGGCGAGCTTCGTGTCGCCGGCCCCCTGGAGGGCGGTCGCCCGGGCGGCAAGCGCGCGCAGTCGCTTCCGATCGGAAGGGGAGGGGGAGTCGTCCACCTCGGCACCGGCCGGGGCGTCGTCCGGTTCGTCGGCATCGTCGGCGTCGCCATCCACCGCCGCGGGCCGCCCGAGGTCGTCCACCTCCTCCTCCGTGGCGCTGCCGAGGCCACGGGCCCGGTTGGTGAGCGTGGCGGCCGCTGCAGCCGGGCTCGATGAAAGGCTGCGAAGCAGCGCGATCGCGCTCCACCAGCGCACCCGCTGGCGGCGCTTGTCCTCCCCGGCGACGCTCACGAGCTCGCGGGCGAACTCGAGGCAGTCGTCGAAGAGGGCTTTTTCGTCGCGGGAGAGCTTGTAGGTGTGGTCCTTCTGGACCTCGCGGACGGGGAAGGGGGTGTTGGCATCGAGGTAGGCCTCGATGTCTTTCCGCCGGCGCTGGATGAAGAAGCCGGCGAGCCGACGGCGGTCGGCCTCGTGCTCCGGGCCGGAGAGGTCTTCGGGGAGGCTTGCCAGCGACGCATCGAGAAGGCCGACGAGCGACCGGAACGCCCCTTCGTTGCCGCTGTGGGGGGTGGCGGTGACGAGGATCAGGTGGCGGGCAGGGTTTTCGGCCAGCCCCGCGAGGAGTTCGTAGCGCTGATGGCGCGAACCGCGGGCGGCCGGGTCGCGCGCGCAGGTGTGGGCCTCGTCGACGATCACCAGCTCGGGGCAGGTGCGGAGAAACTCCGCCCGGTACCGGGCGCTCTTGATGAAGTCGATGGAGACGACCGAGTGGTCGTGGAGCTCGAAGATCGACTGGTCGGCGGCGCATTCCCGCTCGAGCCTGGCGACGGTGCTCGCGAGCACGAGCTTGGCGTCGATGTGGAACTTCGTGGCCAGCTCCTTCTGCCACTGCTCGGCGAGGTGCGGCGGGCAGAGGACGACCATCCGCCGCGCCTCCCCGCGGGCGAGGAGCTCGGCCGCGATCAGGCAGGCCTCCACCGTCTTGCCGACGCCGACGTCGTCGGCGATGAGCACGCGGGCCTGCGGCTGCTTGAGAGCGACCAGGAGCGGCACGAGCTGGTAGGGCCGCGGGGCCACGGCGATCCCCCCGAACGACCGGAACGGGCCGGCGCTGCTGCGGACGCCGAGGCGCACCGAGTCGCGGAGCAGGCTGCAGGAGCGGTGATCGCCCGACCGCGCCGGATCGGGCATCGCGAAGACGGCAGGCTCGACCGGCTCGAGATCGGGCACGAGGCCCGTCACCTCGTCATCGAGCCCGGCGAGCGGGCGCAGAAGGAGCAGGTCATCCTGCGACTCCGGGCAGACGACCCATTCCCGCCCCCGTGCCCGCACGAGCGTCCCTGCGGCGAACCGGCTCATGGCAGACTCCCGAAGACGCTCGGAGAGCGGCGGAGGATTCCCTCCCAATCGTCCTTCGCCCCGAAACGGATCACCGACCAGCCACAATCCTCGACGCAACTGGTCTGCTCGCGGTCGCGGGCCTGGCGTGTGGGAAACTCGTGGTGCGGGCCGTCGATATAGACGATCGTGCTGTGCGCGGCATACACGAAGTCGGGCCTCGTGAAGCAGCCGTCGATCGCGATGGGAACGTGCTGGCCGTGCGACGGCAGGGTGAGGTTCCGCGACTCGAGGAACAGCAGCCATTCGCGTTCGAGGCCGCTCTCGCAGCGGTCGAGCAGCGCCTGGAGGTGGGCCGAGCGGGGAGCGTCGCTCGGCGACGGGCTGACCTCGGCCCTGGCGAGATCGAGGAGCAGCTCGCGGATCGAGTGGCGGTCGAGCCGGAGGTGATCAGGCTGGTTGGCGTAGGTCATCAGGCAGTCGTAGCAGGCGGTGGAGCACTCCTCCGTGGTGCGAGGGGCATGGCGGAGATCGGCGCCCGTGTCGGGGTCGAAATGGCAGATCTCGAGCGCCCGGCGCGCGACCCGCTTGAGCGCCCCTGGCTCCGACTGCAGCCGCTGGAGCACGCCCGCTCCTCCTTCGCTCGATTCGTAGAAGAGGATCTGCCGGCGGACATCGCGGCCGGGGAGCGGCTCGGCGGCGAGCTCCTGGTCTTCGAGTTGAAACTCCACCTGGATCGCGCTTTTCAGCGCCGCCTGGAGCGAGGCGAAACGGTCGATCGGGATCCCGGTCACCGGCTCGAAGAGCAGGGCGTTGCGGGTGTCGGTGACGTAGGGGATGACGCGGCTCACCTGCGGGCCGTCGGCGCGCTCCTCCTGGCGGTCGGGATCGCCCATCCATTCGCCCGTCTGCTCGTTGATGAAGAAGCCTTGCCGATTGTCTTCCTGCTGACGGAACCAACCGAAATTGATCCGCCACAGCTCGGCGCTGCGCCCGAAGGTGAGCGTGGCCAGGGGAGAGCCAGCCAGGGAGACGTCGCTGCGGCTGAACGTGCCCGAGATTCCCGACCGTTGGAAGCGGAACGCCGTCCGGACGTCGAAGCCCTGCTTCTGGCGTTCGTCTTCGTCGGAGGAGATCCGCTCGCGACGACGCGTGCGGACATTCGTCAGCTTGAGGAGGTGCTGGATCGGCGTGGGGAGCTCGGCCTCGCAGTATTCGCAGCGGTCGGGGTTCGCGGCACCGCCGATCGGGTGGAGATAGCCGCAGGCGTGGCACTGCTTCGCCTCCCCGACGACGAGCCGGCTGTCGGATTCGCTCGGCGGCAGGAGCACGCGGTCGACCTGATACCGCTGCCCTTCGTGGTAGACGAGCGACTTGGGGCCGAACTCGCTGATCGCGAGGAAGCGCGGCCGGCTCAGGTATTCCTGATCACGGCTACCGGACCGCCCCGGGATGAATGCGGAGAGCGGCAGGCGAGGGAAGTTGTAGCCGGGCAGGAATCCCTCACTGGCGAAATAGCGGTAAGAATAGAAATCGGACTGCTGGCTCGCTCTGCGGTCTTCGTTCAACAGCAAGTCGCGCTGCAGCTCCGCCTCGCGCCGGAAGCGGGCGGCGTCGTCGCGGGCGCGCTTGGCGGTCGAATGGTCGTTTTCTCGCTTGTGCTCGCGCTCGCGCTGGGCCATCGCGGCCCGGTAGAGGTCGCGCCAGCGGTCGCACGAGCGCTCGAAGCGATCGGGCAACTGGAGGAGCACCTCGTCGAGCCACTTCTCCGAATACCACTCGGCTGCGGCGAGTTTTCCCGCGATGCTCGCCAGCAGCACGCCGGCGCGGTTGCGCGTGCGGGCCAGCGCGTGGGGATCGTCGAGGTGGGCGCGGACCTCGTCGGTGACGGGCATGCCCGGCTGCACCTCGAGCTGCACGAGGGACCGGAGGCTGTCGTGGAGGTTCAGGCCGCTCTCGGAGAGCCAGATCGAGTGGACGTGCGAGCGGACGAGCTCTTCGTTGGCGACGTCGATCCGCGGCGGGGCGACCGACCCGGCCACCATCTGCTCCTGGCGCTTGAAGAAATACTGGTCGTGCGAGCTGCCGGCGGTGCAGTAGGTGACCACGATCGCCGGCTGGCCGCTGCGACCGGCGCGGCCGGAACGCTGGGCGTAGTTGGCCGGCGTGGGGGGCACGTTCCGGAGGTTCACGGCGTTGAGGTCGGCGATGTCGACGCCGAGCTCCATCGTCGGCGAGCAGAACATCAGCGGCAGGTCGCCGGCCCGGAACCGCTTCTCGCGCTCCTCACGGGCGACGGCGGGCACCTGGGCGGTGTGTTCGCGGGCCTCGAAGCCGGCGACGTTCGTGGCGGCGCTGGTGTAGAAGCCGACGTAGTAGGGATTGGGGCGCAAGCCGCGCTCGGGCGCCCGCGGCACCCGCAGCGGGCAGTGGAACGCCTGCGTGCCGTCGCCGGGAAGCCAGCGCATCGTGCTGGCGTTGAGCTGATAGGCCGGATCGTCGTCCGTGCCGGTGAGCACGAGATTGGTGCGGGTCAGCACCCGGCAGAGGTCGCGGATGACGGCCTGGGCGTCGTCCACGGACAGGCCTCCGCCGAGCACGTTCGGCCGGCGAAGGTAGCGGCCGACGGTGCCGCGGGCGCTCAAATAGACGGCGCTGCCGCGATCATCCCCCTTGGGGCGCGGATGGGCGAGGCGACCGGCGTCGAGATCCTCGTCGGGGTCGATGCGCCACCCTTCGGCGAGGAGATTGCCACTGTCGCGCTTCATCGCCTCCTGCCAGGGCTCGGTGAGGCATTCGGCCTGGATGGCGAGCTCGCGGCGGAGGTAATTGAGGAACGTCCGCGCCACGGCAAACCGGGCGGCGGGGGCGGCGGTGGCGAGTGCCCGGTGCGTGCCCTGCCAATCGGCGGCGCTCGCGCAGAGTTCGTCGAGTGATTCGTATTCGACGTTCAACAGGCCGCACTGCTCGAGGTTGGGCATCGAGAGCCGCCAGCCTCGTTTCATGTCGAGGAAGACACGGTAGGTGAGGACGTCGCGCATCGCGCGCTGCGTGCTCTTCCTGACGTTGAACTGGGCGTCGGGCTGCGCCGCATAGAGTGCGAAGGCCTCTCCCGGTGGAAGCCCGGCCTCGAAGGCGTCGAAGAGCCGCTGGGGCAGGTCCCGGTATTCGACCCCCTCGCGGGGCCCCTTCGCGACCGCGGCCTGGAGGCTGCCGCGCACGAGCGCCACCTGCACGAAATCGTTGAAATGGCCGGCTTGCAGGGAGGCGTCCTGACGGTTGTCGGTGAAGCTCAAGAGCTTCTGGGCCGCGGCGTCGAGTTGGCTCTCCTTCTTGAGGTAGGTCACGAGGCTCGTGGAGATGAGTGTCGTGGCACTCGAGCGGCCCCCGAAGCCGACCTCGCCGAGGACGGGGCGATCGGCCCCGCGCCGCTGCTGATAGGACACACCACAGGCAGGGCAGAATTGGAACGGGCTCGGGATGAAGAAACAGGTCAGACCGTGCGGATCGGATCGGCCGTCGACCGCCACGTGCTCGAGCTGGGGGATCTGCGGGAGGCGGGAGCGGCGGAGCACCTCCTCGCCGCCGCGGATCTCCTTCCAATCGTCGGGCAGCCGGTCGAGGACGCTCTCGCTCGTGTGGTCGGCCAGCGGCCAGGCGCGACGGGGGTCGGAGGTGTGGAAGAGATAGCCCGGTTTCGCTTCGGCCGTCCGGGCGAGGTCGCCGAGATCGCGGGGGGCGAACGAGGGCAGGCCTCCGGATGCGGGCTCGTGGCGGACGACCGACTCGAACTCCTGTCCACACTCGCGGCAGAAGACGAGGGGAAAGAGGAGGGCCTTGTCGTTCTCGGGATTGGTCTTCTGGGCTTCAATCGTGATGTACCGGTCGGCCTCGTGCTCGAGCGTGGCGTAGACGGTGTCGCCGCGGCTGAGGAACTGGTGGATGCGAAACGCGAACGCCGGCTGGCCGCTCGCGCTGCGGGCCTTCTGGTAGCCGCTCATCAGTTGGGCGGTGACGAGCGCGGCGGCCTCGGTCACGTCGGTGCCGGTCTCGGCCGCGAGCTTCATCGCCGCAGCGTCGATCGTCTGCGGAACGGCACGGACGAGCCGCTCCTCCCCCGGCGCCTGGACGACACCGAACGTCGACTCGATCCAACTGGAAAGGGGATCGGCGAGGAAGGCGTCGTACGATTCCGGGGGTGCCACCTTCGATTGCACCCGCGTGGCAAGCGCCGTCCGGAAGGCTGCATCTGCCGAGTCGCCGTGGGGCGTGGCCCGGCGGAGGGTCTCGCCGATCACCCCCTCTGGTGCCACCTCCGCCCCGAAGAGGTCGGTGGCCACCCGGGCGATCTCGCGGCGCTGTTCGGCGCGGGTGCCCGGGCCGGCGATCGTCGCCGACGTGCCGACGTATTGCAGGCGCGGCGCCTCGAGTTGGTCGCGGATCCGCCGGCAGAGCATCGCCACGTCGGCGCCTTGCCGGCCGCGGTAGGTGTGGAGCTCGTCGAGGGCGAGGACCCGCAGCCCCTTCGCCGCCTTGACGATCGCCTTCTCGGCCACGCGCGTCAGGATCAGCTCGAGCATCACGTAGTTGGTGAGAATGACGTCTGGCGGGTTGTCGCGGATCTCGCGGCGCTGTTCGTCGGTCTCCTGACCGGTGTAGCGACGGACCCGGACCGGCGGGCGGTCCTTGTCGAAGGGCTTCGTCTCGAGGAACTTCGCCAGCTCGCCGAGCTGGCTGTTGGCCAGGGCGTTCATCGGATAGACGACGATCGCCTGGATGCCCCTGCCGATGCCGCTGCGGAGCACGTGGTCGACGATCGGAATGATGTAGCTGAGGCTCTTGCCGGAGCCGGTGCCGGTCGTGAGCACGTAGTTGGCACCGGTGCGGGCGATGCGGATCGCCTCGTCCTGGTGCCGGTGGAGCCGCATCGGGAATCCGGTGCTGTCGGCGGTCTTCCGCGCCCGGAAGATCTCGGCACAGGCCGGATGGAGCACTCCTTCGCCGACGAGGTCGTCGATCGCCCGCCCCGACTCGAAAGCCGGGTTCAGCTGGACCAGGGGTGACGGCCAGAGCACGCCGCTCCCGAGGGCCTCGTCGACGACCTCCTTGACCCGCTCGTCGGCAATGTCGACGAACGACCGCACGAAGGCGTCGTAGTCGTGCACCAGCCGATTTCGCATCTCGAAGACGTTCATGCTCGCCAGACCGGAGAGGGAAGTGGTTCCGACCGGTTTTCTACCCCAAGTCAGGGAATCACGGGCAAGGAGGGGCGGGTCGGGCGCCGACGGCCGGCCAGCGTGCAGCGCGGGGCTGCCTGGTTCGACCCGGAAAAAACCAACACGCTACCCGGGCCGGTGGACAACCTTGGTCCACCCTGGGCTGAAAACCGGGAAACACCACGGTTCCCTCCGCTCCGCGCGATGGCCTGACCGCGGGAGCGCCTCCCGATGGCAACGGGCTGGGCAGCCGATCGGGCTTCCGCGCCCGTCGCCCCTCCAGCCGACGAGCGCCGCTCACGGCACGCCGACGATCTCCGTCGTCGTCACCTCGCCGCGGCGCACGAGGCGGAGCTGCGCGGGGATCGAACGCTGCATCTCCTCGACGTGCGAGATCACCCCCACCACACGCCCCTCCGCCCGCAACCCCTGCAGCGCCGCCATCGCATACTCGAGCGAATCGGCGTCGAGCGACCCGAACCCCTCGTCGATGAACACCGTCTCCAACCGCCTCCCCCCCTGGTGCTCCTCCGCAGTCCGCGCCAGCGCCAGGGAGAGCGCCAGCGACGCCAGGAAGGTCTCGCCCCCCGAGAGGGTGCGCGCCCCCCGGCGCGTGCCGGTCCAGTGGTCGAAGACGTCGATCTCGAGGCCGGCGAGCACGTTCTTGGCCGTCGATTCAGCCCGCACCAGCTCGTAGCGGCCCCGCGTCATCTGCCGCAGCAGCACCGTGGCATGGGCCACGACCTGCTCGAGAACCGCCGCCAGCACCCAGCGGTGGAGCGAGAGCCGGTCCTGGGCATGGGCCGTGCCGCTCACCATCCGGTGGAGGGCGTGGGCGGTCTCGGCATCTTTCCCCACCTGCGCGCCACGGGCCGCCACCCCGGCATGGTCGGCCGCGAGACGGTCGAGCAGCGCCACCTGCTGCCGCGCCTGCTCGTCGATCGCGACGGCCTGGCGCCGCTCCGCCACCAAGCCGTCGTGCGCGGCCTGCAGCGCCGCCAGATCGGGAGCCGCCCGGCCGGCAAGCTGCTGCCGACGATCGGCGAGCACCTCCCGCGCCGTGACCGCCTCCTGATCGGCCGCGGCGATCTGCTGCTCGAGCGCCACCACCCGGCGCGGCTCGCGGAACGCCGCCGCCAGCGCCTCAGGGGTGGCGAAGGGGGATGCCGCCAGCGCCGCGGTGAACGCGCAGGCCGCCTCCTCGGCGCGAAGCGCGCTGTCGTGGCCGCGGGCCTCCGCCGCCGCCAGCTTCTCCGCCACATCGCGCAGCGCCCGCTCCGCCTTGTCGACCGCCCCGGTCGCCGCGAGCCGCGCCGCCTCGAGCGCCGCCCGGCGCGATTGGAGCGTGTCGCGCTCCCGCTCCAGATCCTTCACCACCGGGAGCGGGGCCAAGGCCCCGAGCACCGCACGGGCCGCCTTCTCCTGACCCTCGGCAGCGACGAGCGCCGCGACCGCCGCGCCGAGGGCATCGGCCTTCGCCTGACGCTCGCGCGCGGCTGCCGCGAGCGCCTTCTCCAGGCGCTCGACCGCGGCATCGGTCGGGGCGCCGTCGATCGGCCGCGCCGGCGCCGGATGATCGTGGCTCCCGCAGACCGGGCAGGGGCCCGCGGCCTCGAGCATCGCC
>SXWA01000210.1 GCA_005791575.1 Planctomycetaceae bacterium
ACGTTGACGACGATTAGTTCCATCAGCGCCCGGGTGTTCATCAGCACGCCGACGCACGACGCCTCGCCGGCTGGCAACCCGCCCAGGCGGGCGGCGAGCCCGCAGCCACCCCACTTGCCGAGCACCGCCACCGCAAACACCGCCGCGGCCCATCCCCAGGCCTCGGGCGTGGCGAGCGAACCGACGTTCGTCCGCAACCCGGTGAACGTGAAGAAGATCGGCAGGAAGAACACGGTGACGAAGTCGGAGAACTGCGCGGCGACCGCCTCGCGCACCCGGGGCGAACCCGACAGCGACGCGCCGAGGAGAAACGCGCCGAAGATGGCGAAGATCCCGATCCGGCTGGTGATCAGCGCGGCCACCAGGAGCAGCGCCAAGAGCACCGAAAGCACCCCCAGTGGCAGGCCCGGGCTGTGTTGCTGGGCGCCGTTGGCACTGTGTTGCTGGGCGCCGTTGGCACTGTGTTGCTGGGCGCCGTTGGCACTGTGTTGCTGGGCGCCGTTGGCACTGTGTTGCTGGGCGCCTTCGGCACTGTGTTGCTGGGCGCCGTTGGCACTGTGTTGCTGGGCGCCTTCGGCACCGTGTTCTTGCACGCCGTCGGCACTGTGTTGCTGGGCGCCTTCGGCGCTGTGTTGCTGGGCGCCTTCGGCGCCGCCGATGCACCGCTCCAGCCAGGGAAGGAGCAGCGGCCGCAGGACGAGCGTCATGAACGCGGCGAGGGCGAGCGTGGCGGCGGCCATGCCGAGGATCGTCAACGGATCGAAGTTGCCGGTGGCGATCGCCGACACCGCCGCCAGGAGCGTCCAGCCCACGGCGTCGTCGCAGGCCGCGGCGGCGATCACCAGCGCCCCCAGCGGGGAGTGCTGCAGCCCCATCTCGATGAGGATCCGGCCGAGGATCGGGATCGCCGTGATCGACATCGCCGTGCCCATGAAGAGGGCGAACGACCGGCTGTCGATGGCCGTCGTCGCCCCCAGGGCCCCGAGCCGGGGGACCATCAGCCACGCCAGGCCGATCCCCAGGCAGAACGGCGCCACGATCCCCGCCACGCTCACCGTCGCCGCCAGTCGCCCCTGGCGGCGGATGTGGGAGAAATCGAACTCGATCCCGATGAGGAACAAAAGGAGGATCAGCCCCACCTGGCTGAAGGCCGTCAGCGACGCCTCGAGGCCGCCGACTGCCGCGGCACCGCGGGGGAAGACGAGGGCCGAAAGCTCGGGGGCCACAGCCCCGAAGGCGGAGGGCCCGAGGAGCAACCCCGCCGAGATCTCCCCGACCACGCTCGGCTGCCGCAACCAGCGGGCGACCACCGCACCCGCCCGCGCGGCGAGCATGATCACCACCAACTGCACCAGCAGCGGCCGCAGTGTCTCCTCGCGGCCGGCCGCGAACAGGGGCACCAGTGCGGGATGCAGGAAACCGTCCATGGGGGGTATCGTACCCGTCCGCTCACCGCCTCACCGGGGAACCTGACGATGATTGTTGGAACGGCACTTCGCGATCCGGGCCGCCGAGCCCCGATCAGCCTCGTCACCATCCTCGCCGTTGCCTCGATGGCACTCGCGATCCCGCGGCCCCTTCCGGCCCAGCCACCGGCCGTGGACCACGACAAGGACTACGTCCTCACCCCAACCAGCACGACGCGGGGGGAGGGGGTCGAGCGCGGCAGCATCGAGGAGCGGGTGTTCCGCTCGGCGGGGGTCTTCCCCGGCACGATCCGCCGGATGTGGATCTACACGCCGGCCGTCACCCATCTGGCGACGCTCGCCGGCAGCGCTCCGGGCAACCGGGGGGCGGCGGTGATGGTCTTCCAGGATGGCCATGCCTATGTGAGCGAGACCGGCCAGTTCCGCGTGCCGATCGTCCTCGACAACCTGATCCACTCCGGTGCCATGCCGCCGACGGTGGCGATCTTCCTCGACCCCGGCCACGTCGGCGAAACGCTGCCGGGGGAGAAGCCCGGCTGGGAACCACGGCCGAGCAACCGAAGCGTGGAATACGACACCCTGAGCGACGCCTACGCGCGGTTCCTCGTCGATGAGGTCCTCCCCGAGGTGGCGAAAACCCATCGGCTCACCGACGACCCGTCGTGGCGCGGCATCTGCGGCATCTCGTCCGGCGGGATCTGCGCCTTCACGGTGGCCTTCGAGCGCCCCGACATGTTCCGCAAGGTGGTCAGCCACGTCGGCAGCTTCACCGACATCCGCGGCGGCGATCACTACCCCTCCCTGGTGCGGAAGACGAAGGGGGCACCGAAGCCGATCCGCGTCAGCCTCCAGGACGGCGAGAACGACCTCGACAACCAGCACGGCCACTGGTGGCTCGGCAACCTGCAGATGCAGAAGGCCCTCGCCTTCGCCGGCTACGACCACCAGTTCATCGGCGGCGTCGGTGGCCACAACGGCAAGCACGGCGGGATGGTGCTGCCGGAGATGCTCACCTGGACATGGCGCGACTGGCGCTCCGGCGGACGCTGATCCGATGGATGCCCCTCCAGCGCCAGTCTCCCCACCGCCGACGCCGCTGCCACCGACCCTGCGCGCCCTCGGCTGGACCAGCTTCCTCACCGACCTGTCGAGCGAGGCGATCTATCCTCTACTCCCGGCATTCATCACCCGGGAACTGGGCGGCTCGGCCCTCGCGGTGGGGTTGATCGACGGCGCCTCTGATCGAACCTGCCGAGCGGGCACTGGTGGCGCAGCTGTCGCCGCCGGGGCGGGTGGGCGCCGGGTTCGGTTGGTACACGTTCGTCCAGGGGCTCTTGGCGGTGCCGGCCGGGCTCCTCGCCGGCTGGCTGTGGGAACACCACGGCGCGGGTCACGCATTCGCGACCACGGCCCTGCTGGCGGCGATCGCCTGTGGGATACTCCTGGTCACCGTGCGCTCGCACGCAGACACACCGTGCGCTCGCACGCCAACCAGAGCCCCGGAGACACGCCATGACCCCGCCCCTCCGCCACGGGCGCTTCCCGCGCCGCCTCGTGCCCGGAACCCTGCTCGCGCTCGCCGCGGCGGCACGGGCGCCGGTGGCCCGTGGCGCCGACGACGC
>SXWA01000211.1 GCA_005791575.1 Planctomycetaceae bacterium
CGACGTGATGCGCGCGGCGCGACCCAAGGGCGCCCCGGCCTCGTGGGTCGCGGCGCTGACGCGCCTCGCCGCCGCCCCCACGGAACGCGGTACCCCGGCCGCCGCCGCCGGCAGCGACGCGGTCGCCGTGCTCGCCGGCCTGCCGCTCACGAAGGACGAGCGCGCGGCGTTCCGCCCGGTGGCCTTCCGGATCGAAGAGGCAGGCGCGCTCGAGCCGCGGTCGATCCTCCAGGCCCTTGCCCTCCTCGGGGAGGCGGCCGGCGACCTGCCCCCGGTGATCGTCGGCCGGCTGTTGCTCATCACCACCCTCGCGGAATCACCCGTCGACAGGAGCGCCGCCGCCTCGATCCTCGCCGCCGCCACCCTCGCCGAGCCGGAGCGGCTGCGCGGCGGCGACGCCTTCGCGAAACTGGGTGCCCAGGAGGCCACGCTCCTCCTCCCGATGCTCGTCAAGGACGGCGGCGCGCCGCTGGCGCGCGCTGTCGCGGGCCTCGCCGCCAGTGACGTGGCGGGCACCCTGCGCCCCGACCTGCTCGCAGCGGCCGTCGCCAAGCTCCCGCCGGACGCGGCGGCGATGGGAGCGGCGCTCGTTGCCCGTAGCGGAGCAGCCGTCGCGGAAGAGCGAGACGCCTTCGAGCGGCTCGCGGCGTCGCTGCCGCCCGGTGATCCGGTGCGCGGCCATGCGGTGTTCGCCGGCAAGACCGGCGCCTGTACGTCGTGCCACGCGATGGCCTACGTCGGCGGGAAGGTGGGGCCCGATCTCTCGCACATCGGCGCGATCCGCACCCCGCGCGATCTGCTCGAGGCGATCGTGCGGCCGAGCGCCAGTTTCGTGCGCAGCTACGAGCCGAGCGTGGTGGTGACGACCGACGGGCGGTCGTTCCAGGGGGTCGTCCGCGAGGAGCCGGGCGGGCTCGTGGCCGTGCAGACCTCGGCGACGAGCCTCGAGCGGCTGCCGCGCGAGACGGTGGAAACGATCGAGCCGGGGCGGGTGTCGCTCATGCCGCAGGGCTATGATCGGCTGCTCACGCCGCAGCAACTGGCCGATCTGGTGGCCTTTCTCCACCGCGCGAAGTGACGCCGGCCGACGGCCGGGGCATTCCAGGGAGAGCCATGATGCGAAGGGGAACGACACGGCGGCCCGGATGGTGGGCAGTGGGGCGCGGCACGACCGCCCTCCTCACGATTGCGGGATCGATTCTGATCGGCGGTCTCGCCGCGTGGGGGGCGGAGCCGCCGGCGGCGGAAGGGCAGGCGGCCGGGCTCCGGGTGGCGACGTTCGACGTCGATGCCACGCCGCCGGTCGGGGTGCAGATGGCCTACGGGCCGGCGCTCCGCGCTGCCGACCTCACGCTCCGCTGCCGGGGCATCGTGCTCACCGGGGCGGGGCAGCCGATCGTGCTCTGCGCCGTCGACTGGATCGGCATCGGCAACGCCGCGCACGACGCCTTCCGCGCGGGGCTCGCCAAGGCGGCGGGCACGGTGCCGGAGCGAGTCGCCGTCCATGCCCTCCACCAGCACGACGCGCCGCACGCCGATTTCACCGCCGAGAAGATCCTCGCCGATCTCGGCGTGAAGACCTTCCCGCGCTTCGACGGCACGTTCGCCCGCGACGTGATCGCGCGGACCGCGGCCGAGATCACGGCGGCCCTGCCGCGGGCCCGGCCCGTCACGCATGCAGGCTTCGGCCGGGCCGAGGTGGCGGGGATCGCGAGCAACCGCCGCCTCATCGGCCCCGACGGCAAGCTCCGCGCCTGGCGCGCCAGCGCCACCCGGGATCCCGCCCTCCGCGCCGAACCGGACGGCACGATCGATCCGTTCGTCCAGGCGCTCGTCCTCTTCGACGGCACGACACCGCTGGTCGTGCTCACGACGTATGCCACCCATCCGATGAGCTACTACCGCACCGGCGTGCCCGGCCCCGACTTCCCGGGGATCGCCCGCTTCCTGCGGACGCAGGATCTGCCGTCGGCCCTCCACGTGCATTTCACCGGCGCCGCCGGCAACATCGCCGCCGGGAAATACAACGACGGTGCCCAGGCCAACCGTGTGATCCTCGCCACGCGCCTCGCGGCCGGGATGCGGCAGGCCTACGAGGCGGCCGAGGCCGACCGGCGCCCGCTGGCGGCGGCCGAGGTGGGATTCGCCGCGGTGCCGGTGAAACTCGCCGCCCGGGCCGATCTCGACCGCGACGCCCTCGAGCGCTCCGTGCGCGACACCGCCGACCGGGGCACGTTTGCCGCCGCCGACACCCTCGCTTTCCTGGAGCGCGCGCGGCAGGGACACGAGATCCCGGTCACCTGCCTCTCGATCGGCGGCACGCGCATGCTGCACCTGCCCGGTGAGCTGTTCATCGAGTATCAACTCGCCGCCCAGAAACTGCGCCCCGATCTCCACGTGATGCTGGCCGCCTACGGCGACTACGGCCCCGGCTACATCGGCACCGCCACCGCCTACGGGGAAGGGGGCTACGAGGTGCTCCCCACCAGTTCGTTCGTCGGCCCGGAGGCGGAGGCCCCGCTCCTGGCGGCGATCCGCACGCTCCTGGAGGTGAAGGAATGACGCTCCGGGCGCCAGCAGACTGTGGCCACACAGCCTGCCGCACCTCATGGATGAGGTGTCGGGAGCGCAGCTCCCGTGACAAGCGTTGCTTTTCGAGTGGCCAAAGGCCAGGGACGGACTTTGGCCACGGGCTGATGGCCCTGGTCATGGCCCTCGCCGTCGGAGGGCTCGCCCCGTGGGAACCGCCGGTGGCCGCCGCGCCCGCCGACGAGCCGGGAGCGGCCGACTACTCCGCCGATCTGCCGCGGATCGTGCAGGTGCCCGCCGGAGAAGCGCGCGCCACGCTCCGGGTGGCCGAGGGATTCGCCGTCGAGCTGATGGCGGCCGAGCCGCTGCTGGCCAGCCCGGTGGCGATCGCCTGGGACGAGGATGGCCGGCTCTTCGCCGCCGAGATGCGCGGCTACAGCGAGGACGAGGGAAAACGCCTCGGGCGGATCCGCCTCCTCACCGACGACGACGGCGACGGCAAGCCCGACCGGGCCACGGTCTTCGCCGCCGATCTCACCTGGCCGACGGCGCTGGTCTGCCACGACGGCGGCCTGTTCGTCGGCGACGCCCCCGACATCCTCTGGCTCAAGGATGTCGATGGCGACGGCGTGGCCGACGAGCGGCGCGTGGTGTTCACCGGCTTCGGCACCGGCAACGTGCAGGGGCTGTTCAACTCGTTCCATTTCGGCCCCGACAACCGGATCCACGGCGCCGGCAGCTCCACCGGCGGCGACATCACCCGTGTCGATGCCGCCGGGAAGCCGACCGGAGCCGCGGTGGCGATCCGCGGCCGCGACTTCTCCTTCGACCCGCGGTCGCTCGACCTCCGCCCGGAGACCGGCGGTGCCCAACACGGGATGTCGTTCGACGACGGCGGCGAGAAATACCTCTGCCACAACAGCGACCACTGCATCCGGGCGATGATCCCCGACCGGTTCCTCGGCCGGAATCCCGCCTTCGCCGCCGGCAGCGCCCGCGAGAGCATCGCCGTCGAGGGCCCGCAGGCGGCGGTCCACCGCGCGAGCCCCGTCGAGCCGTGGCGCGTGCTGCGGACGCGCCTCCGCGCCAGCGGCATCGTGCCCGGTGTCGTCGAGGGGGGCGGCCGGCCGGCCGGGTATTTCACCAGCGCCACCGGGATCACGGCGGTGCGTGGCGACGCCGTCGGCGAGCTCGCCGGGATGATCGTCGTGGGCGACGTCGGCAGCAACCTCGTCCACCGCAAGCGGCTCCTGCCGCACGGTGCCGGTGTGCGGGCCGAGCGCGTCGATCGGGAGAGCGAGCTCGTCGCCTCCACCGACATCTGGTTCCGCCCCGTGCAGTTCGTCAACGCCCCCGACGGCGGCCTGTGGATCATCGACATGCAGCGCGAGGTGATCGAACACCCGGCGAGCCTCGCGCCGCCGATCAAGCAGCACCTCGATCTGACGAGCGGCCGCGATAGCGGTCGGCTGTGGCGCCTCGCGGCGGCGGGCGCCCCACGGCGCGCCACACCACGGCTGTCGCAGGCGGGCATCCCCGAGCTCGTCGCCCTCCTCGGCCACCCCAACGGCTGGCACCGCGACACCGCCCGGCGGCTGCTCGTGACGCGCGGTGATTCCGCGGCGGTCGCACCGCTGCGTCGGGTGCTCGCCGATCGTGCGGCCGATCCGCGTGCCCGGTGGGGGGCCGCGGTCACGCTCGCCGGTCTCGAGGCCCTCGGCAGCGACGACGTCGGCCGGTGCCTCGACGACCCCGCGGCAGTGGTGCGCCGCGCGGGGGTGCGCCTGGTCGAACGGCTCGATCGGTCCGAACACGCGCGGCTCGCGCCGCGACTGGTGGCGATGGCGACCACGGAGGACGAGATCACCGTTCGGCTGGAATTGGCCCTCGCCGCTGGGGCGCTCCCCGACGACGCCCGCCTGGCCATGCTCACGGCGCTGCTGGCGCGGGACGGTGCCGATCCCTGGTGTCGGATGGCGGCCTTCACCTCGGCGGCCGGGCTCGCCGGGCGGATCGTGAACGGCTGGCTCGCCGCCGACACGCCCCCCTCGGCCGCCGCCCGCGCGGCCTTGCCGGGCCTCGTCGCCCAGATCGGGAAGAGCCGTGATGCCGCCGCCCTCGCTGCCGCCGTCGCCGCGCTCGAGCGGCGGAGCGCCACCGGCGGAGTCACCGCCGAGACGGCGGCTTTGCTTGTCGATCTCGACGCCGCGGTGACCGCCGCCGGTGGCCGGCTGCGGGGGATCGAACCGGTCGCCGCGACCACGGCGCTGGTCGACCGCGTCGTCGCCGCGGGCCGCGCCCTTCTCGCCGATGCCGGTCGCCCGGCCGCCGAACGCGCTGCCGCCGTGAACCTCGTCGCCCTCGGTGGCCCGGCCGAAATCGCCCTCCTGCTCGATCGCGCCGAGCCCGACGAGGTGGTCGCCGCAGCCGTCGCCGCCCTCGACCGCTCGCGTGACGAGGCCGCCACCGCGATCCTCGCCGCCGCGCTCCCGACGCTCGCCGCGGCACCGCGCGCCGCGGCG
>SXWA01000212.1 GCA_005791575.1 Planctomycetaceae bacterium
CGACACCGCCACCGACAGCGACACTGCCGGTGGTGTCGGTGGCGGGGACGACAGTGGCGGAGGGTGCGGCCGGGGCGGTGGGCCGGGCGCTGTTTGCCGTCAGCCTGTCGCAGGCGTCGAGCGTGCCGGTGACGGTGCGGTCTGCGACCGCCACCGGGACGGCGACGGCGGGGAGCGACTACACGGCGGCCCCGGGCACGCTGACGTTCCCGGCGGGCTCGGTCCGGCAGGAGGTGGCGGTGTCGATCACCGGCGACGCGACGGTGGAGAGCGACGAGACGTTCTCGCTCCTGCTCTCGTCGCCGCAGGGGGCCACGCTCGGGCAGGCCAGCGCCCTGGCCACGATCACCAACGACGATGCCCCGCCTCCCCCGCCCCCGTCCGATCCCGGGGCCCTGCCGATCGCCAGTCACGACCGGGTGCTGGCGGCCTACTTTCCCGAGTGGGGCATCTATGGCCGGAACTTCCAGGTGGCCGACGTCGCCGCCGAGAAGCTCACCCACCTCATCTACTCGTTTCTCGATCTGAAGAGCGACGGCAAGGTGGCCCTGTTCGACAGCTATGCGGCGGTGGAGAAGCGCTTCCCGGCCGGGGAGACGGTCAGCGGCGAGGCCGATCTGTGGTACTACCCGCCCGGTGATCCGCGTGCCACGCAGACGGTGTGGGGCAACTTCAACCAACTTGCCCAGCTCAAGGAGAAGTATCCGCACCTCCGCGTGAGTATCGCGGTCGGGGGCTGGACCCTCTCCGACCACTTCAGCACCGTCTGCGCGACGGCCGCCGGCCGCGAGACCTTCGCCACGTCGCTGGTGCAGTTCCTCGAGACCTACCGGATGTTCGACGGCATCGACTTCGACTGGGAGTATCCGGGCGGCGGTGGTGAGGGGGGCAACTCCGCCAGCCCCGCCGACGGGCAGAACTACGCCCTCCTCCTCGCCACGTTCCGCGCCAAGCTCGACGGCCTCCAGGCACGTACCGGGAGGCGCTACGAGATCTCGGTGGCGTCGCCCGCGGGGATCGAGAAGATCGCCGCGTTCAACCTCGCTGGGCTGGCGCCGTCGGTCAGCTTCTTCAACCTCATGGCCTACGACTTCCACGGCACGTGGGAATCGACGACCGGGCACCTGGCCGCGTTCACCGCCGATCCGGCGCGCTACGACATCCGCTCGGCGGTGGCCGCCTACGCCCAGGCGGGGGTCGATCCACGGAAAATCGTCCTCGGCGCGCCGATGTACACGCGGGCGTGGAAGGGGGTCGTGGACGGCGGCGACGGTGGCTACGCCGAGAAGTCGTCCGGGGCGGCACCGGGGAGTTTTGAGCCGGGGAACTACGACTACAAGGACCTGCTCGTGAAGCTCCAGGCGGCCGGCAGCACCTGGAAACTGCACTGGGACGACCGGGCCCAGGCGGCCTACCTCTACAACGGCACGGAGCAGATCTTCAGCTCGTTCGAAACTCCGACCTCGATCGCCCAGAAGGCCCAGTGGGCCTCCGACTCGGGGCTCGGGGGGATGATGTTCTGGGACATCTCCAACGACGCCACGGCGTCGCCGGAGAGCCTGCTGACGGCGGCCTATTCATCGTGGGTGATCGACGAGAGCTTCGCCACGATCCGGGCCCGTAGCCGGCTCACCGGCGAAATCATCGTCGGCGGCGATGGGCTGATCGCCCCCTTGGCCAAGGGCTGGTGAGCGGGTGGCGGGCGCGCCCCCGCGGTGACCCAGGCAGGCGTTCGAAAGAGCCTGCCACCGTGATCCCGACGTCGGGCGGGCGCTGCCTGCCCGGCGTCGGGCATGGAGTGCCCAGTGTCGGACGCGAGCCCCCGCCATCGGGCACCGGCGGACGTCATGGGCTACAATCGTCACCCTTCCCGGGGTGGAGCTTCACGATGGACCAGCCACGCGACCGCGGGCCCGACACTTCCGCTGCCGAGCGGCGTCCCGGCCTGATCCTCTTCTGGCTGTACGTCCTGCTCTACGGCGGATTCATGGCGCTGGTGCTCGTGCGCCCCGACCTCTTGTCGCTGCGCCCCTTCGGCGGTGTCAACTTGGCGATCGCCTCCGGGATGGGGCTGATCGCCGCCGCGTTTGTGCTCGCCGTCATCTACATGATCCTGCGGTCGGGCCGCTGAGAGGAGTTTCCGCCGATGCTCCACGAGACCTCGGCGGCCGCGATCGCGATCTTCGCCGCGTTCGTGATCGGCGTCCTCTGGCTGTCGTTTTTCCTCGGCCGCAAGGGGCAATCGGCCGCCGGCTACTATGCCGCGCACGGCCAGATCCACTGGTTCGTCAACGGCATCGCCTTCGCCGGCGACTACCTCTCGGCCGCCTCGGTCCTCGGCATCTGCGGGATGATCGCCTTCACCGGCTACGACGGCTTCCTCTACTCGATCGGCTTCCTTGCCGGCTGGATCGTGGCCCTGTTCGTCATCGCCGAGCCGATCAAGGCACTGGGAAAGTTCACCTTCGCCGACGCCCTCGATGCGCGTTTCCAGAGCCGCGGGATCAAGCTGGCGGTCGCCATCTCCACGCTCGTGGTCAGCGTCTTCTACCTGATCCCGCAGATGGTCGGGGCCGGGTCGCTCATCAAGCCGCTCCTCGGTTTGCCGCACGAGGCCGGCGTGATCCTCGTCGGGGTGACGGTGACGCTGATCGTCGTCACCGCCGGCATGGTGTCGACCACCTGGGTGCAGTTCATCAAGGGCTCGCTCCTGGTGTTCTTCTGCGGGGTACTGACGATGCTGATCCTCGGCCGGGGGCTGACGGAGAACACCGGCAGTCTCGCCCCGCAAACCCTCACCGTGCGGCCCGACGGCACCCGCCTGGTCGACGGCCAGCCGCAGTCGCGCGATCACGACCTCCGGCCGGTGGGCTCGATCAAGTCGCTCCCGGCCCGATTCGCCGGGCGCCGTGAGACGGGGCCACTGCGGCCGCTGGAATACCTCGCCGCGGTCGAGGATTCGACGATCGTCACCTGGTCGGCGAAGAAGCGCGTCGATGCCGACGGCACCCACACCACCTTCACCCCCAGTGAGCGCTCGGGGGCCGATCTGCTCAAGCCGGGCGGCTCGTTCAAGGGGCTGGCCACCGGCCAACTCGCCGACCGGCTCGATTTCGCCAGCCTGATGCTCGCGCTGTTCTGCGGCACCGCGTCGCTGCCCCACATCCTCATCCGCTACTACACCGTCAAGGACGGCGAAGCCGCCCGGCGCAGCACGGTGGTGGGGATCGCGGCGATCGGCATGTTCTACGTCCTCACGCTCTACCTCGGTCTCGGGGCGATGACCTCCGGGGCCCTCGATCCGACCGACACCAACATGGCGGCCCCGCTCCTCGCCAAGACCTTCAGCACCACCTTGTTCGCGGTCATCTCGGCGATCGCCTTCACCACGGTCCTCGGCACCGTCAGCGGGCTGATCATGGCGGGCAGCGGCGCCGTCGCCCACGATCTCGTGGAAAACGTCCTCGGCATCCCGATGACCGACCACGAGAAGGTGCGCTGCGGGAAGATCGCGGCCGTGGCCCTGGGGATCGTCGCGATGGGGCTGGGGATCCTGTTCCGCAACTTCAACGTAAGCTTCCTCGTCGGCTGGGCGTTCAACATCGCCGCCAGCGCCAACCTGCCCGCGCTGGTGATGCTTCTGTTCTGGCCGCGGACGACGCGCGAGGGGATCATCGCCGCCGTGACGGTGGGGATGGTGGCATCGCTGGGCTGGATCCTCCTCTCGGCCGACACCTTCGAGAAGGTCTACGGGCTGTCGCGCGAGGCGTCGTGGGTGCCGTTCAGCCAGCCGGGGCTGGTGACGATCCCGCTCGGCTTCCTCGTGTTGGTGGTGGTGTCGCTCCTCACCCCGCCCCGGCCGGCGGAGGCGCGGACGACATGAGCGCTGCCGACGGTGGCGTGATCCGCTGCGGGGAAGCGCATCTCGGGGCGATCCGCGCGATCTACAACGACGCCATCCTCCACACCACCGCGCTCTACGAATACCGCCCCCGGAACCCGGAGGTGGTCGCCGCATGGTGGGCCGCCAAGCAGGCGGCCGACCTGCCGGTGCTCGGGGTCGAGGCGGACGACGGCACGCTCGCCGGCTTCGCCACCTGGGGGCCGTTCCGCCCGTTCCCGGCGTTCAAGTATTCGGCCGAGCACTCTGTCTACGTCCACCGCGACCACCGCGGCCGGGGGCTGGGGCGGGTGCTGATCAGCGCGATCGTGGCCGAGGCCACGGCGCGAGACCTCCACCTCCTCGTCGGCGGGATCGACGCCGACAACGTCGCCAGCAAGGCGCTCCACCGCGGCGCCGGATTCACCCCCGCCGGCACGATCCGCCAGGCGGGCTTCAAGTTCGGTCGCTGGCTCGACCTCGAGTTCTGGCAGCTCGTGCTCGCCGGACCGCGCCACCCGGTGGATGGCTGACAGGCCAGAGATGGCCTGTGGTCCCGCTCCTCGAGCGCCGCTCGGTCAGACGCGCGGGAGCTCGTATCCCTTGCGGTATTCCTTGCCGAACAGGGCATTGGCGGCCGGATCGGTCGCGCGCTCGGACTGCGGGTCGATCTCGAGCTGCCGGCCGAGGAGGATCTTCGTCTTCCCGTAGTCGATGTCGTTCTCGGCGAGATGTGCCTCGAAGCTCTCGAACGTCTTCCGCACCGCTTCCTGGTCGGCGGCGAGCGTCGGACGGGTGCCTGCCGGTACGGCTTCCCCGAGCGCCCACGAGACGTTGCCGAGGTGCGCCAGCGCACTCGAGAGGTGGCCATCCTCGATGTCGAGGTGGAGATCGGTGGGCTTGCGGCTCTTGATTGCGGTCACGAGGTTCGCGAAGTGCGTCTGGCTGTTGCCGCCGCTCCACTTGCCCAGTTCACGCCCCTCGTAATCGAAGGCGGCGCCCGACTGGTAGTTGGTCGAGACGGCGTAGCCCTTCGTGCCCCACCAGATGTTGCCGACCGCGATCGGACCACCGGCGAGTCCGAAGGTGACCGGGGTCTTGATCTCGAGGCCGCGGACGTCGGAGATGAGGAGGGCGTCATCCCACTGGTAGATGGTGACCTGGCTGTTGGCGACGTCGCCGTTGTCGACGTAGCCGAGACGGCCGCCGAGGCTGACGACGCGGCGGGGGAATTCCTGCTTTCCGAGGCCCCAACGGGCCTTGTCGAGCTCGTGCGGATTCTGGTTGCCGAGGTCGCCGTTGCCGGTGCGGGTGTCCCAGTGCCAGTCGTAGTGGAGGCGCTGGCGGATCGGCACGACGGCCGGGGCGGGGCCGGCCCAGAGATCGAAGTCGAGCCCGGGCGGCAGTGGCGCGGGGGTCTCGACCAGGCCGATGCTCGGGCGCCGCTTGTAGCACAGGGCGTGGGCCACCTTCACGTCGCCGAGGGCGCCGCTGCGGACGAAGTCGATCGTCTCGCGCATCCCCGTCATGCTCCGGCTCTGCGCCCCCATCTGGCACATCTTGCCGAGCTTGCGCGCCCAGTCGACGATCACGCGCCCTTCCTCGACGGTGTGGCTGCAGGGCTTCTCGACATACACGTCCTTGCCAGCCTGCATCGCCCAGATCGCCATCAGCGCATGCCAGTGATTGGGGGTGGCGATCGACACCAGATCGACGTCCTTCCGCTCGAGGAGGCGGCGGAAGTCTTTCTCGTAGGACGGCGGCTTTTGCAGCGAGGCGAACCGCTTCTCGTACTTCCCGAACGCGGCCGGATCACAGTCGCAGATCACCGCCAGTTCCGTCTCCGGGTGGGCGAGCCACTGCGAGATGTGTTCGCCCCCACGGCCGTTCGTGCCGACCACCGCCACCCGGAGTTTGTCGTTGGGGCCGATGCGGCGCGGCGGCGTGGGGGGGGCGTCGGCGGCGGTGGCCGGGGGCATCCCGGCAAGCACGGTGGCCAGGGCGAGGGCCTGTTCGACAAAATCGCGGCGCCGGATGGTCATGTGCATATCCTCCGAAAAACGTCCCGAAGAACCCCGCCGTGGAAGTTTAGCACCCGGGCCACAGTGGCGCCGCCACCCGGGCCACAGTGGCGCCGCCACCCGGGCCACAGCGGCGCCGCCACCCGGCCCACAGCGGCGCCGGCCTGGGCGGGTGCGGCGCTCCGATCAGACGCGGGGGAGCTCGTACCCCTTGCGGTATTCCTTCCCGAACAGGGCATTGGCGGCCGGGTCGGTCGCACGCTCGGTCGCCGGGTCGATCACCAATTCACGGCCGCGCGACAACCGGGTGGCGATCCGGTCGACGGCATTGTCGCGCAGGAAGCGCTCGAAGCTGGTGAGGGTGTCGGAGACGTGGCCGGCGAAGGGAAACTCGACCGGCCCGAGCGACAGCGGCGCGTCGGGCCCGATCGGCTCGCCGAGCGCCCACGAGACGTTGCCGAGGTGCGCCAGCGCACTGGAGAGGTGGCCATCCTCGATGTCGAGGTGGAGGTCGGCGTGGTTGCGGCTGCGCACCGCCGTGACGAAATTGGCGAAGTGGGCCTGGTATCGCCCCCCCGACCAGCGCCCCAGTTCATGGCCGTCGTAGTCGAAGGCGATTCCGGACGAATAGGTGGGGCCGACGGCGTAGCCGGTCGTGCCGTACCAGACGTTGCAGGCGCCGGTGAACGGTCCGCCGGCGAGTCCGTAGGTAACGGGTGTCTTGATCTCGAGCCCACGGACGTCGGAGATGAGGAGGGCGTCGTCCCACTGGTAGATGGTGACCTGGCTGTTGGCGACGTCGCCGTTGTCGACGTAGCCGAGGCGGCCGCCGAGGCTGACGACGCGGCGGGGGAATTCCTGTTTCCCCAGCGCCCAGCGTGCCTTGTCGAGCTCGTGGGGGTTCTGGTTGCCGATGTCGCCGTTGCCGGTGCGCCTGTCCCAGTGCCAGTCGTAGTGGAGGCGCTGGCGGACCGGCACGACGGCCGGGGCGGGGCCGGCCCAGAGATCGAAGTCGAGCCCGGGCGGCAGTGGCGCGGGGGTCTCGACCAGGCCGATGCTCGGGCGCCGCCGGTAGCAGATCGCGCGCGCCACGCGGATCGGGCCGATCTTCCCGCTGGCGAGAAAGTCGAGCGTCTGCCGCATCCCGGTCATGCTCCGGCTCTGGACACCCATCTGGCACATCCGGCCGAGCCTGCGCGCCCAATCGACGATCACGCGCCCTTCCTCGACGGTGTGGCTGCAGGGCTTCTCGACATACACGTCCTTGCCGGCCTGCATCGCCCAGATCGCCATCAGGGCATGCCAGTGATTCGGCGTGGCGATCGAGACGGCGTCGATGTCCTTCCGCTCGAGGAGGCGACGGACGTCGGTGACCGCTTCGGGGCGCTGCGGCTTCGGTGACCGCTTGGCGAGGCGGTCGATGTGCTTACCGCTGGCGGCGGGGTCGCAGTCGCAGATGGCGACCAGTTCGCAGCCGGGCGTGTCGAGCCAGTTGTCGATGTGGGCGCCGCCCTGGCCGTTGACGCCGATCACCGCCACACGAAGCGTGTCGGCCGGCCCGGAGGTACGGGGCGCTGCCGATGGATCTTCGCCGACCGCCGTCCTGCCGTCGGCGAGCGTCGCCGTGGCGAGCGCGAGGGCGCTGGTGACGAAATCGCGGCGCGTGGTGGACATGAACGGTGACCCCCCGGAACATGGTTCCGCGGGATTCTACCGCACCGTCACCGGCGGTTGTCGCTCGGTCCCGCCCGTCGGTCAGGCGCCGGGGCGCCGGAAGTGCCGATAGGCCTGGAGGACGTCGTAGAGATCCGACGAGACGGTCAGTTCGTCGGCCTCGAAATCGGTCAGCCAGGTGCGGTTGCTCGACACGGCGTCTGCGAGGATCGGGAGGATCTCACCGAGCGTGACCCGCACACCCTGCTCCGGGGTGGAGACCTTCAGTGTGCCGACCGATTCGGTCTCCGGTCCGGTGTAGACGCGGAACCTGCGCATTGCCATGGGCACACTCCCTTTGCCAAGGCTCACTCGCCGGCCGACGAAACGGCCGCGGCGGACAACGGACGAATCCGTGTCGGCTGGATGCCATCCGGGCACCACCACCGACCCGCACCCTGATTGATCGGCGGCTGGCGGGGCGGATCTTGTGAAAAAACCGCCGGGCACGCAGCCGTCACTCAACGCCCGGAAATGACCCGGTCAAGCGTCCCTTCTCAGGCCCCCGGCTCCGGAGCGGCCGGGCTCAGACTGCCCAACCTGCCGGCCCGGAAGGCGGCACCCATCGACTTGGGCACCAGGGCCTCCGCCTCGAGGACGCGGGAGCGGTTCTCGGCGGTGGCGGCCTTCATCTCCTGCTCGCGGGCGATGGCGAAGCTGCGCCGTTCCTCCGCCTTGGCCCGGGCGACACGGGTGTCGGCCTCGGCCTGATCGGCCTGGAGGCGGGCGCCGATGTTCTCGCCGACCTCGATGTCGGCGATGTCGATCGAGACGATCTGAAAAGCGGTCTGGGCATCGAGACCGCGCTGCAGCACCGCCTTGGAGATGGTATCGGGATGCTCCATGACGTCGAAGTGGCTCTCGGCCGAGCCGATCGAGGTGATGATCCCCTCGCCCACCCGGGCGATGATCGTCTCCTCGGTGGCGCCGCCGATGAGTTGCTGGAGGTTGGTGCGCACCGTCACTCGGGCGGCGATCTTCAATTCGACGCCGTTCTTGGCGACCGCCGAGAGGGTCGATTTGCCGCTGGCGCCGTCGGGGCAGTCGATCACCTTGGGGTTGACGCTGGTCTGCACGGCGTCGAGCACGTCGCGGCCGGCCAGGTCGATGGCGCAGGCGCGGTCGAAGTCGAGGTCGATGTCGGCGCGATGGGCGGCGATCAGGGCGCGGATCACGCGTGGCACGTCACCGCCGGCGAGGGAGTGGGCCTCGAGTTTGCGGGCCGAGATCTCGCGGCCCAGCCCGGCCTGCACGGCCATGATCTGCGCCTGGACGATCGTCCGCGCGTTCACCTTGCGCAGGCTCATGCCGAACAGCTCGAGGAACGAAACCGGTGCCTTCGACCAGTAGGCCTGGAACCACAGTTGGCCGTAGTTGACCACCAGGACGAGCATCACCAGGGCGATCAGCCCGAGGATCAGCATCGACCCGACGAAGACCGGCATCGGGATGTCCATCGACGACTCGCGGAGGAAGGGGCGGGGGGGCAGCGGCCCCGTTCCCCTCAAGGGTAGTTCGGGGATGGCGGAAGGGGAAAAACCAGGTTTTCCCCTGGCGCGGCCGCCGATCGGCTCGATCCGGAGGGGAGGCAGCGCCGGGCCGGGCGATCCGGCGGTCCCCGGCCGATCGGGTGCTCGCCGTCACTCGCCGTCAGTAGATGAGCACGCTCTCGACCCGGGCCGGGGCGAGTCGCGCGCGGCCGCCGAGGGGGGTCAATTCCACCAGGAAGGCCGCCCCCGCCACGCTTCCCCCCGCCGCCTCCACCAGCCGCATGCAGGCCGCCGCGGTGCCGCCGGTGGCGAGCACGTCGTCGATCACCAGTACCCTGTCGCCGGCACCGACCATGCCGCGGTGCATCTCGAGCCGGTCGCGTCCGTACTCGAGGTCGTAGTCGTGGGCGATGGTGTCGGCTGGCAGCTTCCCCGGCTTCCGCACCGGAATGACCCCGATCCCCAGCCGCAGGGCCACCGGCACGGCGAAGAGGAAGCCGCGGGCCTCGACCGCAGCCACGGCATCGAGCCGCGCGCCGAGCCACGGCGCGGCGAGCCGCTCCACCGCCGCCGCCAGCGCTCCCCCGTCGGCGAGGAGCGGGGTGATGTCACGGAAGAGGATGCCCGGCTTGGGGAAGTCGGGGATGTCGCGGATGAAACGGCCGAGGTCGACGGAAGCCATGACGGGATCCCGGGGGGAGGAAGGGGGTGAAGCCGGTCAGGCACCGTGCCGCAGCCGGATCTGCATCCGCGGGGCGGCGTCGATCTCCGCGGCGAGGCTGGCGAGGGTCTCCGACTCGATCTGCCGCACCCGCTCCCGCGTCAGGCCGAGCACCGCCCCGATCTGCTTGAGGGTCATCGGCTCCCCCCCGCCGAGTCCGAAGCGCAGCCGGAGGATGGTGGCGGCGCGGTCGTCGAGCCGCTCGATCCGCGCCAGCACGTACCGCAGCGTGTCGGCATCGAGGAGCACCTCCGCCGGACAGCGCGTGTTCTCGTCGCGGATGATGTCCCCCAGCGACCACCCGCCGTCGGCCTGTTCGGTCTGCGGTGCCGACTGGTGGACATGGATCGCCTTCTTGATGATCGGCAGCTTCTTGCGGGCCAGCCCCAGCGACCGCGCCACTTCCTCGGGCGTGGGGGTGCGGCCGAGGGCGTCGAGCAGGCGGGCCGATGCCCGGCGCCACTTCGACAGCAGCTCCACCATGTAGGCGGGGATGCGGATCGTCTTGCCCGAGTTGATCAGCGCCCGCTTGATCGACTGCTTGATCCAGTAGCTGGCGTAGGTGCTGAACCGCGTGCCCATCGTGGGATCGAAGCCCTCGACGGCACGGAGGAGGCCGAGGTTACCCTCCTCGATCAGGTCGGGCAGCGGCAGGCCCCGGTTGGCGTAGCCGCGGGCGATGTTGACCACGAGGCGGAGGTTGGCCCGCACCATGTGGTCACGCGCGGCGGCATCGCCACGGCCGATGGCGGTGGCCAGCCGCTTCTCGTCGTCCGCGGTGAGCAGGGCGGTGTCGTTGATGTCGCGGAGATAGGTTTCCAGCGGATTCTGCACTCCGACGGTCGGCGGCTTGCGGCGTGGGGATGGCATGGGGGGCAGCGGTCCCGGGGAACGGTGGATGGATGGGGAATGATGATCGCGGCGGCGGCCGGTGGGCCCGTTTCGGGCCCGGCACACGCTGCCGACGCAGAGGGTATCGACGCCCCGGCCGTCGCTCTGCACAAGGGAGGAAAGGAAGGCCGGGTGTGCCGCCTGTAACGGCGTTGGGGCGCAGATGCCAGGCCGTGTCACCCGATCGACCAGTCGATGATCACCAACTCCGGCGCGGCGCCGACACGGATCGGCAGACCGGAGGTGCCGATACCGCGCGAGACGTACATCGGCGTCGCGCCATCGCGGTACCAACCCGCCACGTAGCGGCCACTGCCCGGAGGCCGCACCGGAGCGAAGCCCAGCGGCGCCACCTGCCCGCCATGGGTGTGGCCGGCGAGGGCGATGTCGGCGGTGACCGCACCGGCGGGCAGGTCGCGGAGCGCCGGGCAATGGATGAGGAGCAGGTGGCCGTCGGTCGGCTCCGCGCCGGCCATGGCACCGTCGGCATCGGGGTGGCCACCCATCAGATCGTCGAGGCCGGTGATCCGCAGCCGCCGGTCGCCGTGGGGGACGACGATCGAACGGTTCACGAGCCACTCCGCTCCGTGGCGCCGGTGGATCCGCGCGTGTTCCTCGAGCGGCACGTTCGACCAGTATTCCCAGTTGCCGGGGATCGCCACGCGCCGGGGACCAGGGGGGCACTCCGCCAGGAACGTGTCGAGGGCCGGTCGCCCCTCGGGCCGGTCGATCATGTCACCGGTGAAGACGATCAGATCGGCGCGCGCGTCGTGGAGTCGTTCGAGCAGGTGGCGCTGCAGCCGGCCGATCGCGTGCAGATGCAGATCGCTGACCTGGACCACCCGCAAGGGAGCCTTGCGTGCCGCGCCCGTACCCGGAGTGGCGATCTCGTGGCGGCTCTCGACGAGGCGGTACGGTGTGATCGCGAAGCCGTCCGCAGTGAACCCGGCGCCTGCGACCCCGCCGAGGATGGTGGCACGGCGCAGCCATCCTCGGCGAGGCAACAGACGACGGTGGATGGCAACACGGTCCTCCGTGCCAGCAACACGGTCCTCCGTGCCAGCAACACGGTCCTCCGTGCCAGCAACACGGTCCTCCGTGCCAGTAACAGAGCCGTCGGCGCGGGGAATCGGCCCCGACCGTGGATCCACCTCATTCACCTCGGCACCGGACGATCACCGCCGGCGCGGCTCCAATTGGCCCGACGGGGTCAGTTCATCGATGATCTTCGGGATGTAGCGGCTGAGCACCTCCGCGAGCTGCTCGCGGTCGATGTTCTTCCGGCGCGCCAATTCGTCGATCTCGCGGCTACCGAACACGTCCTCGATCTGCCGACGATCGACCGGCTTGTTGGGGCCGGTGCGCACCCAGGAGTCGACCTGGTCGCGCAGCCCCTTCTCCTCGAATTGGCGGACGACGTCGGGCAGCTTCTCGGCCTGACCGCCGCCGAAGATCTGCTTGAAGATCTCGGAAAGATCGTCGGGAGAGGGCATCCCCTCCGGCGGCCCCCCCTGCGGGGCCCGGCCCTGCTGCTGGGGTGCATGCTGCTGGGGCGCACGGGGCTGGGGGGCGCGCTGCTGCGGCTGCGGTTGCTGCTGCTGGGCGCCGGCCAGGACCTGCTTGAGGATCTCCCCGAGAATGTCCATCGCTGTCTCCTGATCGTGAACGGGACTGGGACTGATACTGCTACTGGGACTGGTGGCGAGGGCCGGTAGCGTTGGCTGGCCGGACGCCGGGAACCCGAGTCGCGATTGTAGGGGGGCGTCTCTCGTCACGGAAGCAACCGGCACGGGCCGGTGCAGCCGCTTCGTAGGCCGGTCACCCGTCGGCCGGCGTCAGCCCGAGGACCACGTCGAAGGCGGCCGTCAGTTCGCCGATCCGCGACCCCTCCAGCGGCCGGAAGTCGACGAGCACGCTGTCGCGGATCGGGCCCGCCGGCAGCGAGCGGAGAATGCCGTCGGCATCGTTGCCCGCCGCGTCGCGCATGTAGCACTGCGTCGTCAGGAGGTGGGTGTCGCCACGGCTGATGCGGACGTGGATGTGGGGGGTGCGGCCCGGATAGGCGACCGGTTTGATCGTGCGGAATCCGTAGCGGCCGTCGGTGCCGGTGACGAATCGCCCATACCCCTGGAAGTGGCTGTCGCGGCGTGCGCCGTTCACGCTGCCACTGTGCAGATAGGCGCCGCGGGCATCGCACTGCCAGATCTCGACCAGCGCCCCGCGGAGCGGGGTCCCGGTGGCGGCGAGGACCCGGCCCGAGAGCCAGGTGACGGCGCCGTCGGCCGGCGACAGCGAGTCGTTGATGATCAGCAGATCGTTGTCGGTGTCGAGCGGCAGACGGTCGGGATAGAAGGGGCCCTCGGTCTGGGCAGCGGTCCGGACGAGCTCGTCCGCGTAGGCACCGCGCCGTCCAGCGAACAGGGCGCCGAGTGCGGCTGTCCCGAGCAGGCGACGGCGGCTCCCAGCGGGCAACGGCCGGAAAAGGAAACCGGGCTGTGGCATGACGACCTCGCGCGGAAGATGGGACGCGGAGAAACAGAGTATACCGGTCGCCGTCGGTCGGGGCGGGATCGATTCACTCGGACGACACGGTTTCCCCGCCCGAACGCGTCCCCAGTGCCCGCCACGCCGCCAGCGCGATGTCGTCGCCGATCGCACGCACCGAGCCGTCCATCATCGCGACGGCGACCGTCCCGGCGTGATGGCTGCGCGCCGTGATCGCGGCGAACGTGCGCACCGTGGCGCTGTTGCCCTCCTGCCGTGAATTGTAGTCGATGTCGTGCGTGACCCCGCCGACGGTGAGGGGGACTTTCGTGTTCGGCGTGAACACGGTGGTGAAGCCGGTGTGATGGACGCGGCCGTCGGGCCATTCGGTGTGGCCGGTGCAGTCGTTGGTCGTGGGGCCGAGTTTCGGATCCGACGGGCTGCCGCCGGCCAGCCCCGCCACCTCGGCCGGCAGCGACGGTGGCAGTGCGGCGGGAAACGTCGTCGCGGGGTCGGCCGTGTTGCGGACGTAGGGGGTGAAGGCCTTCACCTCGGCGATACAGAGCGTCTTGCTGAGGCCGTCGGTGAACATCCCGGTCTTGAAGCGGGAGTTGGGATGAAAGGCACCGTCACCGCCGGTTCCCGTTGCCGGGTCGTAGACGAACCAGGTCCCGGAGTTGAATCCGTAGGTGTGTGGGTGGACGAACGGGGCGTTGTTCTTGAGCCGCAGCGTGTCGTTCTTCTCGCTCGGGCAGATGAAGATGCCGACGCGTGTCGTGGGCACGCCGGTCGTATTGTTGGGCGGTTGGTCCCAGGCCCTCTCGAGATCGATCGTCACCGCGGCATTCCCCTCCTCGACGAACGGGAGGATCCGTCCGAGGATGCCCCACGAGCCGTTGTTGCTGACGAACGTCGTTCCAGGCGCATGGATCATGCTCGGGGGATAGTGCCGCCGCGCGCCTTCGTAGTTGTGCAACGCCAACGCGAGTTGCCGGATGTTGTTGTGGCACCCCGTTCGCCTGGCCGCCTCGCGGGCCGCCTGGACCGCCGGAAGCAGCAACCCCACCAGCGTGCCGATGATCGCGATCACGACGAGCAGTTCGACGAGCGTGAAGCCCGCGCGGAGCTGGTGCGGCAAAGCGCTTCGGTGGGTGATACGGGCAGTCATGGGTGGTGGGACGTCACGGGCAGGAGCAGGGGAGACGGTCGCGCCCCCCATCATGACCGCAAATCCCGCGCCGCGGCGGTGCGTGGCCCGGCAACCGGTGAAGAGCAGGGTGGCGCGCTTGGGGGGTCTCCCCGAGCGCGGTGATCGCGTCGCCGCGCGCGGCGACCGACTCACCGCGCCAGCCGGCTCCGCAGCGTGGCCCGGTCGACTCCCAATCGCTTTGCCGCGGCGGTGAGGTTGCCCCCCTCACGGGCGAGCACCTCTTCGGCGAGGATCGGTTCCACGATCGCCAGCAG
>SXWA01000213.1 GCA_005791575.1 Planctomycetaceae bacterium
CTCTGGTTGCCGGCCGAGACCGCTGCTGCGGCTCCTCCAGCCCGGGCAGCCACCCGCCCGGTGCAGCCGTCCGACACTCCCGCCGCACCGCCGACGCAGGCGGCGCTGCCCGGGCCGTTGCCGGTGGTTACGGTGCCGCTGGCGCCCCCGACGCCGATCACGACGCCGGCAACGACGGCACCACCGTCGTCGCCCACCGTGGCACCGGTCGGCACCACCGTCACCGTCACCGGCAGCGCGCCGGCGATCGCCACCGTCGGTAGCACTTCGACCGACATCGATCCGCTGCCCACCACCGGCACATCGGCGGCCTCTGCAGCCGTCGGCCCGATCGCCCACGTGCCGGTGGAGACAGGGACCGCGACGGGAGCGGATTGCAGCAGCGTGCCGCCCGCCGTCCCCCCCCCTGCTCCGACGACCACTGCTTCAGCAGCCGCGCCGGCGGCAGCTGGCGGCGGCCTGCGGCCCCTGCTTCCGGAGACTTGGGCCCCGACGACGCTGCGGACGATCATCGTGCCCCAGCGGATCGCCCTCAAAGCCGAGGACGACACTGCCGCGGCCGTGGCCGCCGCGATCACGTCTTCCTCCCAACGCCGCGGCAAGGCCGTGGTCGCCACGGCATCGAAGCCGGTCACCCCTGCCGGCGCGGTGGAACAGCCCACATCGCCGGCAGCCAGGATCGCCTCCGCTCCGGTCCCGTCGTCGCCGCTTCGTCAGCCGCCATCCGCGCAGGAAACACCCCGGTCCTCCGCGCAGGGCTCACGACCGGCCAGTTCACCGCCACGGCCTCGTCCGCAGCCGGCACCGAGCCGCGGTTTCCGTCTGCCATCGTTCTTCGATTGGTCGAAGTGAACCCGGCACCTCTCAGCTGAGCCCATCGGCTCAGTCGAGCGACGAGCCGTCGGCGGATCAGTCGCCACCGCTCCCCATGGCGAGCGGGTCGATCTCGAGACACTCGCCGCCGGTGCGGCTGCAGAGGGCTTCGAGGCGTGGCGATTGTGCGGCGGCGGCGCTGCCGAACCGCACGAGCATGACGCGGGCACCGCCGGCGAGTCGTTCCAATCGCTCCAACTCGTCGGGGGTGAGGTCATCCTCCGCGTCGGCATCGGTGAGCAGAAACACGACGTCGGGTCGGAGCCGGAAGGCGGTGGCCAGGGGTTCGCCGTGCCGGGTGCCACCATCCGCGCGAACCGCTTCGATGAACCGCCGCGCCTCGCGGCGGTTCTCCTCGGTGGCGAACACCGGCCGCCCCTGAAGACCGACCGGGGCGAACAGGTGCTGACGGTGGTTGTAGAAGATGACGTGGAATTGCTGCGCGTCGCCGAGGCGGTCCAGGCTGCGGAGCAACTCCGCTTTGGCGGTGGTCAACGGCCTGCCCTCGGGCTCGCCCATGCTCGCCGAGCGGTCGAACACGTAGACGAACCGCCGCCCGCGGGCCTCGAGCCCGAACAACCCGGTCTCCACCACACCGGGCGAATCGGGGGGCGCCGCCCGGGCGCCGACGGCGGCCAGAACCAGCACGACGGCCAGCACCATCACGAAGCGCCGGACTCCGGCACCGGCATCGGGGACGCGGCCGGCAATGGGTCGGTTCATGGTTCGATGATGATCTTGCCGGTGAGCCCACCGCCACGGCTGACCGTGGCCGCCTCCTGGGCGGCATGGGCGGCGGCGGTGGCGTCGAGGGGCAGCACCCGGTCGATGGGCACGCGCAGCCGGCCGGCCGCCAACCATCGGGCGATGTCGAGGCCGGCGGCGAACTGGGCGTGGCTGCTGGCCTTGAACATCGCAAAGCCCACCACGCGGCAGCCCTTCACATAGAACGGACCCACGGGAAATGCCGGCCGGGCGTCACGGCCGGCCATGAGCACCAACCTCCCTCCGGGAGCGAGCAGATCAACCGCCCGGTCCAGATCGGGCTCGCGCTGGGTCTCCCACCACACATCGACCCCATCGGGGGCCGCCGCGCGGATCTGCTGCGCGGCGGAGGGGTCACGGTGGTCGATGACAACGTCGGCCCCGAGCCGGCGGACGAGCTCCTGCTTCGGCGGTGCGCCCGCCGAGGCGATCACCCGGGCCCCGAGAATCTTCGCCATCTGCACCACCGTCGACCCGACCCCGCCCGAACCACCGTTGACGAACAGCGTCTCACCGGGCTGGAGCGCCGCGTGGGTGACGAGGCCGAGATGCGCGGTGATCCCGACGAGCGCCGCGGCGGCGGCATCGCGATCGGCGACGCCGTCGGGCGTCGGCACGAGCCATTGCTCGTCGACCGCCGCATATTCGGCGAACGTCCCCTGGCGGCCGAGGAGCCCCTGGTTCGATCCCCACACGCGCATGCCAGGCCGCAGCGTGGCGACATCGGGCCCCACTGCCACCACCTCGCCGGCGAGATCGCACCCGACCACGAACGGGACCGGCAGCGGCATTGTCACCGCACCGCTGCGGACGTAGGTATCGATGGGGTTGACCGCGCAGGCCCGCACCCGCACCAGTGCCTGCCGAGGTCCGGGAGCAGGGGTAGGCAGTTCACCGCAGCGGATCACCTCCGGGGGTCCCGTGCGTTCGATGAACGCCCCCCTCACGAGCCCGCTCCGCGCGACCGTTCGGCGGCCGACCGCAACGCCACCGCCAGCGCCCCTGTGGCGGCCAGAGCCAACGACGCCCCCGCCGCATACTGCAACCGCTGCCGCCAGGCCCGTGACTCCGCCGCCTTCTGCCGGTAGGCCTCCTCCGCCGGCGTCGGCTTTGGCGCGATCTGACGTTGACGCATCTCCGTCACCCAGATGCCGTAGATGTTGGCGTATGGAGTCGCGGCAAGCGTGCGCCGGAGATCGTCGAGATCGACCTGCGGCGCCGGCGGCGCCGGGAACAGCCTCGACAGCATCCCGGTCGTCGCTGCCAGTAACAGCCCAACCAACACCGTGCTGTGGCCCGCCGTCCAACGCCTGGCCACCGGAGCGTCGCCGGCCACGACCTGGCGCAGGCTGCCGAGATTGCGCAGCTTGGGCACGTCGACCTGTCGGCCGCACTGCGGACAGGGCACGCTGCCGCCAGCGTCGGCTGCCGTGACAGGGATCTCTCGCGAACAGTCGCAGGGTAGGAGGTAGGTCTTCACGCTCGCTCTTCCGCGCAAGGGGCCACGACAACCGCACTCGACGGAGTTTTTTACCACCGCACGCCAGGAAACGGCGGAATTCCGCGCCAGAAGCCAAAAAAAAGTTGGCTTTCGGACTCCCGCGGCGACATAATCTCGAGTCCTCCGCTCCCCTCACCATCGCCTGCGGCAGCGTGATCACCGGGTCCAGCCCGTCCGTCTTCCTTCGTGGGCTCCGGCCAGCGTGTGCAGCTTGGAAATGGCCCCACTCGTGTGGGGCATTCCCGTGGTGGGGACTTTCGCGGCGGCATGCCCCCAGCGGATTGTCCGAACGGTGTCGTGCCGCGCAGCCGGCCATTCCCGGTCGCTGACCATGATTCACGTGTCATTGCCGCATGGCGGAAACGCCCCTGCCGCGTGGCGAAACTGCGGAGGACAACGGTTCGCGGAGAACCCGGTTTCCAGCCCCCCGGAGGAACGGCTTTTGGCACGCTGGACTCTCACGCGCCTTGAATCAGACTGTCGGCCACCCGAATGATGGTGGGCCCCGAGGAGCGGTGCTGGCTCATCACCATGCAGATGGCCAGGATGCAGATGGCACGATTCAGCTCAGCCATGGGGCAAACACCTCGGTGAACACTGCCTGACATCGATGCCCTCCGCTCGATGACCACCCAAAGCGACCGGAATCCCTGACCGACTTGCCCAACGCTCGCGACTGCCAGGATTGATCGACTGCCAGGAACGGCACCCCAGGAGCCCTACCCTTGTACGACTCGCTGTTGGACGAACTCGAGGACGACGTCGTCTCCAACCCCCAGGAGGTCGAGGACCTGACCGTCAAGGTGGTCGATGCCGAGGAGGCCGACGCCGACCTCCTGGCCGACGACGAGGGGCCGGTACTCACCGAGGGTGACATCGAGGCGGAGGCCGACGCCGATGTCGATGCCGCCGGCGACGCCGAGGAAGTACTCGTCGAGCAGGGGGAGAACTGGTCCGACGATCCCGTGCGCATGTACCTCACGCAGATGGGCGAGATCCCGCTGCTCACCCGTGCCCAGGAGATCCATCTCGCGCGGCAGATCGAGACCACCCGGGCGGCATTCCGGGCGAAGTTGCTGGAATGCGAGTACGTCTGCCAGCAGGCGTTCAAGGTGCTCTCGCGCGTGCACCGCGGTGAGCTGCCCTTCGACCGCACGGTGCAGGTGAGCGTCACCGACCGGCTGGAGAAAGACCAGATCCTCGGACGCTTGCCGCACAATCTGCGGACACTCGAGGTGCTCCTCAAGCAAAACAAGGCCGACTACCGGATCGCGCTGTCGAAGAAGCGGCGGATGCAGGAGCGGCGTGAGGCATGGGCACGGCTCGGCAAGCGGCGGCGGCGCTGCGTGCGCCTCGTCGAGGAACTGGGCCTCCGCACCCAGCGGATCGAGGCGATGATCCCGAGCCTCGATCAATTCGTCCGCCAGCTTCGTGACCTGCGTGCCAAGATCGATGCCCACAAGAAGACGAAGCAGCCGCCGGCCGGGCGGCAGAAGCTCGTCGACGAATACCGGGCGATCCTCAAGGTCTGTCAGGAGACCCCCACCAGCCTGAAGCGACGGGTGGCGGAGATCCGCGAGATCTACACCCACTACCAGAAGGCGAAGCGCGGTCTTTCGGAGGGCAACCTCCGCCTGGTCGTCTCGATCGCCAAGAAGTACCGCAACCGCGGCCTGCCCTTCCTCGAGATCATCCAGGACGGCC
>SXWA01000214.1 GCA_005791575.1 Planctomycetaceae bacterium
GAGGGCGTTGGCGAGCTCGCGGACGGCATGCTGCGCCTGGGCGTCGGCGAGCCCGTAGCCGGGCACGATCACCACGCGCGAGGCCCCCTCGAGGACCATCGCGATCTCCTCGGCGCTGGCGCTCTTCACCTTGCCGGCGTAGACGTCGTCGGCATTCGCCACCGCCGTGGTCCCCAGGCCGCCGAACAGGACGCCGACGAGGGAGCGGTTCATCGCCTGGCACATGATCGCCGTGAGGATCAACCCCGAGGCGCCGACCAGCGACCCGGCGATCACGAGCACCGAGTTGTCGATGACGAAGCCGGCGGCAGCCGCCGCGAGGCCCGAGTAGCTGTTGAGCAGGCAGATCACCACCGGCATGTCGGCCCCGCCGATCGGCAGCGTCAGGGTGCAGCCGAGGAGGCTGGCGGCGATCACCAGCGCCCAGAAGATGAGGTTCGACGACGGAAAGACGCACATGCCGATCCCCAGGGCGAGCGTCAGGGCCGCGAGGCCGAGGTTCACCCAGTGGCGGTTGGGATCGGTCCACGCCTTCTTGAATTGCGGCAGTTCCTCGAGCTTGGCGAAGGCCACGAGGCTGCCCCAGAAGGTGACGGCGCCGATCAGGCCGGTCAGCGCCGTGGCGATGACGAACTGCGTCCAGGGGGCCAGTTCACCCATGGCATGGGCCTGGTCGGGGCCGTGGACGGCGGCCGCGGTCATGTTCCACAGCTCCGCGCCGGCCACGAGGGTCGAGGCGGCGCCGCCGAAGCCGTTGAGGAGGGCGACCATCTGCGGCATGCCGGTCATCGGATACTTCACCGCCATCACCACGCCGATCACGCTGCCGATCACGGCGGCGATTCCGAGGAGCACCAGCGGCCAGGCGCCGTGGGCGGTGAGGCTGTCGGCGACCGGTCGCTCGAAGCAGGCGGCCGCGAGGGCGATCCCCATCCCGGCCGCGCCGAGATAATTGCCGCGTATCGCCGTCCGTGGTCCGGTCATGAGCCTGAACGCCACGATGAACAGCATCGAGGCGACGAGGTAGGCGAGATTGATCCAGGCTTGGGTCGACATGCGGGCCTACTTTTTCTTCGGGTTGAACATGCCGAGCATCCGGTGCGTGACCACGAACCCGCCGACGACGTTGATCATCGCGAGCACGACCGCGAGGAAGCCGAGCAGCGAGCCGAACCGCGTCGCCAGGGCACCGGTGACGACAATCGCCCCGACCGCCGTGATCCCCGACACCGCGTTGGAGCCGCTGGTCAGCGGGGTGTGGAGGCGCTGCGGCACCTTGGTGATCACCTCGAATCCGACCCACATCGCCAGGAGGAACACCGTCAGGAGGCGGATGAAGCGACCGGCGGGATCCTCGGCGGCGACGGCGTCGGCGACGAGGGGAACGAGCGAGAAGGGGGGCATGCGCTGTCTCCGGGGGGGCCGTCTCCGGTGTGGTCCGTGGACGCTGGTCAGGCGGGGCGGTCGCCCGACGACGTGGGGGCGAGGGACTCCAGCGGGGCGAGCCCCGCCCGTTCCCGGATCTTCGGGTGGACGAGATGGCCGCCGCGGGCGACGAGTGTCTCGCGGCAGATCTCGTCGTCGAGGTTCACCTCGGGGAGGCCGAGCTTGAGCAGATGGGTGAGGAACGTGGTGATGTTGCGGGCGTAGAGTTGGCTCGTGTGGTACGGCACCGCGGCGGCGAGGTTGGTGGGGCCGAGAACGGTCACCCCGTCCACGAGGAGCGTCTGCCCGGCGACGGTCACCTCGCAGTTGCCCCCGCGCTCCGCCGCCAAATCGACGATCACGCTCCCCGGCCGCATCCGCGCGACGGCGTCGCGCGTCACCAGCAGCGGTGACCGTTGGCCGGGGATGAGGGCGGTGCAGATCACCACGTCCTGGTCGGCCACCACGCGGCCGAGCAACTCGCGCTGCCGGGAGTAGAACTCCTCACCCATCGCCCGCGCGTAGCCCCCGGCTCCCTCCCCCGTGCCGGTGTCGAGGGGCAGTTCGACGAACTTCGCCCCCAGGCTCTGCACCTGCTCCTTGACCGCCGGCCGCACGTCGTAGGCGCTCACCTGCGCGCCGAGCCGCTTGGCGGTGGCGATCGCCTGCAGGCCCGCCACGCCGGCGCCGAGGACGAGCACCTTGGCGGGGGTCACCGTGCCCGCCGCGGTGGTCATCATCGGGAGGATCCGCGGCAGGTGGTTGGCGGCCTCGAGCACCGCGCGGTAGCCGGCGATGTTGGCCTGGCTCGAGAGCACGTCCATGCTCTGGGCGCGGGTGATCCGCGGAACCAGCTCGAGGGCGAAGAGCGTTACACCACGGTCCGCGGCCTCGCGGCACGCATCCGCCGCCGTCAGTGGGTCGCAGGTGCCGATGACGATCTGACCGGGGCGGAGGCGCGCCCGGTCAGCCTCCCAGGCTTCACCGTCCGCGCCGGCCGTGCGGACGGTGAGCACGCAGTCGGCGGTGAACGCCTCGTCGCGCGACACGATCCTCCCCCCGGCCTGGCGGTAGGCCTCATCGGGGAATCCGGCGGCCTCGCCGGCGGAGGCCTCGACGAGGATCTCGTGGCCACCCTTGACCAGGGGGCCGATGGCGGCGGGCACGAGAGCCACGCGGCGCTCCCCCGGGCAGTGTTCCTTGACGACGGCGACCTTCATAAATGCACCCGAGGCCCGGGACACGTGCGGCGTGGATCCCGTCTCGACGGCAGAGAAGACCCCTGCGACCGATCCGGGACCGGAAGTGTGCGATTCCGCCCCCAGGTTGACAACCGCCCATCACCCCCGGCCCCTACCAGCCCGTGGCCAAAGTCCATCCATGGCCTTTGGCCACCCGAAAAACTGCGCTTTTCACGGGAGCTGCGCTCCCGGCACCTCATCCGTGAGGTGCAGCAGGCTGTTTGGCCACAGCCTGCTACCGGCCAACCCGTCCGGGCGGGATCGCGGGGGGAGGTGATCGTCAGAGCGGTGCTGGGTGCGGTTTCCTGCGGGACACCGCCTTTCAGCCGCCGCAGATGCCGCGACGGCCGAATCCAGGCCACCTGTTCCGGAGGCTGGCGGAGTTCCTGCCCGTGGCTCGGTGATGGCCCGACAGGTCTCGGGGGCGGATGCCCGTTCCACCGGGGAATCGGCCACATTCCCGGAGCCGACAGGGTCGCTTGTCCACATGCAGAACCACTGGTATTCTCCCAGACTCGGTTTTCCGGCTACAGACCCCGGCAGTGCCCGGTGTCGACTGGCCCGAACGGGTGCGACGACCGGTGGCCGATATGGCCGTGGTGACCATCATGGTGACCATGGCCACGCTGTGCCCCGCCGCGGCGCACCGGCGACCGACCTCGTGGCGACCTTCTGGCGGTTTTCAACCGGCCGGATGGCGTCAGGGTCTGTCTTGTGCCGGCAGCGGCCGGTGCCCGGGTACGCGTTCGAGTTTCCCCATCACGTACTCCCCCATCACGTACGGGTTCCGATGAAGACCTACATGGCCAAGCCGGGTGAGATCGAGCAGCGCTGGTGGCTGGTCGATGCCTCCGGGAAAATGGTTGGCCGGCTGGCCAGCGACGTCGCCACGGTGTTGATGGGCAAGCACCGGCCGACCTTCACCCCACATGTCGATACCGGCGATTACGTGATCGTCATCAACGCCGCGAAGGTGGAGATGAGCGGCAAGAAATGGCAGCAGAAACTCTATCGCTGGTACACCGGCTACCAGGGGCTGCGCTCGGAGACGGCGGAGCACCGCCGTGACCGCCGGCCGGAACTGATCGTCGAAGAGGCGGTTCGCCGAATGCTGCCGAAGACCCGGCTCGGCCGGGTGATGCTCGACAAATTGAAGGTCTATCCAGGTGCCGAGCATCCGCACCAGGCGCAGTGCCCGGTGGCGATGGACGCGGGCAGCAAGTGACGGCTGTGCTGTTGGATCGGTAGGGCTGTTGGATCTGTAGGGCTGTTGGATCTGTAGGGCTGTTGGATCTGTAGGGCTGTTGGATCTGTAGGGCTGGTGGATCGGTGGGTACGGTGATCCGGGTGCGGTCATCGGACTGAACGAACGACTCGAAAGGGTGTGAGGCGATGGCCGAGGAACAGCGGGTGCGGTCGGTGCGGTCGGGCAACAACGTCTTGGCGACGGGCCGCCGGAAGACAGCCGTCGCCCGCGTTCGCCTCCGTCCCGGTGCCGGCACGATCACCGTCAACGGCCGGGCGCTCGACGCCTACTTCCCCGCCATCAAAGACCGCGTGCTGGTCAGCGGTGCCCTCGAGATCGTCGGGCGGCAGTCGGCCGTGGACGTTTCGATCAAGGTCGATGGCGGTGGTCCGACCGGTCAGGCTGGCGCCTGCCGGCTGGGAATCGCCCGTGCGCTCAAGTCGCTCGACGGCGAATTGGCCGAACCGCTCCGCCAGGGTGGGCTCCTCACCCGTGACGGTCGGATGAAGGAGCGGAAGAAGTACGGCCTCCGTGGTGCCCGCCGCGGGACGCAGTTCTCGAAGCGCTGATCTCGTCGCGCTCGGATCTCGTCGCGCTCGGGGGAGCGTTCCAAAGGCTTGGCCAGCGAACGGCACGCCACCGGATCGCGTTCTGAGCCCCTGCCGCACCCCTGCGGACCGGTTGTCACGTTGCGGGAGGCTGCCGGCACGACCGTTGGAATCGTCACCAGCGGCGGCTTCACCCGCCGGCTGATGGTTTCCCGGGTCGGCGAACCGAAGGCATACTTGGGGGAGTCGCGCCGGGGGGCGGTTCGCCCCCGTATGGCGGCGCCTTTGCCAGGTTTGCCGGTCCCTCTCGCTCACGGAGTGTCTGCCATGTCCGCGCGTTTCCTCTTTGGCCGGCTGACGCTCCTGGTCGCCCTGACGACCACCGTGGCGAGCACGTCGGTGGTCATGGCCCGCGAGCCAGCGGTGCGGCGGTCGCGTGACCGCGCCCGGCCGACGCAGCCGGTGGCCGAGGACGCGGGCACGGTCCTCGAGGCCGAGGCCGGCGGTCTGGTGAAGGTGAGCTACATCCCCAACGACTCCCGTTCGGCGCAGATCATCGTCCAAAACCTCTCCAACAAACCGCTGTCGCTCCGTCTGCCCGATGCCTTCGTCGGGGTGCCGGTGCTCGCCCAGATGGGCATGGGTGGCATGGGTGGTGGTGGTATGGGTGGTGGCGGTGGCGGCTTCGGCGGCGGTGGCATGCAGACCAGCGGCGGTGGCGGCTTCGGCAACCAGGGGATGAATGGGGGCGGCGGCATGGGGGGCATGGGTGGCATGGGTGGCGGTATGGCCCCCGGTGGCGCCTTCTCGATCCCGCCGGAGAAAACGAAGGTGATCCGCGTGAACACCGTCTGCCTCGAGTACGGGAAGCACGAACCGGTCAGCCGCGTGCCCTATCGGATGCAGGCCCTCGAGTCGTTCTCGACGGATCCACGGCTGGCCCAGGTGCTCGGCACGTTGGGACGGGGCGAGATCGCGCAGAAGGTGGCCCAGGCCGCCGCCTGGCACCTCGCGAACGGCCTGTCGTGGGAGCAACTGGCAGCGGAGCGCATTGACCGGATCGGACGGCCTGACGAAGCGTATTTCCAGCCTGCAGAACTGCTCGCCGCCCACCAATTGGTCGCTCGGATTGCCGCCACGACGCCAGCCGAATCCTCACCGGGCGAAACGCCGCTGCCGTCGGCCGCGACGACCAACTGACGGCGGCGGAGCCGGGGGTCCGGCTCACCAGTCGCCGATGACCTCGCCGCCATCCCGCGTGGCGAGGGCCCGCCACACGGCCGGATCAATCGTCGCCGCGACGGTCCGCACGCTGCCGTCCATCAGGGCCGTGGCCACCATGCCTGCATGGTGGCTGCGGGATGTGATGGCAGCCGCCGTGGGAGCCGTGAGCGAACGGGCCTCCTGCTGGTTCGTCCAGTCGATGTCGTAGGTGCCGCTCGGGCGCTGGCACGTCACCGGCGTCTGCGGGGGAAACGTCGCCGTGAACCCGGTCTGGTGGGCACGGCCATCGACCCACTCAGTGTGGCCGGTACCGAGGGTGGGGAGGTCGGACTTGAACTCCTGGCCACCACGGCCGCACAGATCGGTCGGGCCGGCGGGCAGGGAGGGATCGGTTTCGGCCCGGTTCCGGTAGAAAGGCGTGTAGGTCTTCACCTCGGCGAGGGCCAGCGTCTTGGAGAGGCCGTCGGTGAACGCTCCGGCACGGAGCTTGCCGTTGGGGTGGAAAGCGCCGTCGCCGCCGCTCGAGGTGGAGGGGTTGAAGACGAGCCAGGTGCCGAGATTCACCCCGTAGCTGAGCGGGGCGTATTCGGCAGCGCCATTCTTCACACGCACTTCCGTGCGTGGCTCCGACGGGCAGAGAAGCAGAGGGATCGGCAAGCCGGCGATCAGCCGACCGTCGGCGAGGGTCGCCGTGGAGTAGGGTTGGTCGATCTGCCGGCGGATCTCGGCGCCGATCGCCAGCTCCTCCAGATAGGGGAGCAGCCTGGCCTGAGCCGACCAGACCGCACTGGCGCTGGCGTCGGTCGTGCTGCTGCCGGGCCAGACGAGACTCGGTGGGTAGAGCCGCAGTCCGGCTTCGTAGTTGTGGAGGGCAAGGCCGAGTTGCTTGAGATTGTTCTGGCACGACATCCGCCGCGCCGCCTCCCGGGCCGCCTGCACCGCCGGCAGGAGGAGCCCCGTCAGGGTGCCGATGATGGCCACCACGACGAGCAATTCCACGAGAGTGAATCCGGGGCGTCGTGTCGCGACAGCCATAGAAAAAAGACCCTCCCAGCGATATTGAGACTCATTCTCAACAGACCTCTCCATTGTAGATTCTGGGCGGCGACCGTCAACTCTGCAGGGAAGGTGCGACGCCGTCCTCAGAAAGGCACCGTCCCCCGGGTGCGGCAAACCAACGGCCTGCCAGTGCCGTATTCGTTCCCGCGGCTTGCCGCAGTGTCCCCTACACATTCGCTCCGACGGCAGTACAACTGGCGTACAGGGGTGATCCTGGGGCGCGGACCATCCGATGCACGGGGACTGGCAACACACAGGCGGGAATGTCCATGGCCACAACAGGTGGGGCGGCAGGTCGGGGGGGTGCGGCTCGGGTGGCGACCAGTGACCCGGGCAGGGGGGCGGGCCGCGGTGGCGACGCCGAGACGATCGTCGAGGTCCGAAACCTTTCGAAGACCTACCGCGATTTCTGGGGCCGCAGCAAAAAGGTGGCCCTCAAACCGCTCGATCTCAAGATCCAACGCGGCGAGATTTTCGGTCTGTTGGGCCCGAACGGGTCGGGGAAGACCACGACGATGAAGCTCCTGCTGGGGCTCATCTTCCCCTCCTCGGGCGATGCGTTCATCTTCGGCCGCGAGGCGAGCGACGTCAGCAAAAACGAGCGGATCGGCTACCTCCCCGAGGAGTCGTACCTCTACAAGTTCCTCGATGCCGAGGAGACGCTCGACTTCTACGGACGGCTGTTCGACATGTCGCCCGCCCAGCGCAAGCAGCGGGCCGACGCCCTCATCGAGATGGTCGGGCTGGGCCGCGACAAGAAGCGCCAGCTGCGCGAGTATTCCAAGGGCATGACGCGGCGTATCGGCGTCGCCCAAGCTCTGATCAACGATCCCGAACTGGTGCTCCTCGACGAGCCCACCAGTGGCCTCGATCCGATCGGCACCCGCGAGATGAAGGACCTGATCATCGACCTCAAGAAACGGGGCAAGACGGTGATCATGAGCTCCCACCTGCTGGCCGACGTGGAGGACGTCTGCGACCGGATCGCGGTCCTCCATCAGGGCGAGCTCAAGGAACTGGGGCGGGTCGAGGACATGCTCCGGGTGACCGACGTCACCCAGATCCGGGCCAAGGGGCTGCCACCCCAGGCCACCGAGGAGATCCGCGCGGTGCTCCGCCGCCATGGGATCGAGGACGCCGAGATCGGCAATCCGATGACCACCCTCGAGGATCTGTTCCTGGAGGTCGTGCGTGACACCGAGGCCCGACCCGGTCGGCGGGCCCGCCAGTAGGAGTGACCACCCGGCGGTGGCCGCTGGGTGACGGTCGGTCGGGTCGGGGCGCGTCACCCCACCCGCCGCAGACAGGTGTTCGACAGCCGCCGCGGGTGACAACGAGATGGTTCTGGAACAGGAAATCCCACGGTTTGCCGCCTGGTTCGGCCCGGCGCTCCTGCAGTACGTGTTCGCGGCCAGTCTCGTGGCGGTGATCGCCGCCATGCTCTCCTGGCTCGCGCAGTCGGCAGCGGTGGGACCGCTGGTGGCGGGCGATCGTGTCTACCGGGGCATCCTCGGCGGAATCGCCGACCTGCTGCGGATGAGCCCGCGGCGGATCTGGGCCCTGGCCCGCCTCGCGATCAAGGAGTCGTTCCGGCGCAACGTGTTGGTGGTCCTGGCGCTGTTCGCCCTCATCGTTCTCTTCGCCGGCTGGTTCCTCGATCCGGCAAGCGTCAATCCCGGCAAGCTCTACCTCGGCTTCATTCTCGCGGCCACCAACCTCCTGGTGTGCCTCGTGACGCTCGTCCTTTCGGTGTTCAGCCTCCCGGCCGATTTCAAGGCCAAGGCGATCCAGACCGTCACCACGAAGCCGGTGCGCACCGGTGAGATCGTCCTCGGTCGGATGCTCGGCTTCGCGCTCGTGGGCACGGCGTTGCTGGCCGTGATGGGGCTGGTCGGGTGGGCATTCGTCGTCCGCAGCGTGCAGCACAGCCACGAGCTGGTCGCCGACGACCTGATCGAGATCCGCGGCAGCGGTGCTGCGCTGGCCGAAGCGGCGTCGCCGGCCGATGCGACGGCGGTGGTTGGATTCGAGGGACGCACGAGCCTCGATCGCGGGCACCGGCACCGGGTGGAGTTGGCGGCCGATGGCACGGGCCGGACAGACTTCCTCCAGGGCCACCGCCACGATGTCCGGAGGACTGCCGCTGGAGGCTACGAAATCGGACCCCCGGTTGGCTTGCTCGAGGCGCGAAGGCCGCTCCGCGGCAAGCTGCGCTTCCTCGATCGCGAGGGGCGACCGAGCACTCGCGGCATCAGCGTCGGTGCGGAGTGGGGCTACCGGCAGTTCATCGAGGGGGGCAAGCTGGCGGCGGCGATCTGGACGTTCGACGGCGTCGATGCCCGGCGCTTCACCGAGGGCCTGCCGCTGGAGATGACCGTGCGGGTCTTCCGTACGCACAAGGGGGATATCGAGAAGGGGGTGGCGGGGAGTGTGCGCGTGCGGAACCCGACCACCGGGCTGCAGAGCGACCCGTTCTATTTCACCGCCAAGGAGTTCACGATCGACTCCCTGACGATCCCGCGCACCGTGAATGCGACCACTGCCGACGGCGGGACCCGGCAGGTCGATCTCTACGGCGACATCGTCTCCGACGGGCGCGTGGAGGTGGTGCTCCAGTGCCTCGAGCCGGCCCAGTACTTCGGCGTCGCCCAGGCCGACTTCTATCTGCGGACCGGGAGTGGGTCGTTCGCCCTCAACTATGCCAAGAGCTGCTTCGGCATCTGGTTCTCGATGCTGCTGGTCACCGCCCTGGGGGTGATGTTCAGCACGTTCCTCGCCGGGCCGGTCGCGCTCCTCGCCACCCTGTCGGTGGTCATGGTGGGGCAGTTCCGCGAGTTCATCAACCGCCTGTTCGAGAGCCAGGTCACCGGCAACTCCCAACTCGTCCCCGGTGGCGGTCCGATCGAGTCGCTCTACCGGATCGTGACCCAGACGAGCATCACGCTCCAGTTGGAGGAGACCCCGGCGATCATGGTGATGAAGGCGGTCGACACCGCGCTTCTGGCGCCGATGCGCCTCGGGGCGGCGCTGTTTCCCTCTCTCTCTGCTCTCGGCACCGGTGATTTCGTCGCCGGCGGTTTCGATATTCCGTTCGATCTGTTGGCGGCCCACGGGGCGGAGACGTTCGGCTATCTGCTGGCGTTCTTCGTCGCCGGGGCGCTGTGCCTCAAAGCCCGCGAGGTGGCGTCATGAGTGGGGAGCGAATGTCGGCGGGTGGGCGTGGTGGGCCGAGTGGGGGTGCCGGAGAGGGCAAGGCCGGATGGCTGAAGCTGCGGCGCGGCACGCTCATCGCCTTGGTGGCGATCGCCGTGCTCCTCATCCCGCTTTCGCTGCTCAGTCAGCCGGCGGATTCGTCGAGCCCGGGCGGGCTGTTGGCCCGGCAGCGCAAGGAATATGGTCTGTCGCAGGCCAATCTCGGCGAGGTCGATCCGACGAGCGAGACGATCCGCCTCGCGACCCTCGGCCTGAAGAACATCGCCGTGACGCTCCTCTGGGACCGGGCCAACCACTACAAGAAGGTCGAGGACTGGACCAATCTCTCGGCGTCGCTCGAGCAGATGACCAAGCTTCAGCCCAATTTCTATTCGGTGTGGGATTTCCAGGCGCACAACCTCTCATACAACATTTCCGTCGAGTTCGACGACTACCACGATCGCTACGCGTGGGTGATGAAGGGGATCGAGTTCCTCCGCCAGGGCATCGGCTACAACACACGTGAGCCCCGATTGCTCGGCCGGATGGGCTGGTTCCTCGGCAACAAGATCGGCCGCGCCGACGAGCGCGTGCAGTACCGTCGGCTGTTCAAAGCCGACGAGGATTTCCATCAGCGTGACAGGCCGGGCCGCGCTCTCGCCGATCGTGACAATTGGCTCGTCGGTCGGGAGAAGTACCTCGAGGGCCAGCAGCTGGTCGATGCCGGCGCGCCGCTGCGGACCACGGCGCTGATTTTCCACAGCGAGCCGATGATGACCGCCATTAATCACTCGCGTGCGCTCGAGGACGACGGTGTGTTCGGCGACGTGGCACGCGATGCCTGGGCGTTGGCCGGCCGCGACATGATCGACTTTGCCAAACGCGAGATCCCCACCACCTGGGACGTGCCGATCCGGCTCGGGCTCCGGGAGACGGAACTGGCCCGGGCGGAGAAACTCCAGGCCGACCTCGAGGCGCTCCTGCCGGGCCAATTCCAGGCGCTCGAGGCGAAACTCCTGGAAGCACTGCCTGCCGAACAGAAGGCTGTCCTGGAGATCCCGCCGGCCGACCGCAACGACGAACAGATGCGGCTCGCCTTCCAAGCCCAGGCGAATACGCGGGTCACTTGGCCACTGGTGGCCCGCGAGGCGCCCGCCGACGTCCGCGAGAAGGCCCGGAGCCTCGCCGCCCAGTACGTCGAGGCCTCCGAGACGGCGGAAATCATCGACCGCTACCGCGACATCGTGAATTTCGACTTCTGGAAGGCGAGTTGCGAGGCGGAGGTCACCGAGCCGGCGTTGCGGGCCCGCGAGCAGACGTGGCGTGCGAAACGCGAGTTCGAGGCGGCCCGCCTCCAAAACGCGCGGAAGGCCTACGAGGAAGCGTTTACCGCGTGGCGGGAGGTGCTCGACGCGTCGGACGAGCTACGGAACGACCCGATCAACAACGATGAGTTGAACGAGGAAGTCAATTCCTATCGCAAGGTCCTCGAGCAGCTCGACGAGCCATTTCCCGTGCCGTTCGTGCTCCAGGATGTGGTCAATCGGGCACCCAAGCCGCCTCCGCCGCCTGACGACCAGCCCCCAGGCAGGGTCGATCCGCCGAGCCGTCCGCGCGAGCGCCCCGCGAACATCGAAGACGCGAAGTGAGCAGCGCGAACGGTGCCGCACCGGTAAGCTGGCCGGACAGCACCGGTAAGCTGGCCGGACAGCACCGGTAAGGCAGCACGGGGAATCGCATCCTGCTGCCGGCTCACAACCGGCGGACGAGCAGTTTGTCGATCCGCCGGCCGTCCATGTCGACAACCTCGATCTCGAGGCCGTTCCACAGCGCCTTGTCCCCCACGGTCGGAATGCGTTCGAGTGCTGCCAGGACCAGCCCCGAGACGGTCGAGTAGTCGCGCGGCAGGTTTTCGGCACGGATCTCGAACGCCTCGACGAGATCCTCGACGCCGGCGCTGCCGTCCACCAGCCAGCTGCCGTCGTCCCGGCGGGTGAAGGACCTTCCCGTGCGTCGGCCATGCTCGTCGTGGATCTCGCCGACGAGCTCCTCGAGCACGTCCTCCATCGTCACCAACCCCTCGGTGCCGCCGTATTCATCGAGCACGATGGCGAGTTGGTTCCGCTCCTTCTGGAACAACTCCAGGAGCCGGTCGAGCGGCATCGATTCGGGGACGAACAGTGCCTTGTGCATGATCCGGCGGAGTTCGATCGGCCAGCCCATCCAGTTCTGCCGGAGCACGTCCTTGATCGAGACGTAGCCGAGGATGTGGTCGAGCGAGCCCTCGTAGACCGGGAGGCGCGAGTACCCCGCCATGGCGATGGCGCCGATGATCTCGTCGGCCGGGGTGTCGATGTCGAGGGCATCGAGGTCGATGCGCGGTCGCATGATGTCGCGGACGGTGCGGTCGCCGAGCCGGAGCGCCTCGGTGGCCACCGCCTGTTCCACCGCTTCGAGCACCCCCTCCGCCCGTCCCGCTTCGAGCAGGTGCTCGATGTCGTCCACCGAAACGCTCGGTCCCTCCTGGCGGTGCGCGCCGAGAAGGAAGAGGACGGCCGAGGTTGCCTTTCCCATGCACCACACCAGCGGGGTGGCGAGCCGGGAGAACAGCGCCATCGCCGGAGCGACGGTCCGGGCCACCGCCTCGGCCCGGCGCAGGGCGAGGCGCTTGGGGACCAACTCCCCGAGGAGGAGCGTGAAGAACGACAGCAGGCCGACGAACGTGACCAGAGCCACGGTATGCGCCCACGGCGCCAATGCCGCGGGACCGAGTCGGGCGAGCATGTCGGCCAGATCGCTGACGATCTGATTGCCGCCGTAGGCAGCAGCCAGCGTGCCGACGAGCGTGATGCCCACCTGCACCGTGGGGAGGAAGCGATCGGGGCTGCTGGCCAGGTCGAGCGCGATCCGCGCGGCCCGATCCCCCGCCTCGGCCATGTCGCGGAGGCGGCCGCGGCGGCTGGCGACGATCGCCATCTCGGCTCCGGAGAAGAAGCCGTTGGCGAGGATCAGACCGAGAACGATGAGCAGTTCCATGAGCATGAACGATCCTGCCGTCGTTCAGACGGTGGCCGACTCACGGGCGATCACCGCGAGGTTGTCGCGGTGAACGACCTCCTCGTAGGGGCAGTAGCCGAGGACGGCGGCGATCGCCTCCGTTTTCAGGCCGCCGATCCGCCGCAGATCGTCGGCGGGATAGTTGACGAGTCCCCGGGCGAAGGGCCGCCGGTCGGGGCCCGCCAGCGCGACCACGTCGCCGGCCGAGAACTCTCCTTCGATCCCGACCACCCCGGCCGCGAGCAGGCTCCGGCCGCGATCGGAGAGGGCCGCCTTGGCACCGTCGTCGACGAGGAGCAGGCCGCGGGCATCGGCCGACCAGCCGAGCCAGCGCTTCCAGGCCGGCATCGTCGTCGGCCGGCCGACGAACAGCGTGCCGATCCGTTCGCCGGCGAAGATGCGGTCGAGCACCATGTCGTCGCGCCCCGAGGCGATGATGCAGTGGCCACCGGCCTCGGTGACCATGTGGGCGGCGGCGATCTTGCTGGCCATTCCCCCCTTCGAGACCCCCCCCGCACGGTCGCGGGCCAGCGCCTCGACGCCGGCGTCCACGGTGGCCAGTTCGTCGATCAGGCGGGCGCCCGGTTCGGCCGGATGCCGATCGAAGAGGCCGTCGACGTCGGAGAGGAGGACCAGTAACGGAGCCCCGAGCAGCGTGGCCACCTGGGCCGCGAGCCGATCGTTGTCGCCGAAGCTGGTCCGCAGTTCCTCGACGCTCACTGTGTCGTTCTCGTTGATGATCGGCACGGCCCCGTAGTCGACCAGGGCGCGGAGGGTGTTGCGGATGTTGAGGTAGCGGGCCCGCTGTTTGAGATCGTCGGCCACCAACAGCACCTGCGCGGCGTGCCGGCGACGCGATCGCAGCGATCGTTCGTAGGCCTCCACGAGACAACTCTGGCCAATCGCGGCCACGGCCTGCAGGTGGGCCAGTTCCTGTGGTCGGGAGGCGAGCCCGAGCCGCCCCATGCCGGCACCGACTGCTCCGGAGCTGACGAGCACGACATCGCGGCCTGCGGCGAGCAGGGCGTCGAACTGGCGGCAGAGCGATTCTATCCGGGCACTGTCGAGGAGCCCGTCGGTGCCGGTGAGCACCCGGGTGCCGACCTTCACGACCACCAGTCGGGCGGCATCGATGACGGCTTGGCGGACGGATTGGGCCATGGCACCCTGAAGCGGCAGCCCGGATCATGCGGGCGGAACCGAGCCAACCATCCTACCGGCGGGTACCGCCCGCGGCCACACACCCCCGGGGCGATGGGCACGGTGGCGGCGGGCCCGTATAGTTGGTCTCGTGGTGAGTCGGCGATCCCGGCGTGGTCGGATCCTTCCCTCGGGCCCGCGATGCGGGTGGTTCCAGTGAGCGAACTCCATCACGAGTGCGGGGTGGCGGCGATCTATCACCTCCCGGGCGCCGAGGCCGGCCAGGTGGACGTCGCCCGGCTCGTCCCGCGGATGCTGCTCGACATGCAGAACCGCGGCCAGCTCTCGGCCGGGATGACCGCCTGGAATCCGGACCGCAACCAGCTCCTTGTCACCCACAAGGACGTCGGCAGCGTGAGCGAAGTGTTCCGCATGAGTCAGCGGAACACCTTCGAGTCGCTCATGCACCAGCTCACCGGCCGGGCTGCCATCGGCCACGTCCGCTATGCCACGTGCGGTGCCGATGACCCCGGCTATGCCCAGCCGCTGGAGAGGCCCCACATCCAGAAGCGGAAGTGGTTCGCCTTCGGCTTCAACGGCCAGTTGGCCAATTATCCGGAATTGCGTGCCGAGATCCTCGCCGACGGCGACAACCACCTTGCCCGCGACAACGACACCGAGGTGATCATGCATGCCATCGGCCGCGAGTTGGCCGGTGACGCCGATCCGGAACCGGCTGACTTGCTCGGGGCGATCTCGAGCCGCTTCGACGGCGCTTGGAACATCGCCCTCCTCGATGCCTGCGGCAGGATGATCGTGGCCCGCGACCCGCTCGGCATCCGACCGATGGAGTACGCCATCGACGGCGGGGTGATGGCTGCCGCCAGCGAGAGCGTGGCGCTGCTCAATCTCGGCTTTCCGGCGGAGTCGATCCGTTCCCTGGAGCCGGGTACGGCGCTCGTCATCGACCGGGAGGGGCTGCGGGTCGTGCGCTTCTCCGCGCCGCGCTCCCGCGCCCACTGTTTCTTCGAGTGGGTTTATTTCGCCAACGTCGCCAGCACCATGGACGATCGCAGCGTCTACCTCGCCCGCAAGCGGCTCGGCGAGGAGTTGGCCCGTCTGGAGACGGTGCCGATCGACTCCGACACGGTGGTCGTGCCGGTGCCTGACACGAGCAAGGCGGCAGCCGATGCGATGGCCTACCGGCTCTCGATTCCGTCGGTGGAGGGCCTGATCCGCAATCGCTACACGGGCCGCACGTTCATCGACGGGCCCGCCAGCCGGCGTCAGAAAGCCGAGTCGAAATACACGCCGCTGCGCGAGGTGCTCGAGGGCAAGCGCGTGCTTCTCGTCGAGGACTCGATCGTCCGCAGTACGACGATGAAGGTGCTCCTCGGCCGGATGCGCTCGCTGGGCAAGGCCCGTGAGATCCACGTCCGGATCGCCTGCCCGCCGATCATCGCGCCCTGCTTCTATGGGATCGACATGTCGACGATCGACGAGCTCTTCGCGCCGGCGTTCCTGCGCGACGGGGTGCTCACCGAGCAGGCCCAAGCGGAGATGGCCGCGCGGCTCGGTGCCGATTCGTTGCGCTACCTCCCCGTGGAATCGATCGCCCGCTCGATCGGGCTCGGGCAGGACCAGCTCTGCCAGGCATGCCTCACCGGCCACTATCCCACGGTATCCGGCGCCCGCCTCTACCAGATCGCCGTCGAGCAACGCTCCCGCGGCCACACCGGCCGGACCTACGAAGCCGTCTCGGCACGCTGAAACGACGCCGAGATCCGGCGGCTTCACCCGGTCGCTGGCGGGACGAACCCGGTAGCTGGCGGGACGAACCCGGTAGCTGGCGGGACGAACCCGGTAGCTGGCGGCGGTTCGATGCGGGCGACCGGTGCGGGGGAGTCGGTGCGGACGAGGGCCGCCCGCCACACCGGCGCTCCCGCCAGCCGGGTGCGGCGCTCGAAGTGGGTGCGGTAGTCGAGATCGTGTGCCGGCAACCCGGGGGGCTCCTCCTCGGGCGCCGCGAAGCACCCGGTGGCGGCGGCCAGCACCAGCGACTCGAGGAAATACTCCTCCACGTCGGTCCAGATGTGCAGCTTTCCCGCAGGCGCGAGCACGCGCCCCACCTGGGCGAGAAACGCCGCGGAGAGGACGCGGCGTTTCTTGTGGCGTGCCTTCCACCACGGATCGGGGAAGTAGACGTGCACCGCGGCGAGCCGCCGGTCGGGGATCACGCTACCGACGAGGAATCCGCCGTCACCCTGGATCATCCGGGCGTTGGTCAGCCCGGCGCGTGCCAACCGCGCGGCGCAGAGCCGGGCGTAGCCGGTGGCGATCTCGATCCCGAGAAAGGCATGGTCGGGCCGGGATGTCGCCGCGGTGGCGAGGAACAGCCCCTTGCCGCTTCCCACCTCCAATTCGAGTGGGGCAGCGGGGCGGTCGGGAAACAGCGCGGCCGGGTCACAGGGAACCGGCAGGTCGGCGAGGCGCAGCAGGTGCCGCGACAAGTCGAGCGACGGGTCGGGCTTCTTCGCACCGCGGCGGGGCATGGCCGGGCCTCGGCTGCTGGGGACGGCTGCCGTCAGGGCAGCCGGGCGGGTCAGCGGACGGTGCCGTCGCCGGCTGCCAGTGCCGCCGCCGCCTGCACGAGAAAATCCACCGGAAGGGGCACCCCCTTGATCACCCCGTCGACGACGATGCTGTCACGGACAAGCCCCTGGAACCGGCAGACGATCATCGCCCGGAGACGGACCCTGACCCGCTCGACCGCGATCACCAGCCGGTCGCCCGGCATCACCGGCTCCCGGAAGCGCACATCCTCCAACCCGCCGAACCCGACCATCTTGGCATCGAGGAGGTTGTATTTCTGGGTGTAGTAGCTGGAGAGCTGGGCGGCGGCCTCGCACATGATCACGCCGGGCATCACCGCCACCTCGGGGAAGTGGCCGCGCACCCAGAACTCGTCGCGCGTGACGTCTTTGTAGCCCACGCACAGGCCCCGCGTGTGGTCCTCGTGGACGATCGCCGTGAGTTGCTCCATTTCGAACCGTTGCCGATTCCAGCGACGGATCTCGTGGATGTCGGCGATCACCCGGCCGAGGTCATAGCTGGCGGGGTCGATGATGTAGTCGCGCGGAGCCACAGGCAGACTTCCGTCGGAAACGTGTTCCCACCGGATGGCGGGACGCCGTGGAAAACGGCAGGGCGGGCCGGTCGCGTCGCGAGGCGGTCACCGCCGCGGGCGCCGGGAAGCAGGCGGGGATCAGGTGCGGATGTGCTTCCGCTTGGCGCGGCGGGCCTTGCTGTTGGCGGGACGGGCGCCGTGGTTGGCCTTTTTGAGGGCGCGGTGGGGCTTGGCCATGGTGATTCCGAGACGGACTCCTGAGGGAAGAACCGCCGGGTTGTACCATGGCTCACCCGCTGCCGCCATCTCGACCCATCACCCGCCCACGGTCGGGCGGGAGGAGTTCGTGGACGGGGCGTTGCCGGCCGCCGGCGGCTTTTCCGCCTCGATTGCCTCGCGCAGGCAGGTCCGAACGACCTCCACGAAGCTCGCCGCGAGGAATCCGAAAAACCCGCCCATCACGGCACTGGAAAGCCCCCCGAGAACCGCACCGGCGGGTGAAGCCGCGGTCAGCATCAGCAAAGCGGATGTCCCGACGGCACCGCCGCAGATGGCCCCGATCGAGGCTGCGATGGGGAGGGTCCGCCCGAGCGATTCCCGCCTCTCCAGTCGGGATGGTGTGGCCAGAGGCAGGGCGGCCGGAACGGGGTCGGCCCCGCGCCGGTCGATCCGCCGGCGGATCACCTGATCAGTCTGGTCCCGCATCCGGGTGCCGATGCAGTTGCCGGCCACGTGGAGTCCGACGCTCACCATCAGCACGGCAGCCGCCATCCAGCCGGCCATCCCGAGCCAGCCGATGGCCGCGGCGGCGATGCCCAGGAGCACCGTCAAACGGGTGTAGGTTCCAAGCTGCATGCCGACCTCTCCACCCGGGATCATAGCCCGCTGCCGTCGGGTGGCGTCAGAACCCGCTCGCGACCGCTTCGGACCCGTAGATCGGGAGCAGGCGGTAATAGACCTCGAGCGTGAGGAGCGCCAGCGCCGTGTGGGCGAGCCGTCCCCCTGGGGCCGTCTCGGGGTCGGGAAAAGACCAGCTTCCCGCCTCGTGGCCGGCGCGCCCCTGACGGGCCACCAACTGGTCACGGTGGCGCGTGTTCCAACGTGGCCAGGCCGGATGGTCGGCCTGGAGGAGCGCCTGGGAGAGGTAGAAGTTGGTGTAGACGGCATCCCCATCAGGGGCGGCACGGACCAGTTGGTCGAGGCCGCGTCGGAGCCGTTCGTCGGTCGGCTGCCAGCCGGTGTAGAGGCGGCAGAGCAGACCGATCGCCGAGGTGGAGGGCTTGGCTGCCGGGGTGCGGTAGCCGTACGCCGCCCCCTGCTGCGTCTGCACCGAATCGAGGAACCGACGGATGCCGTCGATCGTCGGCGAGGGGGCCTCCTGGCCAGCGAGCTGGCTGCTCTTGAGCGCCACCAGTTGCCAGGCGGTGACGGTGATGTCGCCGGCCTGCCCCGGAAGGTAGCGCCATCCACCACCGTGCAGATCCTGCGCGGTCTCGATGAAGCGGATCGCACCGCGCACGGGGCGCACGAGGAGTTCGTCGCCGGTCATCCCCAGGGCCTCGGCGAGCGCGAGGGTCGCCACCCCCTGCCCATACATCGTGCCTTCGCAGAGATCGCTGCCGCGGGGGGTCGCGCGCTCGCGGCTGAGCAGGTAGTAGATGCCGCGCGAAACGGTTTCCTGGTACGGACCGTCGCGATGGGTGTGCCCTGCGCCGAGGAATGGGAGCAGTGCCAGGCCCGTGCTCGCGGTGGTGCTGCCGAGTGTGCCTGGATCGCGGCAGGCGCCGTCGCACCGGCATCCGGCGAGGTCGAAATGCCACGCGCCATCGGCCGCCTGGTGGCGGGCCAGCCATGCCAACCCGCGCTCGACTGCCGCCTCACTCGCGGTGGAGGCACCGCGACCACGCGCCGCCGCGCCGGGATCCTGACCGCGGCCCCGACCCCGGCGCGCGGCGAACGCATCGCCAGCGTCAGCGGAGCCCCCCGTCGCGGTGGCGGGGTGGCCCGGCTTGTGCGCGATCGGCTGGACGACCGGTCCACCGGTGGCGGCGACCGCTTCGCCGAGCGGATCGGCCCGCGGCACGATGGGATCGGGCTCCGGCAGCGGGACCGCCACGGCGTCGTCGGTGGCGACAGCCTCGTCGGGGGCCTGGTTCGGACCGATCTCCATGGCGCCGCCGACCGCGCCGCCCCCGTCGTCACCATCGTCGGGGCGGTCGTCCCTCCCCGCACCACTGTCGAGGACCAGGGCCAGCCGTCGGGCTCGTGGGGGGCCCTCCACGGTGACCAGCGCGAGGATCACCAGGGCCACCAGTTGGATCAGCAGACTCACGTATCCGGAGCGGACAGCGTGGCTGCGGAGGATCCGTTCCAGCCGGGTCGGCGGCAGGTCGTCGGGTGGGGGTGACGCGGCGTGGCCGGCGGACACGAGCGACTCTCCCGGTGGCGTTCACCCTGCGGATCGGGCTGACTGGGGGTGGCAACGAAGCCCCCCGGCACCCTTGCCCGGAGAATGACGATCAACCCCCGGTGGGTATCGGACGGGTGGCGTCATCCGCTGGAGCAGCGGCGCGCCGCGCCGGAAGGGACCGGGGGAGTTCCGATTCGGACCACGATCGCCGGCCGGGCAACCGTCGGGCCCGCAGCCCGGCCCGTCTACTCGCGGAAGTCCTCCTCCACACTCTGCTGACCGTAGATCGGCAGGTGGCGGTAGTAGACCTCGAGGATCATCGCCGACAGGGCGGTGCAGTAGAGGCGGCCTGCCGCGTCGGCGCCGTGGCCGCCATCGACCCCGTCGTACCAACTCCCCGCCTCGTGCCCGCGCCGGGCCTGGGTGTTGATGAGCATGTCGCGCATCTTCGTGTTCCAGGCGTTCCAGGCGTCGCCCTCGAAGTGGTGGAGCACCTGGGTGGCGTAGTAGTCGTGGTACAGGTCCTTCGACGGCCCAGCCTTGGCGAGGGTGGTCACGCCCCGCTGGAGGGCCGGGTTGGATTTCTTCCACCCGAGGTACATCCGGCAGAGGAGGCCGACGGCGTTGCGGGCCGGGGCCGGCGTCGACTTGTCGACGTAACCGTAGGCGGCGCCGTCGTCCGACTGCACGGAGTCGAGGAACGAGACCGCCTTCTTCACCGTCAGCGGCGACACCTGGAGATTGGCCATGTTGCCACTCTTGAGGGCCATCAGCTGCCAGCCGACGGCGGAGGTGTCGCCGGGCTGTTTCGGGCTGTACCGCCAGCCGCCGCCGACCGGATCCTGCGCCGACATGATGAAATTGAGCGCCAGCTGTGCCGGCAGTTGGAGGCGCGGGTCCTTCGTCATCGCGTAGGACTCGGAGAGGACGATGCCGGCCAGGCCCTGCGAGTACAACGTGCCCCCCTGCCCGTAGCACTGCCCCTGACCGCGGAGCGACATGCCGGCAAGATAGGCGATCCCGGCGTCGAGTTGCCGCTTGTAGGGACCCTCGCGATGGGTGTAGCCGCGGCCGAGGAATGGGAGCAGCGCCAGCGCCGTGGCGCCGCAGCGGTCCTCGGCCCGCGACTGTCCCGAATGGGTGCACTGCCCCTGGCAGCTCGGGCAGGCCTTGAAGTCGAACGACCACCCGCCGTCGGGCATCTGGTGGGTGATGAACCACTTCAGCGCCGCCTCCACCGCCGCCTCGCTCTGGGCATTGCCCCCCCCCGCGAGCACGAGTTGCTGGCGCATCTTCGGGTCGGATCGCCCCCCCAGCCCACCAGCCTGGCCACCGATCGCGCCGACACTCGCCAGCAGGTCGCTCGACACCACCGACTCGGTGCCGAAGTCGGCCAGTTCCACCGCCACCGGCGCCGCGTCGATATCGTCGGCCGTGGAAACCACCTGGACGTTCTCGACCGCGGCATCGGGCACCACCACGGTCTCGACCACTTCCTCGGTGGGCAGTTGCTGGTCGGGCATCTCGTCGGCGAGTTCGGCGATCTCCTCCATCGACTCGGGGAGATCAGAGACGATCATCTTCGGCCGCAGGTCCTGCTGCGGTGGCTCCGAGACGATGAGGGCCATCGCCAGGAGGATGATCACGTGGACGAGCATCGACACCGCCCACGCCGGGGCCTGCTGGAGCACCCCGGCGACGGCCGACGTCGCCCCGGCGCGGCGGGAGGCAGCGCGGCCCTCGGCTGCCGTGGCGGCGGGTGCCTGGGGGCTGGTGACCGGAGATGTCTGCGTGTGCCCTGCCATCGTTGTTCTCGCTGGAAGTGGCCCC
>SXWA01000215.1 GCA_005791575.1 Planctomycetaceae bacterium
GCTTTCGACGGTGCGGCTTTCGACGGTGCCGCTTTTGACGGTGCGGCGTTCGCGATAGTGCCGCTTTCCTGCCACTGCCGCTTTGTGCCACTGCCGCTTTGTGCCAGTGCCGCTTTGTGCCAGTGCGTTCAGTCGAGCGGTTCGAGCCAGGCGCGGATCTCGTTTTCGTATTCGCTCGCCAGGCCGCCGACGATCAGTTGGCGGTGGAAGCTCGCCGCCCCTTCCTTTGCCAAGTCGGCGTCCTCCGCACCGGGGAAGCGCCGGTTCGGATCGGCCGCGATCAGCCGGCGGACGAACCCCATCAGCAATTCGTTGACGGTCACTTCCGTGGGGAGGATCTGCGGGAGCCGGTGGACGAGCGAGCGCTTCGCCTCGAGGAGGTCGCGGTAGGAATCGAGCCCGGCGAACGGCGGCCGGCCGGAGAGCATCTCGATGAGCACGTAGCCGAGGCTCGCGAGGTCGGACCGCGGGGTGATCTCCCGCCCCTCGAGGACCTCCGGGGCGGCGTAGGCGGGGGTGCAGGTGCGGTTGGGTGGGATGTCGTCGAGGGCCACGGCGGAGCCGATGTCGATGATCTTCGCGTTGCCGGTCCGCTTGATCATGATGTTGGCCCCCTTGATGTCGCCGTGCACGATCGCCTCCCGGTGCAGCGCCGCCAGCGCCGCGAGGCACTCACGCACGATCGAGATCGCCACCCCCGGCTTGAGACGCGACTGCTCGGGGCCCGCGGTGACGATCACGTTGTTGAGGTAGCGCCACCGCTCCTCGTCGACGCTGGCCCGCGTCTGCTCGAGGAAGTCCGGGGCCAGCAGCCGGGAGAGGTCGTAGCCGTCGACCCACTCCATCTCCATGATGCGGATCCGGCGCTGCTCGACGAAATTCTGCACGTCGAGGAGGTTGTCCTGTTGGATCTGGGCGACACGCGCCGAGACCGTGGCGATCCGCGCCATCGCCTCGTCGTAGGCCGCTTCGCTCTCGTAGCGCTCGGGCGAGAAGAACTTGAGTGCCACCGGGAGGGTGAAGTTGTCGCTGCCGCGGCGGGTGGTGAGGAACACCACCCCCTGGCCGCCGGCGCCGAGCCTGCGGGTGAGATGGTGGTATTCGGTCCAGCTCAGCCGCCCCGAGGAGACGATCTCCCCGTACCGTGCCAACAGCTCGTCCGGGCAGCGCGTGGCGGTGCCGCCGGCGAACGTGACGGTCGGTCGGCCTTCGTGGAAAATGGTGGTGGTCATGAGGCGGCTTCCTGCCGGTGATGCCCCTGCAGTGCGGCGGGATTCCGCGGCCCGACCGGCGTGGGCCAGTCCTGGGGCGGCGGAAATCCGAGCCGCTTGTCGACGCGATTGCGGACCTCTTCCCCCCGGAGGTACCGCCGGAGATTATCGCAGAAAAAATCGGTCATCGCATCGATTCGCCACGCCGCCTGACCGCCGACGTGGGGGGTGATGATCAGCCGCGGTGCGTCCCACAAGGGGCTGTCGGGTCGCGGCGGCTCGTCCGGGGTGACATCGAGCGCGGCGGAATCGAGGTGGCCGCTGGCCAGAGCGGCGGCGAGTGCATGTTCGTCGACGATCGCCCCGCGGGCGGTGTTGACGAGGATCGACCCGGGCCGGAGCCGCTCGAGCGCTGCCCTGTCGATCAGCCCGCGCGTGGCGTCGGTGAGCGGCGCGGCCAGGAAGAGGACCTCGACCTCGTCGAGGAGCCGCGGCAGGGTCTCCGGCCCACCGAGAAACTCCACCCCCGGCGGCCGCTTCACCGGGTAATGGTCGGTGGCGAGGATTCGCACGTGCAAGGGGGCGAGCACCTCCGCCAGCCGTCGCCCGTTGCCGCCGAGGCCGACGATGCCGACCGTGGCACCGGTGAGGTCGCGCGTGGGGCGGCGGGTGAAGTCGCGGGCGCGCTGTTGGTCGAGGAACAGCGGCAGCCGCCGCGTGCAGGCGATGGCGAGCCCGAGGGTGTGCTCGGCCACCTGATCGGCGAGCACGCCGGAGGCGCTGCTGACGAGGATCGTCGAGCCCACCACCGACGGCACGAGGCAGTGGTCAAGTCCGGCGGCGGACGACTGGATCCAGCGGAGCTTCCCTGCCGCGACCACCTCGTCCCACGGCACCGGCACCTTGGCATGGCCGCAAAACACGTCGGCTCCGGGCAGTTCGGCCGCCACCCGTTGCTGGCCGGCATCGACGATCTCCGCTCCGGGGGCGGTGGCCGCGATCTGGCGGATGTGGCGTTCGTCGAGCGGATAGCAGAGCACGATGCGCATGGCGTGAGCCTCCCGGGGGGTTCTCGCACAGGGGCGGCGCGCCCGGCAAGCCGGCCGGGCCCACCCCCCCTTCCCTGGACCTCCGACCTTGCCCCGCTGGGGAATCATGGTTCAATTGACGGATTGGAAGCGGGGGAGCCGATCACTCCCCGACCGGCTCCGTCCCCGAAGGCATCTCGATGCGGACCACCTGGCTGGCAGTCGCTGCTCTGGCTTTCCTGCGGATCGTCGTTGGTCTGCACTTTTTCCTGGAGGGCTCGAGCCACCTCCGTGACCCGCAGTGGTCGAGCGCCGGCTTCCGCCGGGCCGCCGTCGGGCCGTGGGCGGAATGGTTCCGTAGGGATCTCCCGCAGACGGGCGACTGGTCAGGCACCCTCGGCGCCGCCGACAGCAGGCCGGTGCCCGAGGCGGCCAAAGCCTGGCGTGACAGCGTGGTGGCCGGCTGGAAGCAGCTCGAGGCCGCGCGGGCCCGCCTGCTGCCGGCCGACAAGGCGGCGGGGCTCGCACCCGCTCTCGAGGCCGCCACCGCGGAACTCGACGACTACCTTGCCGGCATCGACGCCGACCTGGTCGACTACCGGCTCGAAGTGGTCCGCCTGGCGGCCAACGAAAAGACTCCCGGTGCCCTCGACATCCCCTTCGCCCGCGAGCGCCTCGCGAAGAAGAAGCGTGAATTGGCCGGCAAGGCGACTGGCTGGATGGCCGAGGTGGAGGCACTGGGCAAGAAGCTCGAGGCTGCCTGGGACGCTGGACTCCCGGCGGCGGATGCTGCCCGCGTGGCGGCCGCCCGCGAGCCCTCCCGGCTGTGGCGGGCCGACCGGTTCGTGAGCTGGTCGCTGGTCACGATCGGTGCCTGCCTGGTGCTCGGTTTCCTGGTGAAATTCAACGCCATGGGCGGGGTGTTTTTCCTCGCCAGCGTCATCGCCACCCAGCCGTTCTGGGTCAAAGGGGCCCAGCCCACCTATGATCAATGGGTCGAGTTGGCGGCCCTGCTGGCCCTGGCGGCCCTGCCGATCGGCGGCTGGAGCGGTGTGGATTACTTTTTGAAGGCGTGGTGCCCGTGGTCGGGCTGTTGTGCCCGCAATCCGAGGGAGGAGCGACGATGAACCTGTCTGAAGCGCAGAAGGCGATCGGCAAGGACAACTTCAACGACGCCATCGCCGTCACGCGGCGCGACTTCCTCGGCGGCGCCGTGGCTGCCGGAGTCGCCACCGGTGCCGGGCTCGGCTCGATCTACTTCGGCTACGGCGCGACCGTGGGCAATCCGCTGCGGATCGGTGTCCTCGGCACGGGCGACGAGGGGAGCGTGCTCCTGGGCGCCCACACCCCCGACTTCATGCAGGTCGTGGCGATCGCCGACATCCGTCCCTACAACGTCTTCCGCGCCTTCCACGGCGACGTCTCCAGCCCCAGCGCCCTGGCGGCCCGGCCGGGCTTGATGTCGAAATACAAGTGGTCGAGCGAGGACGAGGCCCGCAAGCACGTCAAGGTGTATGGCGCCTACGAGGAGCTCCTCGCCGATCCCGACGTCGAGGCGGTGGTCATCGCCCTGCCGCTCCACCTCCATGCCCCGGCCGCCATCAAGGCGATGCGTGCCGGCAAGCACGTGCTCACCGAGAAGCTGATGGGCCATTCGGTGCACGAGTGCAAGGAGATGGGGCGGGTGTCGCGGGAGACCGGCAAGCTCCTCGCCACCGGCCACCAGCGGCACTACAGCATCCTCTACGACAACGCCGTCCACACGATCGGCAAGGCGAAGCTGCTCGGCGACCTCCACTCGATCCGCGCCCAGTGGCACCGCGGCAATCTCCCCGGCAACGACTCCTGGAAGCCGCCGATGCCGGGCGACGAGGCGTCGCTGAAGAAGCTCGCCGCGTGGAAGAAGGAGCTCGAGTCGGCGAAGCCCTCCGATATCGACGCCCTCCAGAAGAAGATCGCCCAGGCCGAGGCCCAGATCCTCGACAAGGATCTCGACGCGACGAAGTATGGCTATGCGGAGGCGAAGCTCGGCGACGGCTCGACGCGGACCCCGCTCGAGGAGTTGATCCGTTGGCGGCTCTGGAACCGCACCGGCGGCGGCCTGATGGCCGAGCTCGGCAGCCACCAGCTCGACGCCGCCGGGATCTTCGTCTCGGCGGTGCACGGCGAGGGAAAGAAGGTCAAGCCGCTGACGGTGACCGCCGTCGGCAACCGGAGCATCTTCCCCGCCGACCGCGAGATCGACGACCACGTCTACTGCATGTTCGAGTATCCCGCCCCGGGCTACCACGATGCCGACGGCAAGGTCGCCGACGCCAACAAGAAGATCGTCGTCACCTACTCGTCGATCAACGGCAACGGCTTCGGCGAGTACGGCGAGGTGGTGATGGGCACCAAGGGCACGCTCGTGCTCGAGCGCGAGCAGGAGGTGATGCTCTACAAGGGGTCCGCGAAGGACACCCGGGTGACGGTCGCCAAGGCGAAGGACGGCACCCCGACCCTCGACACCACCGAGAGTGGCGGCAGCTACGCGGCGGGTGCCAAGGGGGGCGGCGGCGGCGATTCCGGTCCTCCGTCGCGCGGCTACACCGAGGAGCTCGAGCACTGGGCCTGGTGCGTCCGCAATCCCGACCCGGCCAACCAGCCGCGCTGCAAGCCGGAGGTGGCGATCGCCGACGCGGTGATCGCCCTGGTGAGCAACATCGCCCTGGCCAACCCGAGCACGCAGGCGCGGATCGAGTTCAAGCCGGAGTGGTTCGACATCGCCAGCGACGAGACCCCCGAGGGGATCGCCCCCGACGTCAACCGCGACATCTACAAGGCCTGACCGGCCGCGGTCGGGACAAAGGGCGATGCAGCTCGCACGAGTGGGAGCCGCTCGGGCCGGTGTGGTCGCGCGTGTGCTCGCGCACTGTTTCGCGCTGGCGCTGCTCGTCGCGCGGGCAGCAGCGGCCGACGCACCGAGCCTCTACGACGTCGCGTGCGATCTGGTCGTGCCGCAGGCGGTCGCGGGGGAGCCGGCCCCGGGGCGGCGCGTGTTCGCAGTCGCGCCCGGCTGGGAGGGCACCGCCGTCCGCCACACGCTGGCGCTTCCGCGTGATTGGCGGCCGGGGGTGCGGTATCCGGTGCTCGTCGAGTATCCCGGCAACGGTCCCTACCGAAACGCCCTCGGCGACGTGTCGGACGGCACGCCGGAGGGCTGCCTGCTCGGCCATGGGCTGTCGGGGGGCGAGGGGTGCATCTGGCTCTGCCTTCCCTGTGTCGCCCTCGGTGCCGATGGCACGCGGAGCGTGAGCCGCGTCTGGTGGGGCGATGTCGCCGAGACGCTCGCCTACTGCCGGGCGGCGATCGACGACGTCTGTGCGCGGCATGGCGGCGATCGGGAGCGCCTCGTGCTCTGCGGCTTCTCGCGGGGGGCGATCGCCTGCGGCTATCTCGGCCTCCACGACGACACGATCGCGCC
>SXWA01000216.1 GCA_005791575.1 Planctomycetaceae bacterium
CTATCCGCTGCCGGAAGCGCAGCACGACCGCTTCGCGATGAAGCTGGAGATCGGCTATCCGCAGCGTGAGGACGAGGTGGCGATGCTCGCCGCGGCCGTCGAGGATCAGTGCCGGCAGGGCGACGCGGACCACCCGCTGCTCGATCGAGGGCAACTCGAAGGTATCCAGCGCCGGGTGGCGGCCGTGCCCGTCTCCGGCGCCGTGCAGGGGTATCTGGTCGATCTCGCCAGGAGCACACGGAATCATCCCGACGTGGCCCTCGGTGCGAGTCCGCGTGGCGTGCTCACGTGGCAACGGGTCGCCCAGGCACGCGCCTGGCTGTCGGGGCGCGGGTTCGTCGCCCCCGACGACATCCAGGCGGTCGCCGAACCGGTGCTCGCCGTCCGTCTCGGTCTCGACCGGGGGGATGCCGCGGCGCTCGTCACCGGATTGATCCGCCAGGTGGAGGTCCCGGTCCAGCCATGAACCGACACCGTCTCATCATCCCGGCATGCGCGCTGGTGGCACTGGCCCTGGGAAACTCCGGCTGTGGTCGATCCCTGCCGCCTCGGGCGGTGGAGGAACCGACACACCAGCGGCCCGCGCACCACCCCGGCAGCCTCGTCGACGCGCTCCCTGCGATCCGTGTGCGCGCCGCCCGCCTCACGGCCGCCCCGGCGGATGCCGCCACGGCAACCGCGGAGCTGCGGGACATCCTCCGCTGGATCCCCCAGCTTGCCGCCGATACGACGTTGGGTCGGTCGGCCTGGGACGACGTCGCGGCCCTCGCCGCGCGCGGCAGCGCTCACCTCGCCGCCCCCGGGGACCCCGCGGCGCTGGCCGCCGACCTCGCCGCGACGGCTGACAGTCTCGCGGCGATCGTCGCCACGCTCCCCCCCGGCACCCCCACGGAGGAGCCCTGAATGGCGCTGCTGTGGGGAATCGTGCTGCGGGTGGTCCAGGCGCTGCTCCAGGGGGCACCGTTCATCCTCACCGGGCTGTGCATTGCCGCGGTCCTCGACAAGCTGCTGGGACGCGTCCACACGCGGCGATTGTTCGGCTCCAATTCGCTGTCGTCGCTGGTCCAGTCGTGGCTGATCGGGATGGTCCTCCCCGGCTGCTCCCTGGGCGTGATACCCATCTGCCGGCAGCTGCGCGCAAGCGGCATCGCCGTGGGGACGATCTTCGCGTTCGCCCTGTCGAGCCCGCTGTTCGATCCGCTCTCGATCCTCTACGGCCTGACGCTCTCCAAGCCGCTGTCGATCATGGCGTTCGCCGCCTGCTCGCTGGTGGTCGTGATGCTCTCCGGGGGGCTGTTCGACAAGCTCTTTCCCGGGACCGAGCTGGCGGTCGTCGAGCCCCCCGCCGCGCCGCCGGGGGCGAAGCGGATGCTGGCGATCGCTGTGGCGATGGCCCGCGAGGCCGTCAGCGGCACGGCGGTGCTCGTCGGCATCGGCCTGCTCGGTGTCGGCCTGCTGGCGGCGCTGCTCCCGCCGGGCACGCTCCAGAACGTCCTCGGCCACGACAACCGGGCGGCCCCGCTGCTGATGACCGCCGTCGCCCTGCCGGCCTATGCCACGCCGATGACGGTGATGGGACAGCTCGGGTCGATGTTCCAGCACGGCAATTCGATCGGCGCCGCCTTCGCGCTGCTCTCGTTCGGCGCCGGCATGAACCTCGGTCTCGTCGCCTGGATGTGGCTCACCTACGGCTGGCGCAAGCTCGCCGTGTGGCTCGTGCTGATGGTGGCGGTGGTCCTGGCGATCTCCTACGGGATCGAGCGGCCGCTCTATCCGGCAGACGCCGAGGACGCCGGCCACACCCACGCCTTCGACCGCTTCTGCGGCCCGTACGGCGCCGGCACGGTACCGGCGGGGGGCTTTGCCGCCGACATCCTCCACCGGATCCGGATGGAGACGCTGCCGCACGAATGGATCGGCGCTGGATTGCTCGGCGTGCTCATGCTCGCCGGCGCGACCCTGCGGCGCTGCGATCCAGCCAGGCGCGTCGACGCCTGGCTGCTGCGCGTTCCGGAAAAGGACCGCGGTGTCGGCAGGTACGACATCGTCCTTCCCGCGCCGGTGCTGGCGCTGGCCTGCCTGGGGGGGATCGTCGCCGCCAGCGTGGTCGGCTGCTACGCCTACTACCCGCCGCCCGAGGTCGCGCTCGAGGAGCTCTCCACGGCCAATGTCGAGGCGGTGACCAGCGCCATCAGCGGCGACGCAAAACGGGCCGCCGACTGGATCCCGGTCTGCGAGGGCTGGAACCGGCGCCTCGTGGTCGGGGCCTACCTGCGGTCCGGCCGCGTCAGCGACTACCATCGTGCCAAGTCGCGCCTCTACCAGGACCGCCTCGAGGAGCTCGAGCACGCCTTGGAGGACGGCGACCCCGCCAAGGAGCTGTCGCGGCACGCACTCGATGCCAGCCGCGCCTTCCGTTATCTCAGCGCGGCGTTCCGCTCCGAGCCGCTCGACTGACGCTCGGCCGCGGTCAGGGCGTTGGCGGCGCCGGGGAGCTCGCTGCCGGGGGTGTCGGCGGCGGCACGGGAGGCGTTGCGCTCTCCTTTACCCGGCGGTCGACCCCCTCGACCTCCCCACGGAGCTTCCGCTGCTCGTCGGCGAGGCGTTTGAGCTCGCCACGCAGTTCCTGCACCTCCTGCGGTACCAGCGGCTGACGCTGGCGGAGCTTCTCGAGGGCGTCGGTCGCCACCTTGCCAACCCGGTCGTCGGCCCCGAGCGCGGCAAACCCCTCGAGCACCGGCCGGGCACGCGGATCCCCCAGCTCGCCGAGCGCGGCGATGGCGCCGGTGCGGACCGAGAGCCGGGAATCGTTGGCGTGGGCGAGGAGGAACTCGCGCACCGTGTCCTTCTCTGTCCGCAGGCTGCCGAGGCGGCCGGCGGTGTCGAGCGCCTTGGCGAGCACCCGCGGCGGGAGTCCGTCGCCCCGCGCCTTCACGGTGCGCACCAGCGGCTCCACGAGCGAATCGTCGTGCCCGGCGGCGATCGCGGCGATCGCCCCGGCGGCCACCTCCTCGCGGAACGACTCGCTGCGCAGGCCGTCGAGGATCGCCTCCCGGGCCCGTGGATCGCCATACTTGGCCAACCCCTCGAGGGCCGCGGCCCGGATCGCGGGATTCGCCTCCTGCGCGACGACCCCGAGCAGCCGCTCCATGACCTGCGGGCGGTAGAAGGCCGCCAGCGCCTCGACGACCCGCCGCCGCACGCGCGCGTCGGGCTGGTCGAGCGACCGCTCCAGCTCACCGAGCGCCTCGTCGCCGCCGGCAGCCTGGAGCGCCGCCGCCGCCTGTTCGCGGACGCCGCGGAAGGGATCCTCGCGGAGCACGCGGCCGAGCCGCTCGATCGCGCCGCGCGTCTTCCGGACGCCGAGCGCCTTGACCGCGCGGATCCTCCCGATCGGATCGTCGGCGCGGTCGAGCTGCACCAGGTGCATCCCCTCCGGCACGTCGAAGTCGACCCGGGCGAGGAGGGTGGAGTCCGGATCGAAGCGCACGAGCACCGGCTGCGCCGGCAGCGCGAAGTCGAACTCGCGGCTCGCCCCGTCGATCTCGATCCGGCGGTCGATCACGGTGCCGTCGGCGAGGACGAAGCGCACGGTGACGGGAAAGGCGAAGAGGAGGACGTCGGCGGAGACCGGCTGCGTCTGCCGGACCGTGACGTGGGCCGCCTTCTCCTCCGGCTGCCAGCGGTAGTCCACCTTCAGGTCGGGATGGCGGCCGTGGTAGAGCCACTGGTCGAAGAACCGGTCGAGCGGCCGGCCGCTCACCTCCTCGAGGACCTGGCGGAAGTCGTCGGTCGTCACGGTCCCGTAGGCGTGGCGCTCGAGGTAGGTGCGCACCCCCTGGCGGTAGAGATCCGCGCCGAGCTCGTTGCGGAGCATGTGCAGCACCCAGCTCCCCTTGGGGTAGGCACGCCAGTCGAACTGCTCCCGCGCGTCGCGGTACCCCTTGAAGACGATCGGCCGCGGATCGTCGGCCTGGGGGAGGATCTTGTTCTCGGCGTCGAGCCACAGCCCGTACAGCAGCTCGTCGCGGCCGAAGAGGCTGCCGGCATGGAGATGGGAGTAATAGGTGGCGAACCCCTCGTTGAGCCACAGATGGCTCCAGTCCTTGCAGGTCACCAGGTCGCCGAACCACTGGTGGGCCATCTCGTGGGCGTCGAGCGAGCGCGTCGTGCGGATGTTCTCCGTCGCGGGGGCGAACAGCGTCTGGTCGGTGAGCGTCGTGAGGCTCGTGTTCTCCATCCCGCCGGCGACGAAATCCTGGATCGTCACCTGGTCGTACTTCGCCCATGGATAGGGGACGCCGATCTCCTCCTCGAAGAAGGCCATGATCCCGGGGGTGTCGCGGAACGAATTGGCGGCCACGGCGGCGGTCGAGGGCTGCGTCCAGAAGGCGAGCGGCACGTCGCGGTGCTTCCCCTCAAGCTTCACCAGATGCCCGGCGACGAGGCAGACGAGATAGCTGACGTGCGGCTTGTCCTGCAGCCAGCGCACCGCCTTGAGCCCGGTGGCGGCGTCGACCTCCTCGCCGACGAGCCGGCCGTTGGAGAGCACGGTCATCGCGGCGGGGACGTGGCAGATCATCTCGGTGGTGCACTTCTCGTTGGGATAGTCATGGCAGGGGAACCAGTGCCGGGCCTCGTGCGACTCCCCCTGCGTCCAGACATGCGTGTCACCCGCGGGGTAGCCCATGTCGGGGGTGCGGAAGTAGAGCCCGCGGCGCGGTTCGGCCGAGTGGTCGACATGGAGCGTGACCTCGCGGCCGGGGGGGATCGGCGCGGCGAACGTCACCAGGATCGCGTCGCGCGACACGGCGATGTCGGCCACGGGGACGTCGGCATCGCCGGCCACGACCCGCGCCTGGTGGACGGTGAGATCGACGGCGTCGAGCCGGAGGGTGGTCAGCGGCCGGGCGATCGGCTTGAAGGAGAGCGACGTCGTGGCGCGGACGGAATGACGGGCGAAGTCGGGGGTGCAGTCGATCCTGATGTGGAGCATGTCGACCTGGCGGTCGGGGGCGTATTGGCGCGGCGCCGACTCGCCGCGGGCCGCGGCGGCGGCCTCGTGGAGCGCGTGGTCGTGGGCGGTGAGCCCGTGGTGGCAGCGGCAGAGCACCTCCTCCTCGGCGGCACGCAGGGCGCCTCCGCAGGCAGCGATGAACCACACCGACAGCGCGAGGGGGAATGAAAACGACGGGTGGATCGACCGGGCCATGCCTGCCTCCTGCGGGGAATCGGTGGCGCGAACCCCACGAGTATAGTTCGCCCGCAGCGGCCTTCCTGCGGCGCGGTCCTGCCCGGTGAGGGGCTCATTCCCGGTCCGGGGCGGGGAGCAACTGATCGGCCGACTCGAAGCAGCGGCCGGCCGGCCAGCGGACGTCGACCTCGTCGGGCGGGAGCGTAAACGGGGGTTCGACGATGACGCCCACCCCTTGGCCGCGGCCCCAGGAGTCGAAGGCGTTGGGCCGCCAGCGGGCGGGGTTCTTCACCACGCGGTCGCCGACGGCCAACCGCGCGTCTGATCCATCGGTCGGCTCGCTCATCTCCGTCCATCGACCTCGCGGGGGAAGAGGGTGGGTATCATAATCTCGGTCCGGTCGCGGGCCCGCGCCCGACATGCCGCCCGCGCCGTTCACTCCCGAACCCCGAGGCCAGTCCCATGCGCGCGTTGGTGATGATGCTCTGCCTGGCCGCCACCACCGCGGCCGCGGCCGATTCCCCGGGCCGCTGGGATCAGGCCGCCGAGACGATGCCGACCGTGCTTCCCGGGGCTGCCGTCCCCGCCGACGGCGTCCAACCACCGTTCGCCGTTCCCGCCGGGTTCCGCGTGGAGCGGCTGTTCGTCGTCCCCAAGGACGAGCTCGGCAGCTGGGTCTGCCTCGGTACCGACGGCAAGGGGCGCCTCATCGCCAGCGATCAGGGTGACAAGGGGCTGGTGCGGATCACCCCCGCGCCCCTCGACGGCTCGCGGCCGACGGTGGTCGAAAAGATCCCGGTGCCGCTCACCGGCGCCCAGGGCCTGCTGTGGGCCTTCGACAGCCTGTACGTGGTCTGCAACGGCGGGCCGGGTAGCGGCCTCTACCGCGTGCGCGACACCGACGGCGACGACACCCTCGACGCAGTGGAAAAGCTCCGCAGCTTCGACGGCGGTGGCGAGCACGGGCCGCACGCCATCCGCCTCGCGCCCGACGGCACGCGGCTGTTCGTCATCTGCGGCAACCACACGAAGGTGCCCTTCGAGGTCAACAACGTCACCGAGCCGCAGACGATGGGGGGCATCCGGCCGAACCAGCGCCGCGTCGCCTTCGCTCCGGAGGGGAGCAGCCGCCTGCCGGGCAATTGGGACGAAGACCAGATCGTGACGCGGATGTGGGACGGTAACGGCCATGCCGCGGGGATCCTCGCCCCGGGCGGGTACGTCGTCAGCACCGACCGCGACGGGAAGGCGTGGGAAGTCTGGACCGCCGGCTACCGCAATCCCTACGACTTCGCCTTCAACGCCGACGGCGAGATGTTCGTCTACGACGCCGACATGGAATGGGACTTCGGCACGCCGTGGTACCGCCCGACGCGCGTCAACCATGCCACCAGCGGCAGCGAGCTCGGCTGGCGGAGCGGCACCGGCAAGTGGCCGGCGAGCTTTCCCGACAGCCTTCCGGCCCTGGTCGACATCGGGCCCGGGTCGCCGGTCGGGGTGACCTTCGGCTACGGGGCGAAGTTCCCGGCGAAGGAGCAAAAGGCGCTGTTCGTCTGCGACTGGACATTCGGCACGATCTACGCGATCCACCTCGAGCCGCAGGGATCGACCTACGCGGGCACCAAGGAGGAATTCCTCTCGCGCACGCCGCTGCCGCTGACCGACGTCACGATCGCCCCCGACGGCGCGATGTACTTCACCGTCGGCGGCCGCGGGGGCCAGGGGGAGTTGTACCGTGTGACCTACGGCGGCCCCGAGCCGACCGCGCCGGTGACCGCCACCGAACCACGCGGGGCCGAGGCACGGGCGCTGCGGCAGCGCCTCGAGGCCTTCCACCGCCCCGCCGCCGATCCGGACGCCGCCGTGGCCACGGCCCTCGGGCACCTCGGCGACTCCGACCGGTTCATCCGCTCTGCCGCCCGCGTGGCGCTCGAGCACCAACCGGTCGATCGCTGGCAGGAGCGGGTGCTCGCGGTGGGCGATCCGGTGGCGCTGATCGAGGGGGCGATCGCCCTGGCCCACCAGGCCGATCCGCCCGCCCAGGGGACGATCCTCGCCGCCCTCGACCGGATCGACGTGGCGGCGCTGCCGGCGGATCGGCAGCTCGACCTCGCCCGCGCCTACGAACTCGTCCTGGTGCGCCTCGGCGCCCCGTCGGCCGATGCGGCAACGCGGATCGCGGCCCGGCTCGGTCCGCTGTTCCCGTCGGGCATGTTCGACCTCGACCGCCAGCTCTCGAGCCTGCTGGTGGCAGTCAAGGCACCGGGCATCGTGCCGAAGCTGGTGGGTATGCTCGCCGCGCCGAGCCGGTCGGCCGCGAGCACCAACCTCGCGCCGAGCGAAGCCGACCTCGCGCGCCTCATCGAGCGCAACGCCAATTACGGCGGTGCCGTCCGCTCGGTGCTCGACAAGCGCGGCGACCTTCTCCAGATCCACTACGCCTACGTGCTGCGGACCGCGGCCGACAAGTCGATGTGGACCATGGCCGATCGCAAGGGCTACTACGAATGGTTCGCCCGGGCCCGGGAATGGGCCGGCGGCAACAGCTACCGCAAGTTCCTCGCCAACATCGAGGCCGAGAGCCTCGCCACGCTCTCGGAAAACGAGAAACTGGCCCTCGAGACGCTCGGCGCGCGGAAGCCGTGGGTGGCACCGCCGCTCCCCGCGCCCGAGGGTCCGGGACGACAGTGGACGACCGACGCGGTGCTCGCCGCCGCGGCGGACAAACTCGACTCCGACCGCGACTTCGCCCACGGCAAGCGGGCCTTCGCGGCGGCCCGGTGCATCGTCTGCCACCGCTTCGGCGAGGAGGGGGGCGCCACCGGCCCCGATCTCACCCAGGCCGCCGGCCGGTTCCAGGTGAAGGACCTCGTCGAGGCGCTCGTCGAGCCGAGCAAGGTGATCTCCGACCAATACAAGGCGAGCATCGTCCTCACCCGTGGCGGCAAGGCCCACACCGGCCGGATCGTCGCCGAATCGGCTGACTCGATCACCGTCGTCACCGACCCCGAGGATGCCACCAAGGCGGTGACGATCCCGCGGAGCGACGTCGAGGAGATCCAGACCTCGTCGCAGTCGCTGATGCCCAAGGGGCTCATCGACACCCTCAGCGAGGAGGAGGTGCTCGACCTCATCGCCTACACCCTCTCGCGCGACAAGGGCAACGGCGGCCGGTTCCGCAAGAAGAAGTGACCGCCGCCGGTCGGGCGCGGCAGCGCCGCGGTCATCCGCGCTCGTCCGGCTGCACCGGCTCCCCGGTAACGGCCTCCACCACCCGCCAGTCGAGCCAGCGGGTGTCGGGGTCGTTGCCTTTCTTCCCCACGAAGCCGACGTGCCCACCGTGGTCGGTGGCCACGAGGCGGACGGCCGGGGGATAGGCGACTCGCTCGGCGGCGAACATCTCGAACGGCACGAGCGGATCGTCGCGCGAGGTGATGATCGTCGTCGGCGTGCGGATCGCAGGGATGAACTGGGCGGCACTGGCGTGGCGGTAGTAGTCGAAGGCATCGCGGTAGCCGATCGCCGGCGCCGTGAACCAGTCGTCGAAGCCACGGAGCGTGCGCGGGCGCTCGCCCCCCGCCGGGCGGACGGCATCGGGCCGCACCTCCCACCAGGCCTCGAGGTGCTTGATCAGGACACCGGTGAAGTGGCGGTCGTAGACACGGTTGATGCGGCTGCCGATCGATTCGACGCCGCACACCAGATCGATCGGCGGATTGACGGCAATCGCCCGGCCGACCGCCGCCGGCACCGCCGCCGGCCGCTCGCCGAGGTACTTGAGGAGGACGTTCCCCGAAAGGGAGACGCCGAACAGCGTCAGGTCGGGATCGGTGGATGTGCCGGCCCGGCACCAGCCGAGCACCGCCGCCACCACCGCCGCCAGATCGCCGGAGCAGCCGGCATGGTAGGGGCGCCGTGACCACGCCATGCCCGCCCCGCAGGTGCGCATGTCCCAGCGGAAGACGCGCACCCCGCGGGCGGTGAGCTTGGCCGTGAGCCGGACCAGGAGCGGACTGCGGTGATGGTCGGCGAGGCCGTGGGAGAGGATCGCCACCCTGCCCCCCGGTTGCCAGCCCGCGGGGGAATCGTCGTGGATCGCCAGCGCGTCGCCGTCGGCCAGGTCCACCCGGCGCAGGACGGCGGCGTGGTCGACATCGGGGCGCGGGAGAAACGTCGGCAGGATCGTCTGCGCGTGCCGATTCCGCAGCCACCACGGCGGCTCGAACCCGGCCGATTGCTCTCCCGATCGCTGCGGCTCATCAGGCGGCATGGGGCGTCCTCGCGGTGCCCAATTTAGCAGGGCGGGGGAGTGGCGGTCGGTGCCTGTCAGGGTGCGATCCCCCCAGCCTGCCCGTTCCACCGCTCTCGCCCGGTCGTCTGCCGTTCGCCACGCCGCGCTTGACCCGGCCACGGCTACCGCGATACCACCCCGCCGGCACGAGGCGGCCCCGGCCACGCACGGGAGGACGACGGGTGCGGATCGGCATTTGGTGCGACTACGGATTCACGCTCGAACCGAGCGAGGGGATCGGCGTCTTCGTCGACAACCTCGTCGGCGGGCTGCTCGTCGCCGACCCCACCTGCCATGTGACCCTCAAGGCCAACCCGCGCGATGCCCACGTGCTCGATGCGGCCGTCGCCCGTGCCCCCGGGCGGATCGCGGTGGTGACCGAGCCGTATCCGGGCCGGTGGACACGCACCCAGGTGAAGGTCGCGCGCAAGATCCGACGGTACGTCGGTCATCAAGGCCCGGACCGCCCGCTGGCGCGGCGTGTCGACCGCCTGCTCGCCGACTGGCAGCGGCATGCCGATCGCGTGGGCGAGGCGGCGCGGCAGCGGATCATCGTCGGCTGCGATGTCTGGCTGCTCCCCTACGTCGGACTCGATCAATCGTTCGACCGACCGACCGTGCCGGTGATCCACGATCTGGTGAGCTACCACTTCCCCGGGATCATGTCGCCCGCGCAGGTCCGCGAATTCAAGGTCCGTGTCGACCGGCAGGTGGCACGGGCACGCGTGGTCGCCTGCATGTCGGAATTCATCCGCCGCCATGACCTCGTCGGCACGCTCGGCCTGCCGCTGGAGCGCACCCGGGTGATCCCTCCGGCGGTTCCGGCCGACATCCTCGGCGGGACGGACCATGCAGCTGGCGACGACGGTCCCCCCGGGATCGCGGCCGCTGCCCTTCCGGATGGCGTGCGCCCGCCGTTCCTCCTCTATCCGGCCCGCTTCAAGACCTACAAGAACCACGCGTTCCTCGTCGACGCCCTGGCGCTCCTGCACCGCCGCGGGGAGCGCGAGTGGCAGGTGGTGTTCACCGGCATCCGCAGCTGCCCGCGCGACCTCGCCCGGCAGATCGACCGCCTCGGGCTGGCCGACCATGTGCGCGTGCTCCGCAAGGTGTCGCGCGACGACCTCGGCCATCTCTACCGCCACGCCTTCGCCACCGTCGTCCCCTCCCTCTACGAGCAGGGGTCGTTTCCGCTCCTCGAGGCCCTCACCTGCGGCTGCCCGGCGGTGGCCTCGCGGATCCCCTCCCTCGTCGAGCAGTTCGCCCCGCTGGGGGAGGCGATGCCGTTTGTCGACCCGGCCGATCCCGCCGCGCTGCTCCCGATCCTGGCGCGGATCGGCGCCGATCGCAGCGCCTTCATCGCGGCTCAGGCGGCCGGATTCCGCGGGATTCAGGCCTCCACATGGGCCGATGCCGCCGCCGGCTGGCTCGCCGTGCTCCGCGAGGTGACGGAGGCGGAACAGCCGGCGCCGCGCGGGGCTGCCGCCGCATGAGCAGCCGCCCCACCGCCGACCGGCCGCTCCAGGTGCTCGTCCACGCCGCCTGCATCAGTTCCGGCGGTGTCCACCGGTTGGTGCAGCGGCTCCTCCGTACCTGGCTCGAGACCGCCGATCCGGCACGGTGGCAATTCCGCGTCGTCTCCCAGCCGGTCGACAGCGACGGCCGGCCGATCGCCTGGCCCGCCGGCCTCTACGAGCCCCTCTGCGGCGACGAGATCCGCGGGCGGACCGGCGTGCCGCTGTGCGACTGGCTGCACGACAACCAGGACCGCTTCTTCGCCGCGCTGCGCCGGCAGGCCGCGGGCGCCGACGTCGTCTGGCTCCCGCAACCCTGGTGGACGCTCCGCCTCACGAACGAGGAGGTCGACCTGCCGGCCCACCTCGTGCCCACCCTCCACGACTTCGCCTTCGACACCCTCGGCTGGGATGGTTGGTTCGGCGATTGCTTCCGCGCCGAAGCGCGCGCCCTGATCGACGCCTCGTCACAGGTTATCTTCTCCTCGCGGCACACGCTCGACCACGCCCGGGCCCGCTACGGCCTGCCCCCCGAGCGCGGCACCGTCGTCCACCTTGCCGACTTCCTCCCCGAGCCGTTCCATCCGACCGCCGCCGAGGCGGCCCGGGTGCGCACCGCCCATCGCCTCCCGCCGCATTACTGGCTCGCCGTCCATGCGACCGGCCACAAGGGGCTCGACACGATCGTCGCCGCCCTCGCGGGCATGCGCCGCGCTGGCGGCACCCCCTGGCCGCTGGTGATCGCCGGGAAGGGGACCGAGGCCCTACGCCCCGGCGCCGCGGCTGACGGCGCACTGGCCGATCTGCGCCGCGACCTCCTCGCCCACGGCCTCCGCCATGGCGTCGACTACCACCCCCTCGGCTTCGTCCCCGACGCCGATCTCGCCGGCCTGTACCGCGGCGCGGGGGGCACGCTCGCCGCGTCGCGCTCGGAGGCGGGCTTCAGCGGCACGGTGTTCGAGGCGCTCCACGCCCGTTCGCCGCTTGTCCACAGCGACATTCCCCCGTTCGTGGAACGCCTCGGCGCCGACGACCGCTTCGCCCTCCGTTTCGTCACGGGCGATGCCGACGATCTGGCACGGGCGCTGGCGGCGGTGCAGGCCGATCCCGCCGCCGCGGCCGCGCGGGCGGAGGCGGCGCACGAC
>SXWA01000026.1 GCA_005791575.1 Planctomycetaceae bacterium
CCCGCGCCTTTGCCCTCGTATCGACCCGCAGCCAGGGGTGACGGGCCGATGCGAGGGCGACGGCGGAGGGGCTTCGCCGGCCCTGTGATGGGAATGCCGGGATGTCGTCTGCTGTCGTCCACCCACAAAGATCCCGGATGGACCGTAATTCGTTCACGGGGGCGACCTCGGTCAGCGGGGGTAAGCTCCTGGTCAACGGCATCCTCTCGAGTACTTCCACCACGCTCGCCACCGCGGCCGTCCTCGGTGGCTCTGGCACGATCAGCGGCGCGGTGGTCGTCGGCGCCACCGGCACGCTCTCTCCCGGCAACAGCCCCGGGATCCTCACGGTCAACTCGCTGTCGCTCACCGGCAGCGCTTTCACGCTCATGGAAATCGTCGGCAGTGGCTCGACGGCCGGCGTCGCCGGCACCGCCTACGACCAGGTCGCCGTCACGAGTGCCAGCGGCCTGGCGTTCGGCGGCACGCTCGACCTCGACTTCGGCAATCGCACGTCACTCTTCGCCGAAGGCACCATGTTCCAGCTCTTTTCGTTCTCGGGCACGACATCCGGCGACTTCACGACGATCCGCACGATCGACGCCTCGGGAAGCTACGCCGGACTGACGTTCACCCAGAGCCCGTACGTCGCGGGCGAGTGGACGACGGGGATCATCGGCGGCTCGGGGAACCAGTACCTCGTGTTCTCGGAGAACACCGGCCGGCTCGTCGCCCTGCCCGAGCCGTCGTCGGTCGCGATGGCGGCCTTGGGTGCGAACCTCGCCGGCTGGCAGTTGTGGCGAAAGAGTCGCCGCCGAAAACGAGCCGCGTGAGCGGGGGTGTGGGGCGGGGTGGATCAAAGCGTGGAATTCCCCGTCGATCGCCCTGTCGTTGAGCCGGCAGGCCGTCCGCCCCCAAGCCGTGTCGATCTGGTGACGACCATCCAAGTGATCGTCTCCACGAGGCGGCGATCGCCCGGCGCGGGGATCTGGCGGCCCCGCGGAGCCGAGCTTTGAACGGACGAGCGCTGAGGTTCGAGAGGCCGACGCCCGCTCGAGCGTCTGTGGTCAACCGCGATCGCAGGCTGTCGGGGCAAGGACTGCCCGCGCTTCGCCACGGTCTGCCGCCTGCCCGGGTTGTGTCGCCAACGCTCCCGTCACCGGCGCCGCATCCTGGTCTCGGCGGCTCCTGGCTCATGGATCGACCCGTCGGGCCTGGCGAGCGTGCTTGCAATCATCGCCGGTGTTCTCGGTCTGCGTGAGCGTCGCCGCCTCGCTCCCTGACCTGGCGGTGACACTGCTCCGAGGTCCACAACGTGCAGGAGTGTGGTGTGCCGATGTCCGGGCCCGCCCCAGACAGCGCAGGAAAAAAGCCCCGTTTCCAGGGCTCTTTTTCGTTCGTTTTCCTCGGGAAACCGCGAGCGGAGGGCACGGGATTCGAACCCGCAACCCCTTTCGGGGCATCTGATTTCGAGTCAGACCGCTGGCCAATTCGCTTACCCTCCGAGGGCAAATGTAGAACACGCCGCCGTGGCGCTCAAGTTGCGGCAGTGGTCGCCGCGGCGGTGCCGCCCACCGATCGAGCGGGTTTGACTGGTTTTTCCGGGGCAAGTAGGGTCGGCCCCATGTTCGTCCACAAGGAACAACTCGCCTACCTGCTCGATCCGGCCGACTACCTCTCCCCGGAGGTGGCACGGGCCGAGGTCGAGAGACTCTTCCGCGCCGCCTGGCATCCGGTCGCCCTGACCACCGACTTCCGCGCCGACGGCGACTACCGCACCTTCGACCTCTGCGGACACCCCGTCCTCCTCCGCCGCCACGAAGGGCAGCTCCACGCCTACCTCAACGTCTGCTCGCATCGCCACTGCCAGCTCACCGACCAGCCGCAGGGGCACGACCCGCGGCTCGTCTGCCAGTACCACGGCTGGGAATACGCCGCCGGCGGCCAGGTGGCCAAGGTCCCCGACGGCGGCTGCTTCAAGCCGTTCGACCGGGAGAATGCCCGGCTCCAGTGCTTCACCGTCGACACCTGCGGGGAACTCGTGTTCGTGCGGATCGCCCCCGAGGGACCGGGCCTCGCCGACCACCTCGGCGAGTTCCACGCGCGCGTGGACGCGGCATTCGCGCCCCCCTACCGCTGCAACTGGACCTACGCCCGGGAGTTCGCCTGCAACTGGAAGATCCCGGTCGAGAACACCGTCGAGACCTACCACCTGCCGTTCATCCACCCGACCACGCTCGGCGGCTTCGGCATGATCCCCGAGGAGGCGCAGGCCCACTGGCTCGAAGACCGCTCGACGACGCTCGTCTACTCGCTCGATCCGGCGAGCGAGCCGGTGAAGAAACAGCGCCAGGTGTCGCGACAACTCGGCGGGCCGCCGTGCCACGACCAGTACATCCACCACCACGTGTTTCCCAACCTCGTGTTCACGTTCAGCGACCTGTTCACCTACGCGCAGGTCTACCTCCCGACCGGCCCGACGACGTCGCGGACCCTGGCCTGGATGTTCAGCCTCGAGGGGGAGAAGCGCGGACCGATCGCGCGGATCATCGCCCACATGGTGGCGCGGCACGGCGTGAAGGCCAACTCGGCCATCCAGCGCGAGGACGCCAGCGTGTTCGAGGCTCAGCAGCGCGGGATCGCCGCGAGTCCGTTCAAGGGCTGCATCGGCACCCGCGAGGAACGGATCTGGGCGTTCCACGGTTACCTGAAGCGGGCCCTGGCCCCTGGCTGAGCCGGTGCGGAACTCGCGCCGGCGATTCAGGACACGGTTGCCACCGCGCGGCCGCCGGGGAGCCGATCGCCGTCCGCGTCACGGGGCACTGCCACGACTGCCGCCGTGAGCAGGTCGGTCGCGAGCCGGCGGTCGGCCGGCGTCGCCCCCTCGAACACGGCCGCCTCCAGCGCGGCCACCGGCTGGGAGGCAGCGCAGGCGGCGGCCAGCCGTGGGGCGGCGATCCGCACCACCGGAGCGTCACCTGCGGGAAGACCAATGTGCCACGCGGGAAGTCCGTCGACGCCGCTGCACAGCGTCCACTGCCCACCACCGGCGCCAGCCACGGCGAGGCCCGCGCAGGGCCCGGCAGGCGCGGTGGTCCAGCGGGGAGGGCCGAGACGCGCCACGAGCGCCGCACGTGCGGGATCCGCGGGTGCCGTCCGCCCCGGCGGCGGCCACCGGAAGCCGTTGCCGATCGCGAACCGGCAGAGGCGCCGGATCGTCTCGTCGTCGAGCTGCGGGGCCGGCAGGTCGGGGGCGAACGCGCTGGTGTGGCTGGTGTCGAAACGTGGGTCATCGCGCCAGTAGGCCCGGTAGACGTGCATCTGGTCGCCGAACAGGCGACCGAGCGTGGCCGGGTCGAAGGCCGGCGTCCGCGGGCCGGCGTTCGCGCGGCCGGCGGCCCGTTCCGCTGCCATCGCCACCACCAGCTCCTCGAACAGCCGGCAGAGCGTGCCCGACGGAGTGGGGTGATTCGATGCCAGGTGATAGGTGCGGCCGTGCGCGGCAGGGTCCTGGATGATCCGCGTCATCACCGCCGACACCCAATCGACCGGCACGAGGTTCTTGGCCTCGCGACCCGTCATCCCCAGCACGTCGAGGAGGCTGCCCGGCGCGAGCCGGGCCTGCACGAACGCCTCGACGAACGGCTGCACGATCCGCAGCGGCTTGTAAAAACCGTGGAACGTGTTGGTGAACCCGGTGACGAGGTCGCCGACGATGATGCTCGGGCGGTGGACGGTGACGACGTCGAGGAACGGCGCGCTCACCGCCGCCTTCTCCGAATCGATCTTGCTGCGCTCGTAGTCGTTGCCGGGGGTCTGGCCGACATCGAGCTCGGTCTCGAGGATCCGCCCCTCACGGAGGCCGCAGACGTAGGCGCTGCTCACGTGGTGGAGGCGGCGGATGCCGGCCGCTCGGCAGGCTTCGAGCACGTTGGCGGTGCCGCCGACGTTGCTGGCATAGGGCTCGTCATCGCTCTGCCGGCGCTCGAACGACAGGCTCGCCGCCGAGTGGACCACCTCGTCGACGTTCCGTGCCACCCACGCCATCGCCTCCGGCGCGAGGCCGAGCCCGGGGGACGTGATGTCGCCCTCGAGCACGACCGGGCAGTCGACCGCCGCGCCCGCCACCTCTTCCCAGTCGGCGAGCAGCTCGTCGACGCGCGCCGCCGCCCCGGCATTCCGGGAACCGCGCACCAGCACCGCGACCCGGCGGCCCGCAGCGGTCAGGTCGCGGAGCAGCGAGCGGCCGAGGAGGCCGGTGGCACCGGTGAGGAGCAGGAAGGAACGACGGGCGGACATCGGGTGAATCCTTGCGCGGGCAGCGCCCGCCGCGGTTGGTCAGATGTGGATCGCGGCACCACCGTCGACCACGAGGGTCTGCCCCTGCACGAGGTCGGAGAGCGGGCTCGAGAGGAAGAGGACGGCATCCGCCACGTCGGTGGCCTCGAGCTGGCGCTGGCCGACCATCGTCTTCGTGGTCCGCCCGGCGAACATCTCGGCGGCGCCGGGGAGCCGGCGCGTGGAGTCGGTCTCCACCAGCCCCGCCTCGACGATGTTGACGTTCACCCCCCGGTCGCCGAGCTCCAGCGCCCAGTGCCGGGCCAGCGACGTCAGCGCTGCCTTCGTGCCACCGATCAGTCCGTACATCGGCAGCGCCATGTGCGTGCCGTGGCTGGAGAGGACGACCACCTTCCCACGGGCCGGACCCACCTCGAGGAGCGGGGTGGCCGACTTCAGCAGATGGACGAGCGACAGGACGTTGGTGTGCATCGCGGCATCGAAGTGGCGCTGCGACGTGGCGGCGAGCGGGCGGAAGCCCCCCGTGGCGGCATTGTGGACGAGCACGTCGAGGCGTCCGAAGGACTCGCGCACGAAGCCGATCATGTCGTCGACGTCCTCCTCCTGGCTGACGTCGGCGCGCACGCAGGCCACCCGGCGGCCGAGGGCCGCGATCTCGGCCGCCACCGCATCGGCCTCACGGCCGCTGGTGACGAAATTGACGATGATGTCGGCACCGGCCTCCGCGAGGCGCAGGGCACAGGCGCGGCCGATGCCGCGGCTCGATCCGGTGACCAGCGCCACCTTGCCTGACAGGTCGATCATGCGGATACCTCCCCTGTTTTCATGGTTCGTTGCCATCCTGCCCGACACCGACGGGGTGGCCGGCAGTGACACGGTCCCGGATCCACCGCTGGAAATGGTGGATCCGCTCCTCGCGTCGGGAGAGGAGGCCACTCGAGGGTCGTGCCGGATTGGCAAGCCCCGCCTGAAGGTCAGGGAACAGCCGCAGATCCTCCTCCCAAACCCGCTTCCAGAAGAGGAGATGCCGCCGCGCCGCCCACGCCAGCAGGCCGCCGGAGAGCGGCGTCGGCCGGGCGCCGCGGAGCGCGAAGCCACGAAAGGTGACTTTCGTGAGGTCCGGAGCGGCCGGTTCGAACGTCTGCACGGCGGCGATGTCGTCCATCCACAGCACCGTCAGGTTCGGCAGAAAGAGACAGTGGTGGTACGTCCCGGACGGCTCCAATCCCGACCTCCGGAGGAGGGTCCGCTGCCAGTCGCCGATGGGACCGGCCACGCCGCCCGGAGCGCGGAAGCGGCTGTGGACCGGTGAGAACTCGTGATCGCAAAGGTTCTCATCCGGCATCACACCGAGCGTCGCCCGATGGACCACGCCGACGTGGTAACTCTCGAGATTGTTCTCGATGATCGCCTTCCAATTCGCACCAACGTCCCGGGTCCAGGAAACGACCAGACGATGGCGCCCGGCGACGGCCCGCTGGACATCGTCGAGCCTCTCCCCGAACAGGTCGGCAAGCGGCGCGGTGCCGTCGTCGAAACGCACGAAGACGAGTTGGCCGAGCGTCTCGCACTGCAGGCGGTGGAGCCCGAACGCCCCCTTCTCCAGGGGCCGGAAGCTCGGCGCGTCGGGGATCCGGCGCGTGCTCCCGTCGGGTGCGAACTCCCAGCCGTGGTATTGGCAGGTGAGCCGGCACTGATGACCACGGGGACGGCTCGTGAGCAGCGCCAACCGATGCGGGCAGACATTGAGGAACGCCCGGGGCCCCTCGGCGGTGTGATGGACGATGACATTGCGGCCGAGGAGACGGCCGGTGACGAAGTCGCCGACGCGGGGAATCTCCGCCAAGGTCGTGGCGAGCTGCCAGCTCGGCAACAGCACCGAGCCGACCTCGCGCTCGAACCACGACCGATCGGTGTAGGTGTCGGGAGACAGCAGCTGCGGGAGATGGGTGTCACTCAGGAACATCCATCCCTCCCGCCCGCCGGCCCGGCGGGCGACGAACCAGCGCGAATGGCCACGGCGACGAGCCAGCGTCCCACCTTCACGAACCGGCCGGCGCCGCATGCCGATCGCCAGCGACCGACGAGGTCCCAGCGGAAGCCGTCGACGCCTTCGGCCCGCACGTTCACCCTTTGGGGGCGGAAGTGGCCGTCGATCCCCGCCGCCTTGAAGGCCGCCTCCTTCGCCCCCCACACATGCTGCGGCGACGTGCCGGCGGACCAGCGGCGCTCGCATCGGTCGAACCACCACTCCAGCGTCGACGCCGTCATGGCGGTGTCGACGGCGTCGACCCCCACACCCGGCACCTGGTCGGAGGCCGCGACGGCAGCGAAGCCCGCCAGGTGGCTCAGCGATACCGCCACCGGGATCGCTTCGGCCCCCACCAGAGCGACGGGCCTGCCGGAAGGAAGGAGTGTGGCCACCCGAACGACGTCCACGGGAAGTGCCGCGACCGACGCGACGAGATCCTCGGCGAGCCGGCGGGCGTTGGCGGGAGCGTCGATCGACGGCCCCGACCGCGCTGCCCAGCGCACGGCATGGCCGCCGACGACGATCGCACATGCCGTCGTGCCGAACGGGCACGGCCTTCCGGCATGGAGCAGGGCCGTCATGTCGGTCGACTCCGCTCGGCCGCGAGCCCCGACATCGCTAGCCGTTCGAGCGACAGGATCACCCTGCCGTCAGCCCCGAAAATCACCAGGTCGTACACCGTCTCCTGCGCGTCCTGCGACACGAACAGGAGGCGCACCACGCAGGTTTCGCCGACCACGGGATCGGAGACGAATCGCAGGCGGCCGAATCGAACCGGGATCTCCACCCGTTTCCCGCAGAGGATGTAGGAATACACTCCGCAGGCGAACAGTGCACCGTCGAGCAACGCGGCCGGCACGGTCCACCCTTGGGCTCCGCGCGGCCCCGCCACCCGATCGGGATCCGGCGCCGTGAGTTTGCCCCAGCCGCCGTTCCTGTCGAGCAGGAGCCCCGAGAGGGTACGGAACGCGGGCCCGTGCCACATCGGCCCATCTTCCCGGTAGACAACCGGATTCCACGGGAACGGCATCTCGTCGAGCGTGGCGGTCACCGCCTCGCACGGCGCGGGCACGACGGTACCGGAGGCCAACGGACGACCGCCCGGAGATGCCTCCGCCTCCCGCAGGCTCGCCGCAAGAGAGCCGTCCGCGGCCGGTTTCAGGCTGACGATCAATCGCCGGGGATCGTTCGTCTGGAACACGAGCCCCCGCTCCACGCGGAAATCACGGATCTCTCTCACCCCGCCCGGGACATCGGCTGCCAAGGCAGCCTGGGCGAGCAGTTCGGCGTCGATCACGGCGGGGAGGAGCGGGCGGCCGGAGCGCCGGTGATCGGCGAGGAAGGTGTCGGACGTGGGTGAGACGATGAACGACACCTCGCTCCCCACGCCGGAGCCCTCGACCGCTTCCACGAGGCTCCCACGGGCGCGGCGGGCGGGCAACGGCGCCGCTGCGATCGGTGCATCGGGGCAGAACACCGGCTCGGTGACGAGCACCTCGGCATCGGGCAGCCCGGCCTCGATCTCCGCAAGGAAACGCCCCACCCCCTCGGCCAGCGGCATGAACTTCAGCCCGAACTGTTCGAGGACGAACCGACTCTCGGGTCGGCTCGCCATCCCGACCTCGTCCCAGGCATGCCAGTGGAACGTCGTCGCGCGCAGACCGGGGCGCTGGCGACGGGCGCTGGCCACGAGCTTGGCGAGCAGGTCGTTGGCGAGGGAGTAGTCGGCCTGCCCATGCCCTCCGAGGCGGCCGCTGGTCGAACCGAAGGCGATCAGCGCCCCGATCGGCTGCCGGGATGCGGCGTGCAGCAGGTGCTCCAGGCCGAGGCACTTCGGACCGATCGTCGCCGCCAGCCCTTCGAGTGTCTTCTTTTCGAACCGGCAGGCCGATTCCCAGCCGGCACCGTGGACGATGCCACGGATCGGCCCCATCGACTGGCTCACGGTATCGACCAACCGCTGCACCGCGGCTGCATCGCCGAGATCGCACGCCTCGTACCGGACGTGGACTCCGGCCGCATGGAACGCCTCCAGCGACCGCGCGATCTCGATCGACTTCTCGACGCTCCGCCACGCCTGCCGCGGATCGGCACCGTGCGACTTGGCGGCGATCATGATCCGCCCCTTGAGATCGCGCAGGCCCGCTTCATCGGCCCGCAGCCAGGCCGGCTCCACCGGTTCCGGCCGGGTCGATCCGACGAGGATCAGTTCCAGCCCGTGCCGCCGGCCGAGCTCGAGCGCACAGGCGGCGGTGACACCGCGTGCCCCGCCCGTCACGATCCACACGCTGCCCTGCTGCAGGCCGTCGAGCCGCGTGGCCGACACCGGGCCGCCGGTGGTGGGCACCACCTCGACGCGCCGACCCTGCCGGTAGCCGATCTCCACCGGCCCGGCGGCGCCGATCTCCGCCACGAGCCGCTCCGCCTGCTCGACTGGCGCGGTCATCGCCTGGAAATCGACGACACGCACCTTCAGGGAGGCGAATTCGTGGGCCAGGTTCTTGAACAGTCCTGTCACCGCACCGCTGCCGACCCAGCCGATGTCACCGCCGAGGCCGAAATCGCCGCCGAGCGACGTCGCCGCGGTGAGCGGCGAGCGCGCGATATCGGCGGCCGAGGCGCGGGCGATGATCCAGCGCTGGCAACCGGCAAACCACGCCGCCACGGCAGCGGCGCCGTCTGCCGACCACGCGGGGGCATCGGTCGGAGGGGTGACGACGATCAGATGGCGAACCGGCCCGGCCGCCTCGGCCGCGTCGATGGCCGCCACGGCGTCGGCAACGGTCCCGGCTTCTCCGGCGACGGCCTTCCCGCCGCCGGCGCGGATCCGCTCGAGGATCGCCGGCACCGCAGGTCCGGCACCGAGGACGAGCACGCGCTCACCGGCGAGATTCGTCCCGGCGGTGGTCGCGATCTCGCGCACGGCGAGACCGTAGCGCCGCGTGATGCCGGAAGCAGACGCCGGGAACGGTGGGGCGGCGGTGTGCCCGGGGTGCGCCGGGAAGAGCTCCGCCATCGAGGCCGCCGCCGTGATCAGCTGCCCGGCTCCGAGCGGGCCACCGGCCAACGACCGGGGACCGTTCGCACCGCTGCCCGCCGCGAGCCAGGTGGCGGCCGAGGAGAGGGCGGCGGGAAGACCGCCAGCAGCGGCGGCAAAGAGCGCCGGCAGGGGGGTGGCCGGTGCCGCGCCAAGGAGGATCCGCGTGACCGCCGATCCCTCCGCGCTCTCGCGATGACAAGAGGAGGTCGGCTGGAGATGCCCAGCCGAATCGGACTCCCAGATCTCGGCTGTCGGCGGAGAGACGACCAGAATCCCCTCGGGCCACGGCCCGGCAGCGGCGAGATCGGCCGCACTGCGGCAGCCGGTGACGATCCGTGGGAGGGCGAGAATCGCCGCAGCGCCCGCACGGGGGGTGAGCAGCGCCATCAGCCCCGAGGTGTTCCAGCCGGCGACAGCGCCCGGCAAGCCGGCCACGGCGAGGAGCGTGGTCGAGGCAGCCACCTCGCGCACCACCGGTTCGGCATACCGCCCGAAGCCGAGGAGCAGACCGGACAGGTCCCGGCCGGAAAGATCGACGAGCAGATCGATCCCCCCGAGCGCGACGGTCGGAGCGGAAAGCCCCGATTCGAGAACCCCGCGGTCGACCCCGACTGCATCGGCAACCCCGGCGAGGAACTCGGCTGTGTCGGCAGCGAACGCGCTCGGCACCTTCCCCACCCGGCCGGCGGCCACCAGTTCTCGGCACCAGCGGCGGATCGCAACCGCGTGCTGCTGCCCCTCGGCCCGACCACGCAGGAACGACTCACTCGGCAGGGGCGTGGCGGCCGCGGCCGGCATCGGCGCGGCCGGCGCATCGGCAACTGCACTCCCGCCAGGCGCGCCGCCGACGCGCGGCAGCATGTAGTCGAGCAGGTGACGCAGCGTGCGGAAGTCGTCGAGCGACACGCTCGCATCGGCGCTCAACCCATACCGCTGACCGATCTCACCGAAGAGCTGCGCCTTGCGGATGCTGTCGATCCCCAGATCCCCCTCGAGATCCGCATCCAGTTCGACGATCTCGCGCGGATACCCGGTCTGCTCGACCACGAAGCCGATCACGAACGTTTCCAACTCGGAGGCCGCAGCCGGCATGGCGGCCGCCACCGCGACCGTGGGAGCCGAAACAATCGAGGGTGAAACCACCGGAGCCGAAGCTGCCGCCGGCACGGCCGGCGCATCAGCAGCGGCACTCCCGCCGGCCGCGCCGCCGACGCGCGGCAGCATGTAGTCGAGCAGGTGACGGAGCGTGCGGAAGTCGTCGAGCGACACGCTCGCATCGGCGCTCAACCCATACCGCTGACCGATCTCACCGAAGAGCTGCGCTTTACGGATGCTGTCGATCCCCAGATCCCCCTCGAGATCCGCATCCATTTCGACGATCTCGCGCGGATACCCGGTCTGCTCGACCACGAAGCCGATCACGAACGTTTCCAACTCCGCTGCCGCGGCCGGCACCCGGGCGGCCTTCGGCGGCTCGACAGCCGGCGCAACGGCCCCGGACCCGTTCCGCACCCAGTCGGCCTTGCCGCCGCTGGCCGCCAGCAGCGCGCACAATTCGTCGAGCGTGCCCGCGGCGACGACCGCGTCGCGGTGCCGCGGCAGCGCCTCGAACAGATGCTCGAGCGCTTCGAGCACCTCCCCCCCGGCAGCGCCGGCACTGCCCAGCGGCAGGACCGCCGCATGCTCGGTGAGGAGGGCGACGACGATCTGCTCCAGACCACCGACCGTCTGCACGAGGGCTGCGTCCCCGGCGACCGCCATGCGCAGCCGCGACGCCGCGGGCCGCGGGGCCGCCTCGACGGCCACCTGCCCATTGCCATAGGCACTTTGACTGTTCGCGGACCCGTGGCCCGACCCGTGGCCCGAACCGTGGCCATTGCCGCCGGCGTGGCCGGAGGCCGTGAGCGGCGCGGCGTGGGCGACCTTGGCCGCGTACCCGTCGTCGCCAGCGTGGGATCCGTTCCGGGCGGCGCCGTGGCGGCCATTGCTGCCCTGACCACTGCCATGCCCGATGCCACCGCCATGCCCGATGCCACCGCCGTGAACGCTCGGCGCCGGATCGGGACGGCCCGGACGGTCGGGCGACGGCGTGGCGGCCGATGCCTCTCCGCCGCTTGTCGCGGGACGGGGCCCCTGCCCCTTGGCGACAGCCGCACCGGCACCGCCACCGGCACGGTTGCGGGCCCGGCGGCGCTCGGTGGCGTCGAAGTGGAGGACCGTGGGAGTGGCCAGCACGGACGGTGTCTGCCCCGCCGGTGCACGGAGCGCACCGGCAGCGGCCAACTGGCCCTGCAGCCGGGCAATCTGCTCGGCCCCCGACTGGCCGCGCTGGTCGAATTGCACGAGCGTGATGCCGGGCAGCCCGTCGAGGATCCGCCGAACGAGCCCGGTGAGCACCCCCGATGGTCCGACCTCGACGAACGTCCGCACACCGGCGGCATGAAGCCGACGCACGACGTCGACCCAGCGCACCCGCTCGGACATCTGCCGCACGAGGCTCATGCGGATCGCCGCCGCATCGCCGAGTTGCTCCACGGTCGTGCTGCTGAAGATCGGCAACCGCGGCGCGGAGAGCGTCAGCCCCGCCAGGGCGGCCGCGAGGCGCTCGCCGGCGGCGGTGAGGAGCGGCGTGTGGAACGGACTCGGGACGGCGAGCCGCTTCGAGCGGAGCCGCAGCGGCTGCAGCGCCCGCTCGACGGCATCGACACCGGCCACGGTGCCGCCGATGACCACCTGCTCGGGAGAATTCTCCGCGCAGATCCAGACCTCGCCGGCGAACGGCGCCACCAGATCGCGTACGGTCGCGACGTCGCCGATCACCGAGAGCATCGCCCCGCCGCGCGGTCCGCACTGCTCCACCGCATCGGCCCGGGCGCGCGTCGCGCGTGCGCCATCCTCGCGCCGCCACGCGCCGACCGCAGCCAGCGCTGGAAACTCACCGAAACTGTGGCTGGCGACGACGTCGGGGGCGAACCCGAGGCGCTCGAGCACCCCCCAGGCGAACAAGTCGCCGAGGTACATCGACCACTGCGTTTCCCAGACCCGGAGGCCGAGCCCATGGTCGGCGCGCCACGCCGTCTCGGCGAGGGTCGGCAAACCCGCGCACCGGGCGAGGGCGTCGAGTTCGGCGGCGATCTCGCCACCGAGTGGCGTGTCGGTGGCAAGGCCGCGGAACATGTCGCCGTACTGGGACCCCTGCCCCGGGAAGATCGCGGCAACCAGCGGGCGATCCCCCTCCAGCACCGGGATCGCCGACGGGAAGGGCAGCGGACTGGCGGCCGGGCGCGCGATGACGGGGGGCGCCGCCGCGGTCCGGGGGGCCACGGCGTGCGGCACCGGCAGACCGTTGTCGATCACGAGATGGCCGACGAGGCCGCCGTGTGCGGTGGTGACGACACCGGCACGGTACCCGGCGGCACCGGCCGACGGGATCGGCCTCGGTGCCGGTGCGGCGATCAAGCCGGCAGCGAGTGTCGTCGCGTCGGCGATCCCAGGGGTCGCCGGCAGCGTGCCGTTGGCGAGCGCCCGGGAGAGCTTGATGATCCCGGCGGCGCCGGCTGCCGCACCGCAGTGACCGATCAGCCCGTCGAGCGAACCGACGACCCTGGCGGACGCAGCCGAGTGATCGCCGTACTCCGCGGCCAGTGCGGCGTTGAGGGCCGCGTCGATCCGCGCCATGCCGCTGCCTGCCACCTCGACCGCTCCCACGGCGCCCATCGGCACGCCGGAGGCGACGGTGGCCCCGTGGATCACCCGCGTGGCGACGTCGGAAACCGCGCTCCCCGACCCGACGTTCACACTGCGGATCACGCCGCGGATCGGATCCCCGGCAGCCCGCGCCGCCGCCAACGGCTTGAGCACGAGAACCACCGCTCCCTCGCCGGGGAGGCGTCCGCGCTCGCCGCCGGGCCCGATGTCTCCGGCGAACGGCGCCCGTGGGGCCAAAGCGAGCGAGCCGTCGAGCGACCAGCCCTCGAAAGCCACCAGGTCCATCGCCCGCTGCCCCGCGGCGCAGAGCACCGTGTCGCAGCTTCCCTGGTGGAGCATGTCGGCGGCGGCGGCGATCGCCGACAGCGCCGAGCAATCGCCGGCATCGAGGGCCAGCGCGCCACCCATGAGGTCGAACGACTTCGTGAGGCGGCTGGCGAGCGTGCTGCTGGTGAAGCTGCCGGTCTCGTCGACCAGTGCCGGCATCTCCTCGAGCACCTTCTTGTCGAAGGCGGCGATGATCGCATCGACCTGGCCGGGCTCGAGCCCGCGGCGCCGCAGGGCGGACCGGATGTGCACCGCGGTCTCGGGAAGCCGCAATCCGATCTGCAGGTCGTTGGAGAACTCCCCGCCGAACATCGTTCCGACGACCACGGCGGTGCGGGCCCGGTCGAGCCGCGACGGGCCACCGAGATCGGCGATCGCGGCATCCGCCGCCTCGAGGAGCATGAACTGGAGGGGATTGGCGGCGGCGATCTGCTTCGGCGGCACCTTGTGCCGGCGCCAGTCGTAGTTGAAGCCGACGACGAACCCACCCCGGCCCGCCACCGTTCGCCACGCCCGCGGGACGGATGGATCGAGCGCGCGGCGGAGGCTCCAGCGCTCGGCCGGGACCTCGCTCACCACGGGGAGACCACGGTCGAGGATCTCGCCGAAGGCCGCCACGGACATCGCGCCCGGCAGCACGCAGCCGATGCCGATGATGGCGATCGCCCGGTCGTCGGTGCTGCCTTCGCGCGGTGGCGTCGGGGTCGGCATGGCGGCCGACTCGGCGAGCGCGAGATGCACGTTCAGCCCGCCGATGCCGAATGCGTTCACGGCGGCGCAGCGCGGCCCACCGTCAGCGCGGCGCGGCCAGGGGAGGGCCGACCGCGGCACGGTGAACGGACCGTTGTCCCAGGAGAAGTCCTGGTTGAGCTCGCGGCAGGTCGAGCCCGGCGGGATCACGCCGTGCTCCATCGCCAGCACCACCTTGACCAGACTGGCCAGACCGGCCGTCTCGAGCGTGTGCCCGATGTTGGCCTTGACGCTGCCGATCGGGATCCGTCGGCCGGCGGGGAGATGCTTGCCGAGGAGGCCGGCGAGCGCCCCCAGCTCGGTCGCATCGCCGACCTGCGTGCTGGTCGCATGCGCCTCGATGTAGTCGATACGGCCGATGTCGGCCCGGTCCGGGTAGGCACGCTCGACCGCGAGCATCTGCCCCTCCTGCCGCGGCGCCCAGAGGCTCTTCCCCTTGCCGTCGCTCGCCACGCCGATGCCGCGGATCACGGCCCGGATGCGGTCACCGTCGGCACGGGCACGCGAGAGCGTCTTGAGGACCAGCGCCACATACCCCTCCGCCGTCACCAGGCCGTCGGCATCGCGGCCGAAGGGGCAGGAACCGGTGTTGCTCACCGACTGGGCGGCGGAGAAGAGCACGAGGCTGTCGGACTTGCAGTACGAGGCACCGCCGACGATCGCCTGGTCGATCCCCTGCTCCGCGAGGGCACGGGCGGCGATCGCGAGGGCCTGGAGCGACGACGCGCAGGCCGCGTCGACCACGAGATACGGACCGTCGAGGCGGAGGGCCTCCTGCACGATCCGGGCGGCACCGAGGGCCCCGAGATCGAGTGAATCACCCGGACGGCGCCCAGGGTACCTGTCGCGCACCGCCGCAGTGACCTCCGCCGCGACCGCCGTCACCTCGGCGCCGAGCAGCCGGCGGGCCGCCTCGACCTCCTCGAGGAGCGCCGCGGTCTCGTCGATGCCGGTCGCATAGACGATGTCGCCGATCCGCGTGCTGCCGCCGGTGTGGCCGACGTACACGCCGGTGCGCCGTCCGGAGGGCATCGCGAACGGGTCGAGCCCCGCGTCGCGGCAGGCCTGGGCGGCGACCTCGAGAAACACAAGATGCGCGATGTCGTAGCGGTGGCGCAGGTCCTCGGTGAGCGGGCAGACCCGGGGATCGGGTTCGCGGTCGGAGACGACGGCCCCCATCTCCGAGTAGGAACGCCCCAACTGCCCCTTGCGCGGATCGAAGTAGAGGTCGCGGGGAAGCCGTGCCTCGGGCAGAGGCCCCCAGGCGGTGCCTCCCTTCTCCACGAGCCGCCAAAACGCATCCAGGCCGTCGGCGCCAGGCAGCCTGCAGGACATACCGACGATTGCGAGTGGTTCCTGCAAGGCTGATCCTCGTCCTTGGCGGTTGTCGCGGCGCCGGCGAACCGGTCCACGGGCGGGCTGTGGAAGGGTGGTGCGACGGCCGGAATGGCTGTCGGCGTGCGTGATCGGGCTCTGAAAGGGGTATGGGTCCGGGCCTCGGAGGCACCTCTCACCCATCCCTGGGGCCCGCACAACACCCCGGCGACCTGGCGGTCGGAGGCATTGCCGCTCACGGACGGCGCGGGGGGCCACGCCGCCGATGATCACGCGTTCGAGGAAGGGCGACGCCGGGTCACCCACGACGGCAAGCCCCCCGGGATGGCCCCGGCGGGCCCCGGCCCGGGAGGCCGGCACCGACGCACGAATGAGTATGGATGGATGGGGTGGAGTGTCAAGAAATGGCCGGAATCATGGATCGATGCAGCACCCCCTTTCGACCGTTGCATTCGCTGCGGACAATGCAATCGGACCCCCTCCCCCCCGACGACAGCCGATCCGGAAGGCCCTGAGCACCTGATGGACCCCCTGTCCGCATTCGAGACGCTCGTCGTCACCGACCGCCGACCCGGTTTTCCGATGGCCTTCTTCGTCGAGGCCCGTCTGGAAGGGCCGCTCGACCAGGCCCGTTTGGAGGCGGCGGTGGCCGGTGCCGCGGACCGGCATCCGCGCACCCGGATGAGGATCGCCCGCCGCGGCGGGGGGTGGGTCTGGTTGCCCCCTGACCGGACGCCGGTGGTGGAGTGGTGGCCGCTCGACCGGCCCCGTGACGCCGCGGATCCGTGGCGGCCGTGCCGCTTGACCGACGAAAGCGGTCTCCGGATTGTCGCCCTGGAGCGGGAACGGCACGTCGCGGGCCCCCCCTGCTGGAGTGTGGTGCTGATGGTGGACCACGCCGTCTGCGACGGTCTCGCCGGCATCGAATGGATGGGCGACGTGTGGTCGCTGTACCACGGCGGCCGGCCGGCCCGGTTCCGCGAACGGATCCGCACCCCGGCCGACGATCCTGCCGCGGCAGCAGACCCGGTTGCCGCCGCCCCGCTTCCTTCGCAGCCCGCGGCGCGCCGACTGGCCAGGGAATCGGGCACGTTCGCGCTGCTGCGCCCGACGGTCCTCGCCCCCCACCCCACACATGGGCGAACAGTCGCGGCGACCGACCTCGCACCCCCGTACCACGCGGTGGCCTTCTCCCCCGACGACACGCGCCGGCTGTGGGCCATCGCGGCCGCGGCGGGCGTGACGGTCAACGACCTCCTCGTCGGCGCGGCGATGCAGAGCGTGCTGGCGTGGAATGCCGCGGCCGGACGGCAGCCGCGCCATGTCCGCATCAACATGCCGGTCAGCCTGCGGCCGGTGGGCGCCCGCCTCCCGGCCGGCAACCACATCGGCTACGCCTTCCTCGACCGCTCCGCCG
>SXWA01000217.1 GCA_005791575.1 Planctomycetaceae bacterium
ACGCTCAGCGGTGCGACCAGCGGCACCGCCCCGGCGGTGAACCCGGGGGCCACGTTCTATATCCCGACGGAAGACCAGTGGTACAAGGCGGCGTACTACGAAGGTGGGAGCACCAGCGCGGACTACTGGGATTACGCCACGCAGAGCGACAACGCCCCGACAGCGGTCACGGCAGACTCGACCGGCATCGGCTCCGCTGGCAGCGCGGGCAACTACGCGAACTACAACCAAGCGGCTGACTGGAACGGCCAGGACGGCAACGTGACGACGGTGGGCACCAACGGCGGCCCGAGTGCGTACGGCGCGTTCGACATGAGCGGCAACGTGTTTGAATGGAACGACCTCACGGGTGCTGCCGGCTCGTCTCGTGGGATCCGCGGCGGCAGCTGGTTCGGCGACGCGTCCGACTTGTCGTCCACCTACAGGAGCACGAGCGACCTGTCGAACGAGCGTTCCAGCCTCGGTTTTCGTCTCGCAAGTCCTGTCAGCGGCCCCTCCGGCGTTCCGGAGATCGACCCCGCTGGCCTGGGCTCGGTGCTCGCGCTGGTGACCGGCGCCCTCGGACTCCTCGAGCGGCGGCGGTCGCGCCGCTGACGGCCGGCGTTGGCGTTGCCCGGCGATTCCTCTGCCACCACAGGCCCTCTGCCACCGCGGTGACAGCGAGCCTGTGGTGCCGCCCCGGCAGGAGGCCTCTTCCTGCCGGGGCGGCACCGTCGCCGCGCACGGCGGCGCTGCGGCCATCGAAGAGCTGGAAAGGTCTTCACGATCTGGCTGGATGGCTTTATTAGGGGAGGACACCGTGCCGCTCCCGGGAGATCATCATGCAGCGCACGAGCATCACCGAGGCGAAGAACAACCTCAGCGCCCTCATCGACCGTGTGCGGCGCGGTGAGACCGTGCTGATCTGCGACCGCAACCGGCCCGTGGCCCGGATGCTCCCCGTCGGGCCCGACGACACGTCCGGAGCCGACGCGGATTGGCTCGCTGGCCTCGTCCGTGACGGGGTGCTCGAACCGGCCCGCAAGCCGCTCTCGCTGCGGAGCCTGCCCAAGCCCGTGAGGCCGGCGCGGCCGACGAGCATCGTCGCCGCCCTGCAGGTCGACCGCGAGGAATAGCCGATGCGCTCTTGGGACGAGCGGCGTGCCGCGCTGATCCCCGGTGACCACGGGCCTTGAATGGGATCGATGGACTGTCGCCAGAGGGCACGTCAGCCCGGAGCGGCGAAGTGATCGACGGGGCCAGAGCCGCCGCCGAGGCCGGGGGCGCCGGCGATCGCCGCGCGGATGAACCGGCAGCCACCCGCCACCGCCGTGGCGACAGGCTCACCGGCCGCCAAGCGCGCCGTGATCGCCGCCGAGAGGGTGCAGCCGGTCCCGTGGGTGTGGCGGGTGTCGATCCGCGCCGCCGAGAAGGTCGTCACGCGCCCCTCCGACCAGAGCAGATCGACCGCCGCGCCGTCGAGGTGGCCACCTTTGACGAGCACGTGGGGGGGGCCGAGGGCGGCGATCGCCCGCGCGGCGCGCTCCATCGCCGCGACGTCGGCGACGGCAAATCCGGCGAGCCGCTCGGCCTCGGCGAGATTCGGGGTGACGAGCGTGGCACGGGGAAGGAGGTCGCTCACGAGCGTGCGTACCGCGTCGTCGGCGATCAACGCCGCGCCGTGCTTGCTGACCATCACCGGATCGACGACGAGCGGAAACGTCGTCCCGCGGAGGCATGCCGCGACGGCGGCGATCACGGCGGCGCTGCCGAGGGCACCGGTCTTGGCGGCGGCCGGGGGGATGTCGTCGAGGACGGCGTCGAGCTGGGCGACGACGAGCCCTGGCGCGAGGATCTCGACGGCCGACACCATGCGCGTGTTCTGCACGGTGACGAGCGTCACCACGCTCATGCCGTAGGCACCGTGCCGGTGAAACGTCTTCAGGTCGGCCTGGAGGCCGGCCCCGCCGGAGGGATCGGAGCCGGCGATCGTGAGGGCGACAGGGGGAGCGGGCATCGGGGATGGAGCAGGGGAACGGGAGGAATCACCATCAACCGTGCGGGCACGGAGCCTCCAGGATACAGGCCGTGACGGGATGGCCCGTTCCGCTCGCGGGCAGGGGCGCGCAGCTGGAGGTGGGTCCGTGGCGGTCGGTTGACCGTGGCGGGAGCGGTTGGGAATTCCCCTCAATCCATTCTGGCCGCTTGGCGGAGTGGCAGCGGGAAACGCTCCCGGTTGAACAAGCTTCCGGCCCCCCGTTTGTGAGGGAAATCATTGCTCTCGCGACGTCGGACCGAGGTTGTCCACCCAATTTGCTCCAATACCCGTCCGGTCCGACGGACCGGTGCTGCTCTTCAGGGCCCTGGGTTGGGTAGCGGCCCGATCGCACGCGACGCTGAATTGAGAAGGATTGTGAGCGTGGCAAAAGGAAAGCCGAGATCCCCGAAGCGGGCGGGCGGTCGCAGATCGAGCGCGACCAAGGCACTGCCATTCGACGACGCCGCCCAGATGGCGCCGCCGGAAGGCCCCGCGGGCACCACGCTCACGCTGGGCGCCCTCGAGTCCCACCTCTGGGAGGCCGCCAACATCCTCCGCGGCAGCCCGCTCGGCCGCACCGACTGGATGAGCTACATCCTGCCGCTCCTTTTGGCTCTTCGGGGATTTCCGTGGCACGCCGCGGCCGATTCATGGAGGGCCGACGATTGGGTAGAGTGCCGAAATGGACACGCTTCAATCGCATTACGCCCGTTTGCTTGGCCTCGATGACTCCTGGCGGGTGGAGTCTGTTGACCTCCAGATCGAGGATCGGCGCGTGACCTCTAGATCGAGGATCGGCGCGTCGAGATCCACCTTTCCCACGTCGGGTCTGGCGTGATCTGCCCCGAATGCGGCGTGGCCTGCGGCCTCGCTGATCACGCGGACGAGCGGCGCTGGCGGCACCTGGACACGATGCAGTTCACGACGGAGCTGGTCGCCCGCCTCCCCCGCAGCCGGTGCGCGGAGCATGGTGTCAAAACCATCGTGCCTCCATGGGCCGGGAAGCACTCTCGCTTCACGCTCCTCTTCGAGGCCTTCGCTGTCGAAGTTCTTCAGGCTTGCCGTACGGTGAAAGCGGCGGCTGTGCTGCTCGGGCTCTCCTGGGATGCCGTGCAGACGATCATGGACCGCGCCGTGGCACGCGGCCTCGAGCGCCGCGAGGCCACGCCCATCAAGCACATCGGCATCGACGAGAAGAGCTTCGGGAGAGGCCAGGACTACATCACCGTTCTCACCGATCTCGACGGCTCCCGTGTCCTCGATGTCGCTCCGGAACGTACGCAGGCGGCCGCCGAAAGCGTCCTCGCGACGCTCACCGTCGAGCAGCGGCAGAAGGTGTGTGCCGTCGCTGCCGACATGCTTCCCGCGTATGCCCAGGCAGTGGCCACGCAGACGCCGAACGCCGAGCTTGTTCACGACAAGTTCCATGTCGCCAAGCATCTCGGGGAAGCCGTCGATCAGCTGCGAAGGGGGGAAAACAAGGCCCTTCAGGCCGATGACGACGACCGGCTCAAGGGCACCCGTCAGCTCTGGCTCTTCAACAAGGCGAACCTCTCTCCCGAGCAGCGTCGCCGCTTCAACGCGATCAAGAAGCACGGCCTGAAGACGGCGAGAGCCTGGGGAATCACCGATCTGTTCCGCTGGTTCTGGCGGCATGTCTATTCGACGAGTGCCAATCGCTTCTTCAAGCGATGGTATGCGTGGGCCGTGAGATGCCAACTGCGGCCGGTGGTCAAGGTGGCGAGGATGCTCAAGCGTCATCTGCCCAACCTCTTGACCTACTTCCTTTACCGGATCACGAATGCCACGACAGAAGGCTTCAACAGCGTCATCCAGGCACTGAAGTACGCGGCACGCGGCTTCCGCTCCTTCGGCAACTACCGGACTCGAATCCTGTTCTTCTGCGGCAAGCTCGATCTCAGGCCGCAGCTACCCTGCCACTGAAATCCCGGAAGAACCTATTTCAGGAACAGGACGAAGAGGACGTAGTCCTTATATTGGCTGGCATCCATGCCGCCTCGCAGCTCGTCGCACGAGGCCCAGAGCGAGGCGTAGAGGTCGGACTTCTTCAGGGGCATCGACGGGGCTCTTCCGAGGGGGCGGCGGTGCCGCAGGGTGAGGGAGGTCTTGGCGGCCGCTCAGCCTATCGGGAGCGTGGTCAACCTAGGTCCGCATTGCCGCCCGTTGGGGCTCGGGGGGCGGGAAAACAGCTTTGCGTGAAAAAACCACAGAACGAAGGCGTTTCTGGGGTGCGGCGGGTGCGTCCCGAGGCTATTCTTGCGGAAAAGGCGTGGTGTGGCGGCGGCTTTCGGCGCCGGTCCCGCTCGACGAAATCGCCTTTCCGCTGCAGAGGCCGTCTCCCATGCTCGTCTCATTTTCGGTCTCGAACTTCCGGTCGTTCGGCGAGGAAGCCACGCTGAACATGGTCGCGAGTAATCGCTACGACGACCACCCGACGCACGTTATGGGGCTGCCCGGTGGCAATCGCTCGGTCGTGCGCACGGCGGTGATCTACGGAGCGAACGCCGCGGGGAAATCGAACCTCGTCAAGGCGATGGAATATGCCCAGAAATGGATTCTCGGGCAGGCGGGCCGCCTTTCGGCGGTCGATGCCTATGCGTTCGAGCCAAATGCCCGAGCCAAGCCATCGAGCTTTGAGTTTCGGTTTGTCGCCGCTGGGCGAGTCTTCGCCTACGGATTCGACGTCATGAAGTCGTCCATTCAAGGTGAATGGCTGGCCCTCGTTAACGCGGAAGACGACGACGTGATCTTCGAGCGGAACGCCGATGGTCGCACAAAGGTCGACGAAGCCGTTTTGAAGAGGCGGTTCGCCGGCGATGACAAGATCGTCACTCTCCTGACGTCGCTGTCCAAGAACGACCTCAACGACACGCAGTTGTTCCTCGAATCGGTGCGGGAAGTCCGACCAGCGAGCCAAGGGGAAACCATAGCGGGGGTGGTACGCTGGCTGACGCGGACGCTCGTCGTGCTACCCATTGAGCAGGCGCACGAACATGTCGTCAGACGGTTGGCCCGCGATCCTGAATACGCAGTGTTCGCTGAGGCCCTTCTCGGTAGTCTCGGGACTGGCGTGCATCGGTTCCAGATCGAGGAGGATGAGCGGCGAATCCCTCGAGGGATGGAGGATTCGTTCGATGATCTCGCGCGGCATGTCTCGGAGAATCCAGACACTGATTCGGTCTTCAGACGACACCCGGATGCCCCCGACCGCTATGTAGCCCTGCAGCTGCAGGCCTACCATTCGCGCGATGGAGCGGAGTTCAAGCTGCCCATGAGGGAGGAGTCTGATGGCACGCGGAGGTTATTGGCGTTGGCGCCTCTTCTGAGGGCCGGAGCGGAGGAGCCCCGTGTGTTCGTGGTCGATGAGCTCGATCGCAGCCTTCATCCCCTTCTTTGCTGGGAGTTCCTCCGGCTCTTCGCCGACACGATGCCGGGAGCACGCCGACAACTCGTCGTCACGACGCACGAGGCCCATCTGCTCAACCAGCAGTTGCTCCGGCGAGACGAGTACTGGTTCATGGAGAAAGACGATACGCAGCAGAGTCGTCTCTATTCGCTCTCCGAATACCAGAATGTCCGCAAGGATCTGCAACTCGAAAGGGGATACCTCAGCGGCCGCTTCGGTGCGATTCCGATCATCGGCTGCATGGACGACCTCGAGCCTCTTCTCGCCGATCCCAGAAAGGAACCGGTGGCTGATGCCGCTGAAGCGACGCCCACTTGATCGCGAGAGTGGCGTCGTTCGCGACGCGTCGCTCGTCGTGATCGCCTCCGAGGACACCTACGCGGTGCGGCAGTACCTCGCCAAGTTCCACGTGACGCGGGTGCAATTCAAGGTGCTGCCCTCCGAAGGGGGGCGGTCATCGCCGGAAGCCGTGCTCGAGCGACTCGACGGTTACCGACGGGAGTACGAGATCAGCGAGGGCGACGAGTTCTGGGTCTGCATCGATCTCGACCATTGGGCGGAGCCCGGCCACATCGCCAATCTGAGGCGGGTGCAGAAAGAAGGCAGCGAAAAGGGGTACGAAATCGCTCTCAGCAGCCCATGCTTCGACTTCTGGGTCCTTCTCCACTTTGAAGACCCGCCATCAGGCGGGATCCGGCGATGTGACGATATCGCCGAGCGGCTGCGGCAGATTCTCGGCGGCTTCACGAAGAAGTCGATCCAGCACCTTCGATTCACTCAGCAGCAGGTCGAGCAGGCGGTCGAGCGTGCCAGACAACTGCCCAATGCGAACAGTCTGGCACCGAGCGGCCCCACGACGCAGATGCATCGCATTCTGGAAAGCCTTCTCGCACGAGAGGCCATCCGACTCAAAGAGCCTCGGTAAGTCGAGCCAACGCTTGGCCGCTCCGCCTCACGCGATCAGCTCGGGGATCACCCGTGCCGGCTCGACTCCGGTGAGCTTGAAGTCGAGGCCGAGGTGGCGGTGGGTGAAGCGCTCGTGGTCGAACCCGAGGAGCTGGAGCACCGTGGCGTGGAAGTCGCGGATGTGGACCGGGTCCTTGACGATCTGATAGGAGAAGTCGTCGGTCTCGCCGTAGATCTGCCCGCCCCGGGCGCCGCCGCCGGCCATCCACATCGTGAAGCAGCGGGGGTGATGGTCGCGGCCGTAGTTCTCCCGGGAGAGGCCCCCCTGTGAGTAGATCGTCCGGCCGAACTCCCCGCCCCAGATGATGAGCGTGCTGTCGAGCAGGCCGCGGCTCTTCAGGTCCTGGACGAGGCCGTGGCAGGCCTGGTCGATGTCCTTGCACTGCATCGGCAGCCGGACGGCGACGTTGGCGTGGGTGTCCCAGTTGTTGAGGTAGACCTGCACGAAGCGCGTGCCGCGCTCCACCATCCGCCGCGCCATCAGCACGGTGTTGGCGAACGTGCCCGGCTTCTTCGCCTCCTCGCCGTAGAGCGCGAAGGTGCTCTCCGGCTCGCTGGCGAGGTCGGTCAGCTCGGGCACGCTGGCCTGCATGCGGAAGGCCATCTCATACTGGGCGATGCGCGTGCGCGTCTCGGGATCGCCGAGCTGCTCGAGCGTGCGCTGGTTGAGGGCGGCGAGGCCGTCGAGCGTGCGCCGCCGCACCTCGGTGGGGACCCCGGCAGGGTTGTTGATGTAGAGGATCGGGTCCCCCGCCGAGCGGAAGCTGACGCCGGAGTATTCGCCGGGGAGATAGCCGCTCGACCAGAGGCGGGCGCCGATCGCCTGCACCTGCTCGGTGTTGGTCGGCTTGGCGACCAGGACGACGAACGTCGGCAGGTTCTGGTTGAGCGAGCCGAGGCCGTAGCTGGCCCAGGCACCGAGGCAGGGGCGGCCGTGGAGCTGGTTGCCGGTCTGCATGTAGGTGATCGCCGGCTCGTGGTTGATCGCCTCGGTGTGCATCGTGCGGATGAAGCACATCTCGTCGACCATCCGCGCCGTGTGGGGGAGCAGCTCCGTGACCCACATGCCGCTCTGACCGTGCTGCGCGAAGGTGAACTTCGACGGGGCGATCGGGAAGCGCTTCTGGCCCGAGGTCATCGTCGTCAGCCGCTGGCCGTTGCGCACGCTCTCCGGCAGGTCCTTGTCGTACCACTCGTTCATCGCCGGCTTGTAGTCGTAGAGATCCATCTGTGGCGGGCCGCCGACCATGTGCAGATAGATGACATGCTTCGCCTGCGGGGCGAAGTGGGGGCCGACCGCCCCGGGCACGCGCTCCACGCCATCAACGCCGGCGACGGCCACCGCATCGGCCCGGGCCGCGCCCGGGGCGCCGAGGCTCGCCAGCGACACCCCGCCGAGGAGGTGGCTGCCGCGCTCGAAGAACCGCCGCCTCGTGAGGGCGAGGCCCAGTTCGGCCAGCGGGGTGGGGAGCGGGTGCATGGCGAACTCCTGCACAGGGGACCGATCCGGGGGGACCGATCCGGGCGGCACCGGGCCGCGCGGATCACTTGCAGAGAACCTCGTCGAGATTCATCAACTCGTTGGTGAGCATCGTCCAGGCGGCCAATTGGGCCGCGTCGGCGTGCCGCGGCTTCGAATCGCCGATGGCGATCACCTGCTTCGCCTCCTCGGCATGGCCGCCGTAAAACGCCTGGAGGTCGGCAAGCGACTGCTTGACGATCGCCAGCTCGTCGGCGGCCAGCGGCCGGGCGAGGAGGCGCCGGGCGATGAAGTCGATCCGCGTGTCGTCGGTGGCACCGCCGATCTCGAACGCCCGGTCGGCCAGCACCCGGGCCGCCTCGACGAACTGCGGATCGTTGAGTGTGACCAGCGCCTGGAGCGGGGTGTTGGTGCGCTCGCGGCGGATCGTGCAGGTCTCGCGCGACGGGGCGTTGAAGATCTCCATCGAGGCCGGCGGGGCGGTGCGCTTCCAGAACCAGTACATGCTCCGCCGGTAGAGGGCGTCGCCGGAGTCACGCTTGTAGACGTTGGTGTTGCCCCCCATCGACACCGCCTCCCAGACGCCGTCGGGCTGGTAGGGCTTCACGCTCGGGCCGCCGATCTGCCGGACGAGCAGGCCGCTGGCCGCCAGGGCATGGTCGCGCACCATCTCGGCGTCCATCCGGAACCGGGGCCCGCGCGAGAGAAGGCGATTGGCGTTGTCGCGGGCGAGCTTCGCGGGGGTCGCCGCCGCCGCCTGCCGGTAGCTGGCGCTGGTGACGATCAACTTGAAGAGCCGCTTCACGTTCCAGCCGCTCTCACGGAATTCCACCGCCAGCCAATCGAGGAGCTCGGGATGGCTCGGCAGCTCCCCCGACACGCCCAGATCGGCGCTGGTGCGCACCAGGCCCGTGCCGAAGACCTCCTGCCAGAAGCGGTTGACGGTCGTGCGCGCGGTGAGCGGGTGGTCGGCGAGGAACAGCCACCGCGCCAGGCCGAGCCGGTTGCGCGGGGCGCCGGCGGGGAAGGCAGGGAGGATGTCGGGGGTGTCGGGCTGGACCTCGTCGGTGCGCTTGTCGTATTCGCCGCGGGCGAGGACGAAGGCCTTGGCCATCTCCGGCTTCTCGTTCATCACGTGGGCGACGGTGCCACGGCGGCGGATCTCCGCCTGCTCGGCATCGAGCCCGGCCAGTCGGGCACTGGCCGTCTTGAAGGGTTCGTCGGCGGTGGCAAGCCACCAGTCGTAGAGCGGCCCGGCGGCGGCGGGACGGGCCGCGGGATCGAGGCGGACGACGTCGGCCAGCGCCTGCCCGCGGGCGATGCCCTCGATCTCACCGGCGGCGAGGGCCCGCCCCCAGATGACCAGGCCCGCCAGGCCGACGGCATGCGCCGGCGAGCCGGGGGACCGGCTGCCGATCGTGAACGGCACGGCGGTACGGATCGTGTTTTTCTTGAAGGTGTTGGTTTCGACGTTCAGCCCCTGCAGCTTGCCGTTGTAGAAGACCTTGATCCCCTCGGGCCGGCCCGAGCCGTCGGAGGTGATCGCGACCTGTGTCCAGGCGTCGGCGGGGAGTTGGTCCTTCGCCGAGACCTTCAGGGCGTCGTCGGGCCAGGCGTGGACCATGTGCATGCCGAGGCGCCGGCTCTGGATCCAGGCGTCCCAGCCGCGGTAGGCCTGGCCGTCGTCCATCCTGGCGACGACGGCGTAGGCGGTGTCATTGGCCGGCGGGCGGATCCAGAAGGTGAGGCTGAAGCCCTGGTCGTGCTCGAAGTCGCCGACGGTCGCCACCTCCGCCGCCTTGCCGGCGAGGAGCAGCCCTGATCCCCCGGAGGGACCTGGCTGCCAGGCGGTGCCGGCCGAGAGTGGGAGGTCGGTCTCCTTGCCGGCGACGCGAACCTTCGTGACCTGCCCCTGCCCCTCGGCGCCGGGCAACTCGGCCAGCGGCGTGTCCTGTGGGAGCAGCTTCTGCACCGTCTCGGCGCTGGCGGCCGTGATCCAGGCGTCGAACTCCGGCCGCGCGGCCCCCTTCCGCGCCTCGACGGCGGCGCGGGCGGCAGGGACGTCCTTCTCGAGCTCGAGGAACCGGGCGAGGTCGTCGGGCTTGGGCACCGGCACGATCGGCGGCGTGTCGTGGACGTTGCCATCCATCGCCGCCTGCGTCGTGTTGTTGAAGAACGCGGAGAGCTCGTAGAACTCCTTCTGCGACAACGGATCGAACTTGTGGTTGTGGCAGACGGCGCAGCCGGTCGTCAGCCCCATCCAGACCGCCGCCGTCGTCTCGGTGCGGTCGCGGCAGTAGATGACGCGGTATTCCTCGTCGATTGCCCCGCCTTCGCTGGTGGTGATGTTGCAGCGGTTGAAGCCGCTGGCGATCTGGTTGTCGAGCTGGGTCTCGCGCGGCAGCGACGGTGTCTCGGCGTTCACCAGGTCGCCGGCGAGCTGGAGGATCGTGAACTCGTCGAACGGCAGGTTGCGGTTGAAGGCACCCACCACCCACTGGCGGTAGGCCCACAGCTCGCGGAAGTTGTCGATGTGGATCCCGTTGGTGTCGCCGTAGCGGGCGTAGTCGAGCCAGTGGCGGCCGCGGTGCTCGCCCCACTCGAGCGTCGCCAGGAGACGGTCGACGAACTGCTCGTAGGCGTCGGCGGAGCGGTCGGCGACGAACGCCTCGACGAGCGCCGGTTCGGGGGGCAGGCCGGTGAGATCGAGGGCGACGCGGCGCGCGATCGTGCGGCGGTCGGCCTCGGGGGCGGGTGAGAGACCCTCCGCCTCGAGCCGCGCGAGGATGAAGCGGTCGATCGGGTTGCGGATCCACGATTCGTTCTTCACCGCCGGCGCCTCGGGGCGCAGCGGCGGGATGTACGACCAGTGGGGCTGGTAGACCGCCCCTTCCTTCACCCAGCGCTCGAGGAGCGCCTTCTGCTCCGCCGAGAGCGGCTTCTTGGCCGCCGGCGGCGGCATCACGAGGTCGGGGTCGTCGGAGCCGATCCGGTCGAGGATCGCCGAGGAGTCGGGATCCCCCGGCACGATCGCCCCCGCTTCGACCGCCGCGTCGCGCTGGTCGAGGCGGAGGTCGGCCTTGCGGGAGGCGCTGTCGGCCCCGTGGCAGGAAAAACAGTGCTCGACGAGGATCGGCCGGATGTCACCGTTGTAGGAGAGGGGCGGGGCGTCGGCGGCAGCCGCCAGCCGCGCCGCGGTGAAAACCGCGGCGGCGAAAACAGTCCTGCCGAGCCGGCCTGAACAGGGGACCGGTGAACAGGGCAGCCGTGACCCGGGGACCAGAGTGGCCCGGGGAAGAGTCGACCGGGAATGGGGCATCGGATGGGCTCCCGCGGTTCGGCCGGTCCGCCCCGACATGCCTGTCGGCGACCCGGCGCAGTCCTCACTATTCTACCACCCCCCGGCACCGGGCTCCCCCCGCGGGAAAAGGGGGAGTCGGCCCGGTTTTGCCCCGTTGACGGCCGGTCTCGTTCCTGGTTCACGCTCAATCGGTTTCCCCACTGATCCGTCGGTGCCGCGTGGGGAGGTCCCATGCCGCACGTCGAGATCGTGCCCCTGTCGGGGTTCCGCGTGCGCGCGGAGGACCTGCTCAGCGTCGGCATGACCCTCCCCGGGTTCGCCGCCTGTTGTCGGGCGCCAAATGCCGCGCCGCTCAGGCGGAAACGGTCGGCTCCTCGATCACCGGATTGGTGAGCCGGCCGATCCCCTCGATCTCGATCGTCACGCTGTCGCCAGCGGCGAGGAACACCGGCGGCGTGCGCGCGAAGCCCACCCCGTGCGGCGTGCCGGTGAGGATCACGGTACCGGGCCGGAGGTGCATGCTCGCCGAGAGGAACTCCACCAGGGTCGGCACGTCGAAGATCATGTCGGACGTGTTCCAGTCCTGCATCACCTGGCCGTTGACCTCGGTGCGGATCGCCAGCCGGCCGGGATCGGGCAACTCGTCTGTGGTGACCAGCGCCGGACCGAGCGGGCAGAAGGTGGCGAACGTCTTGCCGCGCGACCACTGCCCGCCGCCTCCGTTGCGCTGCCAATCGCGGGCGCTGACGTCGTTGGCGCAGGTGTAGCCGAGGACGTGGTCGAGGGCCCGGGCCCGGGGTACGTTGCGGCAGGTCCTGCCGATCACCACCGCCAGTTCGCATTCGTAGTCGACCATGTCGCTGCGGAGTGTCCGCGGCAGATGGATCGGGTCGCCGGGGTTCTGCACGGCGCCGGAGTTCTTGAGGAACAGCACCGGGTGCTCCGGCACCGCTTGCCCCCCCTCGGCGGCATGACGGCGGTAGTTGAGGCCGATGCAGAGGATGTCGCGCGGCTCGAGCGGGGCGAGGAGCTTGTCGACCGTGGCCGGGCGGCCGGTGTCGGTGAGGGTGCCGAACAGTTCGCCCTCGAGGAGGGTGACATGGCCGTCGTCGTGGAGCCGGCCGAGCCGCTCGCTGCCGGCGGAGAGGAAGCGGACGATTTTCACCTGCACGATCCTCCGGGGCCCCGGGGCAGCGACCTGGAAAACGGGCCCATCGTACCGCACCCGGCGCACGGCGGTGCGCCGGTCCGGCGCGGTGCGGCGTAGACTGCCCGTTGCCGGTCGGGCATGCGCCGGCACGGGAATGGCCTCGAGCCGCGGAGGGAACGATGACGCGTGGCGGCCCGGTCTGGGTGGCACTGTCGATCACGATCGGAGGGCTGAGGGTGGCCAGGGGCAGCGCGGCCGACGAGCCGGCAGGGCCGCGCGCCGCGGCGTGGACCGCGGTGCAGCAGGCGCTCGACCAGCAGCGGCCGCAGACGGCCGCGACGGCGCTGGTCGGGATCGAAGCGGCGGCGGTGGCGGCCGGGGCCTGGGACGAGGCGGCGCGGGCGATCGCCACCGGCGTCGTGGTGGAGACGGGGGACCGCCCACCGGACGATCCGGAGCGCCTCGTGCGCCTCGCCCGGCGGATCGGTGAGGCGCCGGAGCCGGTGCGCGGCGTGCTCGAGGCGATCCAGGCCAACTGGACGGTGGGATACTTCCTCGCCAACCGCTGGCGTTTCCAGCAACGCACCTCCGGCGGCGCCGACGGCGGCCTCGACACGATCGGCCAGTGGGACCTGCCGCGCGTCGTCGGCGAGATCCGCGCGCGGTTCGCGGCCGCCCTCGGCGCTCCCGGGAGCGCGGAGCGGCAGCGGCTCATGCGGCAGCGGGTGGCCGACTGGTCGCTGCTCCTGCCGCCGGCCGCGATGCCCGATGCCTACCGGCCGACCCTGTTTGACGTCGTCGCCCAAGACGCCCTCGCGTTCCACGCGCGGGGGGAGCGCGGTCTGGTGGAACCGGAGGATGCCTTCACGATTGCCGCCGACGGCCCGGCCCTCGGCAGCGTCGCCGAGTTCCGCGCCTGGCGGCCCGAGGCCACGGCCACCGATGCCGATTCGCCGGCACTGGCGGCAATGCTGCTGCACCGCGAGCTGCTCGATTTCCACGGCGACGACGCCGACCGCACCGCGTTCCTCGCCGCTGACCTCGAGCGGATCGAGTGGGCGGCGGGGGTCGCGGTCGGGGCTGACGTCCGGGCGCGGCACCGCGCGGCGCTCGAAGGGTTCATCGCCGCCGCCGGCGACCACGAGACCGGGGCCCTGGCCCGGTTCCACCTCGCCGAGCTCCTCCAGGAGGAGGATCCGGCCGCCTCCCGCACGCTGGCCCTGGCCGGCGCCGCGCGGCACCCTGATTCACCGGGGGGGCGCCGCTGCCGGCAGGTGGTGACCGCCATCGAGGCCCCGATCCTCAACCTGGTCGCCGAGCGCACCTGGGCCGAGCCCTGGCCGGCGATCCGGGTGCACTACCGCAACGTCGCCCGGATCCATCTCCGCGTCTGCCGCGCCGATTGGCAGGCGCGGGCGGCGGCCGGCCGGGTCCACTCGAATTGGGTGATGGAGGACGAACGGGGGCGGATCCTCGCCCTCCCGGCCGAGCGGCAGCACGCCGTCGATCTCCCCGCCACGGCCGACTACCGCCAACGCCACGAGGATCTCTCCGTCGCGCCGCTGGCGGCGGGGCTCGCGCCGGGGGCGTGGTGGGTGATCGCCAGCCCGCGCCCGGGCCCGGCCGGCGACGACAACCCGGTGAGCATGACGCTGGTCTGGGTGAGCCGGTTGGCGCTGGTGACCGAGCAGTCGCGGCCGGTGCTCGTGGCGCGCGATGACCAGGCGCCGGCGCTGCCGCTGACCGGCCACGTGATCGACATCGCCAGCGGGGAGCCGGTGGTCGGGGCGGAGGTGATCCCGTTCATCCGCGGCGGCCAGGGTGACCAGCAGGGTTTCCGCGCCGGCGGCGGCACGGTGACCGATGCCGAGGGGCGCTTCTCGCTGCCGGGGCAGACGGGGCGCGAGGCGCTCGTCACGGCGGCGGCGCAGCTCGGCGGCGTGCGCCACGAGATCGTCGGCGACCCGCTCCATGTCTGGCCGGCGGGGCAGCCGCGCGACGTGCACGCGATCGTCCTGGTGACCGACCGGGGGATCCACCGACCGGGGCAGACGGTGTTCTACAAGGGGATCGCCTGCATGGGTGATCACGAGCGCGGCACCTATGCGGCGCTCGTGCGCCGCCCGGTGAGCGTCGTGCTCCGCGACGCCAATGGCCGCGAGATCGCCACTGCCGACACGATGACCAGCGCCAATGGCTCGTTCGACGGCACGTTCGCGCTGCCGCCCGGCGGGCTGCCCGGCCAGTGGGCGATCACGGCATCGGCCGGAGCCGCCCAGGGATCGGTCGTGGTGCGCGTCGAGGAATACAAGCGGCCCAAGTTCCAGGTGGCGCTCTCGCCACCGGACGGGCGCGTCACGCTCGGGGAGGAGGTGCTCATCAGCGGCACCGCGACCACCTACACCGGCCTGCCGGTGGCTGGTGCGAAGGTGGCGTGGCGCGTCGAGCGGCTGGTGCGCTGGCCCGACTGGTGCCGCTGGTTCTTCCCCGGCCTCCCCTTCGGCGGCGAGGCGCGGCGGATTGCCCGGGGCAGCGCCGTCACCGACGAGACGGGACGGTTCACCCTCCGCTTCCCCGCCCTGCCCGACCGGGCGGTGCCGGAGGAGGCGCTGCCGGTGTTCCGCTTCCGTACCGAGGCCGTTGTCACCGATGCCGGCGGCGAGACGCATGCCGACGAGCGCACGGTGTCGGCGGGCTACACCGACCTCGAGGCCACCGTGACGGCCGACGGCTGGCAGCCGGCCGGTGCCGGCGGCACGGCGCGGGTGGCGCTGACCGTGTCGACGGCGTCGCTCGACGGCGACCCGCGTGCCGCCACCGGGCGGCTCACGGTGGTGCGGCTCGTCCAGCCGGCGGCGGTGGTGCGCCCGAGCTTCTTTGCCGAGCCGGGCCCCGGGCGGGATGACGATCTGCGAGCGATCGCCGCCTCCTGGCCCGCCGGCGAGGAGCTGTTCACCGCCGCGGTCACCACCGATGCCGCCGGCAAGGGGGTGGTCGAGGCGGCGCTTCCGCCGGGGATCCACCGGGCGACCTTCGAAATCCCCGCGGTGGGGCAGCGGCCGGCGGTGAAGGGGGTGCATGTCGTCGAGGTCATCGCGCCGGACGCGACGACCTCCGGCACGAAGCTGCCGCTCACGCTCCACTGCGAGAAGCAGGTGGTGGAACCGGGGAACACGTTCCGAGCGGTGCTCGGCACCGGTCACGACGCCGGTCGGGCGTTGGTGGAGATCACGCAGTCGGGGCGGACGCTCGCCCGCTTCTGGACGGAGAGTGGCCGGACGCAGTGGCCGGTGTCGTTCCCCGTCACCGCCACCGAGCGCGGCGGCTTCACCCTGCGCGCGTGGCTGGTGCGCGACGGACGGCTGACGGTGGTGCAGGAGACGATCGACGTGCCCTGGAGCGATCGGAAGCTCACCGTGGCCTGGGAGCGGTTCACGCGCCGGGTCGAGCCGGGGGCGCAGGAGGTCTGGCGGGCCCGGGTGACGGGGCCGGCCGTGGCCGCGGCGGATCCCGCCGGGATGCTCGCGATCCTCTACGACCAGTCGCTCGACGCGCTCGCCCCCCATGCCTGGCCGACCGACGGCCTGCTCGGGATCTTCCGCCGCGAGGCGGGCACGGTCGCGGAGGTGTTCAGCAACGGGCCGCTCGGTCTGGCCGATGTCGGCGGGGAATTCGTCGTGACGGAGGTGGAGATCCCGGCGCTCGAGTACCGCGAGCTCCGCTTCCCGTTCGGCCGGCCGCGCTTCCTGGGGGGCGGCAGTCGCCGTCGAGGCATGGAGAGGGGTGCCAATGCGTTCCTCAACTTCAAATCCGCCGCAGTGATGGCCGACGGAGCGGCCCTCGGCGTGTCGCTCGAGAAGCTCCAGGTGGCCGCGCCCGCTGGTGCCCCGCCGCCAGCGTCGGCCGGCGCCCCCGTGCTCCGCGGTGGCGACGGCACCGGTTCCGCCGTGGGTGGGCCGGCCACCGCGCAGGCGCCGCCGCCGCGGCGCCGGCTCGTGGAGACCGCGTTCTTCCTCCCCCGGCTCGCGGCCGCTCCCGACGGCACGGTGACGATCGAGTTCACCCTCCCCGACACGCTCACGACCTGGCAGTTCAAGGGGCTCGCCCACGACGCGCTGCTGCGCAGCGGCACCCTCCTCGACACCTGCGTGGCCGCCAAGGACCTGATGGTCGAGCCGCTCGTGCCGCGCTTCGTGCGCGAGGGGGACGTGGTCGAGGTGCCGGTGAAGGTGGGCAACCGATCCACCGGCCGCCTTGCCGGCACGGTCCGGTTGGCGCTCGCCGACGCCCGCACCGGCGACGATCGGGGGAGCCTCGTCGACGGCGCGCGCGAGCAGCCGTTCGCCGTCGCCGCCGGGGAGTCGGCGGTGGTGGTGTTCACCCTCCGCGTCGCCGAGGGGACCGACCTCCTCGAATACACCGCCACCGCCACGGCGGGGCGGGCCGCCGACGGCGAACAGGCGCTGCTGCCGGTGCTGCCGCGCCGGGTGCCGGTCACCGAGACGATCCCGGTCACGCTCCGCGGCCCGACCGAGCGGACGGTGACGCTCGACCGGCTCGCGGCCGGCGGCGCTGGCATCGCGAGCGAGTCGCTCGTCGTGCAGGCGGCCGCCAATCCGGCCTGGTATGCGGTCCTCGCCCTGCCGGTCCTCATCGAGGAGCCCGACGAGAGCACCGAGGGGCTCTTCGCCCGGCTCTCCGCCAACAGCCTCGCCGCCCACCTCGCGACCGCCGACCCGCGGATCGGGAAGGTGTTCGAGCAGTGGCGTGCCGCCGGCGCCCTCGACAGCCCGCTTGAGCGCTCGGCCGAGTTGACCCGCACGCTCCTCGAGGAGACCCCGTGGGTCCGTGACGCGGCCGATGAGCGCGAGGCACGGGCCCGGATCGGCCTCCTCTTCGACCGCACCCGGACGGCGGCGGAGACGGCGGCGGCCCTGGATCGGCTCGCGGCGCTGCGCAACCCCGACGGCGGCTGGCCCTGGTTTCCCGGCGGCGGCACGAGCGACCCGGTGACGCTGGCGATCATCGCCGGCTTCGGCCGGCTTCGTGCCGCGGGCGTGCCGATCGGCGTCCAGCCGGCGCTGGCCGCCCTCCCCTGGCTCGACGGCCGGCTGCTCGAGGAGCAGCGCCGCGCCGCGGCGCCGGACCGTCCGCGCGGTGCCGACCCGGTGATCACACCGATCGGCGCTTACGCCCTCTACGCGCGGAGCTTCTTCGCCGCCGATGCGCCGCCGGCAGGGGAGGCTGCCGCGGCGGTGGAGTGGGGGCTCGACGCCGCGGCGCGCAGCTGGTCGAAGCTCGACACCCGGCTGCCGCAGGGGCAGCTGGCGATCGCCCTGTTTCGTGCGGGCCGCAGGGACGTGGCCCGGACGATCGTCGACAGCCTCCGGCAGCGGGCGGTCGACGCCGACGTGCCCGCCGGGCGCGAAGGGGAACAGTGGCAGGGGATGTGGTGGCGCGATCCGCATCCGGGCTGGTGGGGCTGGGCCCACGCGCCGATCGCCACGCAGGCGGTGATGATCGAGGCCTTCGACGAGGTCGCCGGCGACGCCGCCGCGGTCGAGGCGCTGAAGGTCTGGCTCCTCTGCCAGAAGCGCACCAGCCGCTGGGGGGCGAGTCGGGCCACGGCCGACGCCGTCGGGGCGCTGCTCGGCCGCGGTGCCGATCTCCTCGGAGCGGCCCGGCCGGTGGAGGTGACCATCGGCGGGGCGCTGCAGGCCCCCGGCGCCACCCGTGCCGGCACCGGCTTCTTCGAGACGCGCCTCGTCGGCGGGGCCGTCACCCCGGCGGCGGCGACGATCACGTTCACGGCGCCCGGAGCGGGGCTCGCCTTCGGCGGGGTCCATTGGCAGTACCGGGCGCCGATCGACGACGTCGGCGCCGCAGGGCGCGCCGAACTGGCGATCGACAAGCGGTTGTTCGTCAAGCGGTTCACAAAGGCGGGGCCAGTCCTCGAACCGCTCGCCGCCGATGTGGCGGTGGAACCGGGGGACGAACTGGTGGTCCGTCTCGTGGTGACCAGCGACCGCGACTACGAGTTCCTCGAGATTGCCGACCACCGCCCGTGCCTCACCGAGCCGGTGGACGGGCTCTCCGGCTGGCGGGCCGCCGATGGGGCGGCCTGGTACCTGGCCGTCCGTGATGCCTCGACGAGGATGTTCTTCGAGCGGCTGCCGCGGGGCACGCATGTCTTCGAATACGGCCTCCGGGCGGTGCACCGCGGCCGGGCGGCGGGGGGCTTTGCCACGATCCAGAGCCGCTACGCCCCCGAGTTCTCGGCGCGCTCGCCGAGCCTGCCGCTCGAGGTGCGGTAGCGGCATGCGGACGGATGCCTGTCACGGCCGGGGTCCACGGCGTGTTTCCCTCCCGGTGCCACCGGCCTGCTATTCTCGTGGCGGTCCGGGGGTCCGGCGAATCCGAGGAGGGGGAGGGATGACACGGCTGTTCGGCATGGTGCTCTTGGCCTGCGCGCTGGGGATGGTGGGAGCGGGGCCCGCGGTCGCGGCCGACGGCCGGCTCTACGAGATGCGGGTTTACTACGCGGCCGAGGGGAAGCTCGATGCCCTCCACGCCCGGTTCCGTGACCACACCGTCGGCCTGTTCGCCAAGCACGGGATGACCAACGTCGGCTATTTCGTGCCGGCGGGCGACAACCCCGAGCGCATGCTCGTCTATTTCCTCTCCTTCCCGGACCGTGCCGCCCGCGACGCCTCCTTCAAGGCGTTCGTCGCCGATCCCGCCTGGGAGGCGGCGCGGAGTGCATCGGAGAAGGACGGCAAGATCGTCGAGCGGATCGAGTCGAAATTCCTCGCCACCACCGACTATTCGCCGCCGCTGGTCGTGCCCGAGGCGCAGGGGCCGCGGGTCTTCGAGCTGCGCACCTACCGCGCCACCCCCGGCAATCTCCCCGCCCTCAACGCCCGTTTCCGCGACCACACGATGAAGCTGTTCGCGAAGCACGGGATGACGAACCTCGTCTACTGGAACATCGCCCCGGGCAATCCCCACGCCGACACGTTCCTGATCTATCTGCTCGCCCACCAGAGCACCGATGCCGCGAAGGAGTCGTTCGGCGCTTTCCGCCAGGATCCCGACTGGATCGCCGCGCGCACCGCGTCGGAGGAGAAGGCAGGGGGGTCGCTGACCCAGGCCAAGGACGGCGTCGTTTCGCAGTTCCTCGTGCCGACCGACTATTCCCCGCTCAAGTGAACGGATCGGCGCAGGGCCGATCGATGGGCTTTTCCGGGGACGGACCCTCCAGGAACAGCGCTGATGGACGAGGCCGCGCGGCCGGTGTCGTTGGTCGATGAACTGGCGCGGGAGCGGAATCGCGAGGCGGCCGACCGGACGCTGCTGGCCTGGATCCGCACGAGCCTGGCGATGATCAGCCTCGGCTTCGGCATCGAGCGGCTCGGGCAGGCGGCGGTCGCGTTCGATCAGCGCTTCGATGGCGCTGCCCAGACGAAGACCCGCTTCTTCGGCGCCGCGCTGATCGCCCTCGGCGTGGCGGCCACGCTCGCGGGGATGTGGGAGCACAGGCGGATCCTCGTCGCGATCGCCACCGACGACTACCGCTACGCCGACCGGTTGCCGATCGCCCGGTATATGGGCGGCGCCCTGGTGGCCGTCGGGGTCGCGGCGCTCACGCTCATCCTCTGGGGGTTGTGACCCGATGCCCTGGCTGCACGACTACGACCCGCTCGGCTCGCCGTGGCTCTCGACGCCCGTCGCCCTGCTGCCGCTGGCGGTGCTCCTTGGGTTGCTGGCGGTGGCCGGCCAGTCGGCGGCCCGCGCGGCGGTGGCCGGCCTGCTGACGGCGCTGGCGGTGGCGGTCGGCATCGTGGGGATGCCGGCCGACGCCGCCGTCGCGGCCGCGCTCCACGGCGCCGCCTTCGGGCTGTGTCCGATCGGCTGGATCGTCGTCGGCGCGATGTTCATGTACCGCCTCACCGTGGCGGCCGGGGCGCTGGAGGTGATGAAGCGGTCGGTGACGAGCCTCTCGGCCGACCACCGCCTGCAGGCGCTGCTCATCGCCTTCTCGTTCGGGGCGTTTCTCGAGGGGGCGGCCGGGTTCGGTGCCCCGGTGGCGATCTCGGCGGCGCTGCTGGCCGGCAGCGGGTTTCCCGCGCTCGAGGCCTCGTGCATCGCGCTCTTGGCCAACACCGCGCCGGTCGCCGTCGGTGCCCTCGGCACGCCGATCGTCACCCTTGCCCGGGTCACCGGCCTCGACGAGCAGGCGATCTCGGCGATGGCGGGGCGGCAGTTGCCCTTCTTCTCGTTGATCGTCCCGGCGTGGATGGTGGTCGCGATGGCCGGCTGGCGCGGGCTCGCGGGGGTCTGGCCGGCGGTGCTCGTGTGCGGCGTGACGTTTGCCGCCGTGCAGTGGGGGGTGAGCAACGCCGTCGGGCCGGCACTGGTGGACGTCGTCGGCGGCATCGTCAGCCTCGCGGCGCTGGCGGGGTTCCTCCGGGTGTGGCGACCGGCCACCATCTGGCGGCACGGCGCGGCGGAGGTGGCCGGCGGGGCCGATGGCGCTTCGGCGCGGCGCCGGCCGCTCTCCCCGCGGGTCGTCATCTGGGCCTGGACACCATGGCTTCTGCTCTCGGCGGCCGTCTTCGTCTGGGGGCTGTCGCCGGTGAAGGCAGTGCTCGAAGGGCGGCCGACGGTCGCCGGGGTGGTGCTCGTGCCGCAGTGGCTGGTGGCCCCGCAGTGGCCCGTTCCGCGGCTCCACCAGCGGGTCGCGAAGGTGCCACCCGCCACCCGGCTCGTGACGGAACCCGAGCCAGCGGTCTACCGGCTCAACTGGCTCTCCGCCGCGGGCACGGCGCTGTTCGTGGCGGCGCTGGCGAGCGTGCCGTGGCTGCGCCTCTCCTGGCGGCAGGCGGCCAGGATCCTCGGCGACACCGTCGCCCAACTGGCCCCGTCGCTCGCCACGATCGCGGCGATGCTGGCGCTGGCGTTCGTGACGCGCTACTCGGGCACCGACGTCACACTCGGGCTGGCACTCACCGGCACCGGGGTGGCGTATCCGTTCTTCGCGGCGCTGCTGGGTTGGCTCGGGGTCGCCCTCACCGGCTCCGATACGTCGAGCAACGCGATGTTCGGCAGCCTGCAGCGTGTGACGGCGGAGCAGCTCGGGCTCGATCCGCTCCTCATCTGCACCGCCAACAGCACCGGCGGCGTGATGGGGAAGATGATCGACGCGCAGAGCATCGTCGTCAGTGCCACCGCCACCGGACTCGAGCGCGCGGAGGGAACGATCCTCCGCCGGGTGCTGCCCCACAGCCTGGCGCTGGCGGCCCTGGTGGGGGCGCTGGTGTGGCTGCAGGCCGGTCCGCTCGCCTGGATGGTGCCTGTCGCGCCGCCGGTCGCGCACGGCGACGGAAAATGAAAACCACCGCCGCGGGGCCGGGCCCGCGGCGGTGGTCATGATGTTCCCGGCAAGCCCCGTTACCGGGCAGACCCGGTACCAGGAAGCCCGCCACGCGATCAGTCGAGCGACAGGCTCTCGCCCAGCTCCGTCGTCGCGGCGGCCCGCCAGACGGCGATGTCGATGTCGTTGCTGACGAAGCGGGTCGAGCCGTCGCAATTGCAGGCATTGACACCCCCCGGGTGCCGGCTGCGGGCCGCCAACTGGACCTCGGAAGCCTGGATGCAGGGGAGGTTCTTCTGCGGCTGGTTGTTGCAGTAGGAGGCGAACTGGAACTGGTCGGGGGTCGGGGAGTTGGGGCCGTTGAAGGCGTGGAACACCGCGCCCGGACCCCACCAGGTGAAGCCGCGGAGGTCGGAGGTGGTGAGGCTGGGGTTGATCCCCAGGCAGGTCTCGGAGGCCATCAGCGTCTTCGAGAGTCCGTCAGGGATGTTGGAGAACTTCACCACGCGGCCGTTGACGTTGTTGACGGGGTTCCTGCCGTTGCGGACGAACGGGGCGCCGCCGTAGATCACGCCGTTGAGGGGCGTGCCGCGGACAGGGAAGTTCTGCATCCGATTCGTGTTGCCGGCATTCACCACGTAGTTGTGCTTGGTGATGTTGGAGAAATTCGGGCTCCGGGCATTCTCGTCGCTGGCGTCGCTCGGGCAGAGGAGCTGGGGGACGGTGGTCCGGGTGACGGGCAGGTTGGCGGCGTTGCTGTAGTTGGTGGCGGTCGTCGACCCGGGCGCGGTGCCGCGCATGAATCCCTTGTAGGCATCGAACAGTTGCTGCTGTTCCATGTAGGGGAACACGGCGAGCTGCCACGTGCCCCAGTCGCCGCCGGCGTTGTAATCGCTCGCCGGAAGGCTCTGCTGGGACGAGGCGTAGTTTTGGAAGGCGAGACCGATCTGCTTGAGCTTGTTGGTGCAGCTCGCGCGGTTGGCCGACTCGCGCGCCGCCTGGACGGCGGGCAGGAGGAGGCCGACGAGGGTGCCGATGATGGCGATGACGACGAGCAACTCGACGAGCGTGAATGCCCGCCGCGTGGTCGACCGCGTGGAAATCGAACGTCGCATGACTGACTCCTTCCAGGAATCGGAAATAAGAATGAAACGACTCACGATGCCTTCCAGCCGGGTGAACAATCGATGACGATCGACAGGAAGGTGGACGGTGGGTGGGCCAGTGTGTGCAGGCCAGTGGGAGAAGGGGTGCCCGCGGCGCCGGTGATTCGCCGCTGCCGGGGAACGATCAGGGCAAGTCGAGTGTCACTTCATTCGGTGCCTCGTCCTTGACCTGTTTGACCTCGAACTGACCGGCGGCGTTCTTCCGGTAATTCTCCGGGAGGATCTCCTGCGGCGGCGGGCCTTCACTGCCCGGGGCGGTGCCCGGGGGCGGCTCCGCGCCGCGGTCGAAGGCATGGACCCAGACTGCGTAGGTGCCGGGGCTGGGGCCCGCATCGCGCGGAATCGAAAACGCGCCATCGGCGATCGAGGCCGTTGCCCCGGTCTTCTGGCCACCGGCCGGCTCGAAGGTGACGGTGCCGAATTGGATCGGCTTTCCCTGCCAGGTGATCACTCCCTTGACCGGCTGACGGGCGAAGGGATCGGGCTTGCTGCAGCCGCCAGCGACGCCCACGAGCGATGCAAAGCAAGTGACCCAGGCGAGACCCATGCGTGGGAGACCCATGCGTGGGAGACCCATGCGTGGGAGCCCCCTGCGCGGCCGATCCATGCGCGGCTGTTCCGGGCGTGCCAACTCCATCGAATCACCTGTTTCCGCGTTGTGGGACAAGGCTCCTCCGCCGGCCAGCACCGATCGGCTCACGAAGAGTCAAAATTTCAAGAATACAAGCGATCCCACGCCCCAAGCATTCCCCGAGGATTTTTATAGTTGTGGCTTCCGAAAAGGCGAGAGGGGGGCCGGGCTCCCTGTTGCAAGCGAAAGAAACGGGTTTTTCCCCATGGTGCGGGGGGGTAAGGTGGAGTCGTCACTCGGGGGAAGCCCCGTGCCGGCTCGATCCCCGCGGGGCGGGAACGGGGGCGCGACGGCCCGCCGCCGGCGAAGCTGCTGCCGGGCGGACGGCGGGTTGCCGTATCGGGGGAACGGTTCTTGAATGACACTTCCGGCGTGGGAACACGGGGGGCGGTGGATCGGACCGACGCAGGAGAGCGAGCGATGGCAACGCAGCAACGTGGCGGTCGGGGCGGCTGGCTGGCTTGGTGCGCCGGGTTTTTCCTCGCGGCGGCCCCGTCGATGGCGCCGGCTGCCATGCCTGCCGAGACCCTCGACCGGTTCGATGTCGTCATCGCCGGCGGGAGCACCGCGGCCTTCGCGGCGGCCCTTGCTGCCGCCGAGGCGGGGGCGGTGACGGCACTCATCGAGCCGACCGACTGGGTCGGTGGCCAGCTCACCAGCAGCGGCGTGCCGGCGATCGACGAGGCGTGGCACTCGATCAAGCCCGCCGACGGAGGCGCGCCCTACTCCGTGTCGAAGGTGGCCCGGTTGCCGGCGAACATGACGCCGCGCTTCCTCCAACTGGTCCAGGCGATCGAGAACCGTGGCGACTGCTGGGTGAGCCGGTTCTGCTTCTGCCCCGACGCGTTCGTGACGAAGCATCTCGATCCGCTCGCCCGCGCCTGCGGCGACCGGCTCACCGTGTTCCGCGACACGGTGGTGAAGCGTGTCGTGCTCACCGCCGACGGCACCCGGGTCGAGACGCTCGAATGCATCCGCCGCACACCCCGCCCCGGCGTGCCGGCCGCCGGCTACGACCGACTGCCGTCGGCCGACTTGAACGACTGGTATTCCCCTGCCGACTCCGACCGGTTCACGAAGCAGACGCTCCGCTTCGGGCCGCGTGCCGGCAAGGGCACGGTGTTCGTCGATGCCACCGAGTGGGGCGAGGTGCTGGCGCTTTCCGGCAAGGACTATCTCCAGGGGGTGGAGGAGGCCGATGGCGCGCTGACCGCGGCTCCCGGCGCCGACACCTGCGGCCAGGCGACGGTGTTCTGCTTCGCCCAGGAAATCCACCCCGAGCCGGTCGGCGAGCCCGATCGGCCGGTGTGTGCCACCGACATGGGCTACGGCGCCTACGGCGACAAGCCCGACGCATGGACGAAGATCTGGACCTACCGCCGCCTCCGCGGCAAGGGGGCGCCGGCGACCGGCGACGTCTGTCTGCAGAATTGGGGCTACTCGCAGAAACACGGTGAGGGGGGCAACGACTACCCCCACGCCTTCCTCTTCACCTCGAAGGCGGAGACCGCCGCCCAGGTGCCCGACTGGCGCGGCGGGATCGACCTCGAGGCGCTCGCCGGCGCCGAGGACCGGGCCTTCGCCTGGCACCAGTGGTTCCGCCGCCATGCCCCCGAGGGCATCGATCCCGGCCGGATCGCGCTGGCCCCCGCGGTGCTCGGCACCGGGCACGGCCTCGCCAAGCTCCCCTACATCCGCGACACGCGCCGGGCGATCGGCCTCGACGGCTTCGTGCTCCGCTTCGCCGACCTCTCCGGTCCGGCGGCGCAGCGCACCGGCACCGTCTTCCCCGACCGGATCGCGCTCGGGGCCTACCCCGCCGACATCCATCCGGTCTCGACCTGCTCGATGCCGGACTACGCCGTGGCCGCCCACGACACGCTGCCGTTCTCGATCCCCTTCCGGGCGCTGACCCACCGCGATCTGTCGAACCTCCTCGTGGCGGGGAAGACGATGGCCCAGTCGTTCCTCGCCAACTCGGCGACGCGGCTCCATCCGATCGAGTGGTCGAGTGGCACCGCCTGCGGGATCGCGGCGGCGGAGATGGCGAGGACCGGCCGCACGAGCGCGCAGCTGCTGGCCGACATCGCGGCCCTGCAGGCGCTCGTCAAAGAGAAGACACCGATCGACTGGACGCTGCCGGAGTGAACGGCCGACCCTGGTGGATCACGCGAAGAGCTTCTCGACCACCCGGCCGGCGACGTCGGTGAGGCGGAAGTCGCGGCCCTGGTGGCGATACGTCAGCCGCCGGTGGTCGAGGCCGAGCGCCGCCAGGAGCGTGGCGTGGAGGTCGTGCATGTGGACGCGGTCCTCCACCGCATGGTGGCCGAACTCGTCAGTCGCGCCGTGGGCATGGCCCGCGCGGAACCCGCCGCCGGCCAGCCAGACGGTGAACCCGGCGGGGTTGTGGTCGCGGCCGGTGCCGTTGTCCTGGGCGTAGGGGGTGCGGCCGAATTCGCCCCCCCACCAGACGATCGTGTCGTCGAGCAGGCCGCGCCGCTTGAGATCGGCGACCAGCGCCGCCACCGGGCGATCGACCGCGCGGGCATGGTCGAGGTGCTTGGGCATGTTGGCATGCTGGTCCCAGGCGGGTGTGTTGGAGTTGTCGGTGTAGTTGACCTGCACGAACCGCACGCCGCTCTCCACCAGGCGCCGCGCCAGCAGGCACTGCCGCCCGAAGGCATCGGTCGCCTTGGTGCCGATGCCGTAGAGGGCGAGCGTCTCTGGCGTCTCGCCGGCGATGTCGAACACCGCCGGCGCCGCCACCTGCATCCGCGCCGCCAGTTCCTGCGCCGCGATCACCGCCTCGAGCTCGTCGTCGGCGGGATGGGCACGGAGCTGCTCGCGGTTGAGCGCCACGGCCAGATCGTGGGCACGCCGACCCGCGGCGCCCGTCCGCGCCGGGACGAGGTTCTTGATCGTCGCGTCGGCCGGCGGCTGCCCGGCCCGGCCGACCGCGGCCCCCTGATGGATCGCAGGGAGGAAGGCGCTGCCGTAATTGCGCGGACCGCCGTTGGCCAGTGCCGGCGACAGGCTGACGAACCCCGGCAGATCGGCGTTCTCCGTGCCGAGGCCGTAGTGGACCCACGAGCCCATGCTCGGGCGGACCGCCGTCGTGCTGCCGGTGTGGAGGAAGAGCGTGGCCGGGCCGTGGGCGATCCCCTCGGTGTGCATGCTCTTGACGAGGCACAGGTCATCGACGATCCGCCCCATCTCCGGAAACAAGTCCGACACGAAGTGACCGCTCCGCCCCCGGCGCGCGAACGACCAGAGCGGCTTCATCACCCGCTGCGGCGGGCTGGCGCCGGTCTTGGCGATGCTGCGGAGGTCGCCGAAGGGGAGCTGTTTGCCGTCGTCGGCGTAGAGGCGCGGCTTGTGGTCGAAGCTGTCGACATGGCTCACGCCGCCGGCCATGAAGAGGAAGATGATCCGCTTGGCGCGCGGCGCGAGGTGCGGACCGACGGTGCCGGCGGCGGCGGCTCCGCCGGCCAGGCCGGCCAGTGCCAACGAGCCGAAGCCGCAGGCGCCGCGCGCCAGCGCCGCCCGGCGCGACGGCAGGAGGGAGTGGTGGCAGCCGGGCATCGTGGTTCCTACCAGAGGTTGCGGAAGTCGATCGAGGCGAAGAGTGCCTGGGCGAGGGGGGCGAAGGCTTCGCTGCCGCCGCCGGAGTCGCGGAGGAATTCCAGCGCCAGCGCCCGCTCGCTCGAGGACGGCGGCCGGGAAAGGACGAGCCGATAGAGGCGCTCGACGCGCTGCTCGTCGGCCCCCTCCCCTTCCCCGTCTGGGATCTCGGCGAGGACCCGTTCCCCCGCCGCCCGCGCCTGGGCGACCACGAACGGATCATTGGCCAGCGCCAGCGCCTGCGCCGCGACCGTGCTCACCGGCCGGGCGCCGGTGGCGACGTTGACGTCGGCGAAATCGAAGACCTCGAAGAGCGGATGGCGGCGGTTGCGGAACGCGGGCACGTAGAGGCTGCGGCGCGTGTCGTCGAACACGTAGCCGTATTCGATCGTCTGCGCCGCGGTGTCGTTGGCGTCGATCTCGCGGGCACCGCGGATCGTGAGCCCGCCGCTGGTGCGGTCGAGCGTGCCGGCGGCGACGAGGATCGCGTCGCGGATCTGCTCGGCATCGAGCCGGCGGCGCCGCGCCCGGGTGAAGAGCCGGTTGTCGGGGTCGGCCGGATCAGGGGGTGCGACGGCGCCGGCGTAGGTGCGCGAGAGGACGATCGCCCGGACGAGCGGCTTGAGGCGCTCACCGCCGGCGAGGAACCGCGCCGCGAGATGATCGAGCAGGGGGGGGTTCGTCGGCGTGTCGCCAGTGGCCCCGAAGGCATCGACGCTGGCGACGATCCCGCGGCCGGTGAGCCAGTGCCAGACGCGGTTGGCAGTCACCCGGGGCACGAGGGGATGGCCGGGGTCGCCGAGCCAAGCGGCCAGTTCGCGGCGGCCACTGGCGCCAGTGGGAATCACGAGCGCGTTGCCGAACACGGCCGGCACCCCCCGGGGCACGAGCGGCCCGCGGTTCTTCTCCACGCCGCGCACGCGCAGGGCCGTGTCGGCCGGTTCGGCCCGGTCGCGGACGGTCATCACCGTGGGTCGCGGCGGCAGTTCGTCGCGGAGGGCCTTCTGCCGCGCCTCGAGCGCCTTGATCCTGGCCGGCGCGTCGTCGGCGGCCGCTCCCTTTGCCTCCTTGATCTGCCGGGTGAGGTCGCCCAGCTCCGTATCGATCGCGGTGCGGCGCGCGGCGACCGCCTCGGGCTCCGCCAGGGGCACGGCGATCCAGCGGGCGACGTTGTCGGTCTCGTTGAACAGGGTCTGCGTCGAGGCGAGGATCCCGGCCAGGGCGTGGTAGTCGGCCTGCGTGATCGGCTCGAACGCATGATCGTGGCAGCGGGCGCAGCCGAACGATTGGCCGAGAAACACCTTGCCCATCGTGTCGAGCTGCTCGTCGACGATGTCCATCCGCAGCTGCTGCTTGTCCTGCTCCTCGTAGTTGGTCGGGCCGAGGACGAGGAAGCCGGTGGCGGCGAGCAGGTCCTCGCGCGCCTGCGGCGAGTCGGCGGGGAGCAGGTCGCCGGCGAGCTGGGCGGCGAGGAAGCGGTCGAAGGGCATGTCGGCGTTGATCGCCTCGATCACCCAGTCGCGGTAGCGCCACGCGTCTTTGAAGAGGAGTGTGCGGCCGCCGCCGCTGCTCTCGGCGAACCGGGCCAGGTCGAGCCAGTGGCGGCCGAACCGTTCGCCGAAGGCGGGATCGGCGAGGAGACGGTCGACGAGCCGCTCGACCGCACCGCGTGGATCACCCGCGGCATCGGCGAGGAAGGCGTCGATCTCCTCGGGCGCCGGTGGCAGGCCGGTGAGATCCTGGCGGATGCGCCGGATGAGGACCGCGGGCCCGGCAGCCGGGGCCGGGACGACGCCGGCCGCCGTGGCCGCGGCGTGGACGAAACGGTCGATCGGGTCGTGGCTCCACTCGGGGTCGGTGACCTCCGGCGGCGCCCCGGCCACGAGTGGCTGGAGGCACCACAGGCCCTTCCCTTCCTCGACCGTCATCCCGGTCGTGCCGCGCGGGCGGTTGCCCCGGTCGCGGGGCAACGGGTCGCCGTCGCGTGGATCGAACGCTCCATGGCGGATCCAGGTTTCGAGGATCGCCACCTCGTCGGCAGCGAGGCGGCCGTCGGGGGGCATTTCGGGGGCGTTCTGCTCCCAGCGCACGGCGCGGACAAGGAGACTCTCCCCCGGTTTCCCCGGCACGATCGCCGGACCGGAATCACCCCCCTGCTGCCAGCCGGCGCGGAGGTCGAGTTGGAGGCCGCCGTTGATCTCACCGGTGGCGGAGTGGCAGTCGAGGCAGTGGCGCTCGAGGAGCGGCGCCACCGCGGTGGTGAAGAAGGTCTCCCGATCGGCCGTCGTGCCGTCGTCCCCCGGCGGTTCGGCGGCAGCGGCCCGGGCGCCCCACGCGCAGCCGATCACTGCCACGCCGAGCGCGAGCAGTCGAGCGACATGGTTGGCCGGCCTGTGCATGACGACACCTCCCCGACGCAGAGCCTACCGCGGCGCCGGAGGGCCACCAATGCGTTCCAGGGTGGAGCCGGGGGGCAATTGCCCGGTCTGGCGGCCCGGCCAGCCCGGATCTGCCGATTGGACGAGAAGGGCCACCGCCCAGGCGTCGGCCAGGGCGCAGGACGACCCGCGGATCGTCACTCCGGTCGCGGCACCGGCAACGACCAGGCCCGTCCGCGGATCGATCGGCGACCTGCCGGGGCGACTCGTGCTGGTGGCAAGCGCCATGCCGGCGGGGAGGTCGACCGACCGCGCCGGCGCGCCGGGCCCGGCCGGATCGAGATGCACCTGCCAGGGGCGGCCCGGTGCCCGCTCGCCCCACGCCCGGCACTCGCCGCCGAGGCAGACGAGGTGGTTCCCGGAGCCGAGTTCGACCAGCCGGTCGCCGAGCGCGTCGACGGCCCAGCCGGGGCCGATGCCGCCGAGGTCGAGGCGCACCCCGGCGCGGCGCTTGCGGAGCACCGCCGTGCCGGCTGCCTCCCGGGACTCGACGAGATCGAAACCCACCGCCATCCGCGCCGCCGCGAGCGCGGTGGGAGCGGGGGTGCCGCTTTGCCAGGCCTCGACCAGCGGCAGGACGGTGGGATCGAACGCGCCCCCCGAGGCGGCGTGCACGCTCCGGCAGGCGGCGACCACCGCGGCGAGATCGGGGTCGATCGCGATCCACTCGTCGGCCGCGGCGGCGTTGAAGCGGCTCACCGTCGAGTCGTCGCGCCAGGTGCTCAGCGCCCGGTCGAGCCGCGCGAGCACCATCTCGATCTCGCGGTGGATCGCCCCCGACGACCGGTCCGCGATCGGCGCCGCGAGTGTCACCCTCCAGACCGTGCCCATCGCCGGGCCGCCGAGGGCAATCGGTTCGGCGCCACGGGCGCACAGCGCTGCCGGCAGCGCCGCCACGATGCCGATCGCTGCCAGGAGCGCGTGCCGACGGATGCTCATGCCGTCCACCAGCCGATGGCGGCCAGCACCACACAGCCGAGGAGCACGCCGTCGCGCCAGGTGATCCGGTCGCTGCGCCGGTGGAAGCGGAGCTGATCGAGGAGGGCGCCGGTGGGGCAGCCGTGGCGGCAGTGTGCCATCGGCACCCGGCTGCTCGCCGCCAGGCCGACGACGAAGATCGCCAGGCTCGCCACCCCCGCCACCGTCGGCAGGTAGGCGTCGAACGGTTCGAGATCGACGAGACTCACCGGCAGCCGCAGCGCGGCCGCCGCCACCGCCACCAGCAGCAACGCCCAGGGGAGCGCCGCCAGCCAGGGCCGCACCGGCCGCGGCAGCGACGACCGTGGCCGGACGGTGCGGAGGATCAGTTGCTGCGCCGCACCATGCGCGCAGAGGTGCGAGCAGAAGACGTTGCGGCCGGTCAGCGCCGGGGCGAGGAGCGCCACCGCCGTGAGGGCCACGAGCACCGGCGCCCCGCGCGGCACGCCATACCGCGCCCAGCCGGCCAGATGGGCAAGTGACACCAGCGCCCCCGCACCGAAGCCGAGGTAGGCGAGGACCACGACCGGCAGCACGATCCGGCCGAACCGGCCACCGCGCAGCGGCGTCAGCGCCGTCGCCAGCCCGATCGCGATCACCGCCAGCGCCCCCCACTGGGGCCCTTCGATGCGGGTCCACCAGCGACTCCGTTGCCGCTCCTCCGACCGCGCCGCCCGGGCGCGGATGGCGCGGAGGATCCCCTCGGCGATCGCCTGACTGGTCATCGTCGCCCCGCTCACTCCTTCGACACCGTGCTGCTGCGGATCGCGCGTGGCGAGAAGCTCGATCGGCATCCCGTGCCACAACCCGGGAAACCGGCCGTCGCTGCGCACGTAGCCGACGTAGGGCTCGTTGTCGAAGCTGGCGAGCACCGCCACCCCACAGACCCGGTTCTGGGTGTCGAACCCCACCAGGGCGTCGGTCGGTCCCTGGTAGCCGATCGTCCGGTCGGCGGTCGGGCTGGTGCGGAGGAGGAAACCGAGCGGCAGCCGCTCCGGGCCATGGATGCGGATCACGTGCGGATCGCCGGGATCCTCCTCGAAGCTGACCAGGTCGGGAAAGATCCGCCGCAGGTCGTCGGCGCCGGGAGGCTGTGGAAAGAGGCCGCGAGGGGCGGTTGCCCCGAGCCGCAGCGCCACCGCGGCGGCGACCGCGTGGCTGGTGAGCGTGGCGCCGGCGACGTGCCGGTGCGGTCCCGCGGCGATCTCGGCAAGCGAGCTGCCGCGGAACGACTCCCAGAACCGCGCATCGGCGGCCACCGCGCCGACGTGCTCGCGCGTGTCGCGGCTGGAGAGGATCTCCATGCCGACGACCATCTGGTCACGGTCGCAGACGACCAGCACGTCGGTGGGGCCGGAGAAGCCGATCGCCGTGTCGCCGGCGGGGCTCGTGCACAGTGCCATGCCGACCGCCGCGCCGGCCGCATCGACGAGGGTCACCGCGCCACCGACTTCCGTCGCGGGGGGGCCGATCGCCGCGGCGGCGGGGAGGTGGGCGCGGATCCGCTCGAGCGGCAGCCGTGCCGGCCCGGTGGCGGCCTGCCGGGCGGCGCCGC
>SXWA01000218.1 GCA_005791575.1 Planctomycetaceae bacterium
CACATGTCGGACGTGACCATCGACATCGCCTACAACGCGATGACGGTCCACGAGCGGAAGGCGGAGCCGTGGCGGGTGACGCTGGTGGACACCGGTGAGGACACCCTCACCGGCGGCCGCCTGAAGCGCGTCGCCGACCACATCCGCAACGAAGACTGCTTCTGCTTCACCTACGGCGACGGTCTCTGCGACGTCGACATCGGCAGGCTGATCGCCTTCCACCGTGGCCACGGCCGGCTCGCCACCGTCACCGCGGTGGCCCCCCCGGGCCGCTACGGGGCGCTCGCCCTCGACGGCGACGCCGTCACCGGCTTCACCGAGAAGCCGCAGGGGGACGGCGGCCTGATCAACGGCGGGTTCTTCGTCCTCTCGCCGCGCGTGCTCGACTACGTCGACGGCGACCGGACGAGCTTCGAGAGCACGCCGATCACGAGGTTGGCCGCCGATGGGCAGCTCTCGGCGTACGTCCACACCGGCTTCTGGCAGGCGATGGACACGATCCGCGACCGCAACCAACTCGAGGACCTGTGGGCCTCGGGCCGGGCTCCGTGGAAGTCATGGACATGACCCCCCCCGTCCTTTCCCATCCCGGGCCCGCAGTCCCAGCCTTCTGGTCGGGGAAGCGCGTGCTCCTCACCGGCCACACCGGTTTCAAGGGGTCGTGGCTGGCCCTGTGGCTCGCCCGGCAGGGGGCCACCGTCACCGGCATCGCCCTCGCTCCGCAGACGACGCCGAACCTCTGGACCGCCGCCGGCCTCGACGGCCACTGCGCGTCGCACCTCGCCGACATCCGCGATGCCGATGCGGTGCGGCGGATCATGGCGGATGCGCGCCCGGACATCGTCTTCCATCTCGCCGCGCAGGCGCTGGTGCGTGCGAGCTACCGCGACCCGCTCGGGACGTTCTCGACCAATGTCCAGGGGACGGCCAACGTGCTCGACGCCGTCCGCCAGACCGACGGCACCCGCGCCGTGGTCGTCGTCACGACCGACAAGGTCTACCGCAACAACGAATGGCCCTGGCCGTACCGTGAGGACGATTCTCTCGGGGGCCACGACCCCTACAGCGCGAGCAAGGCGGCCAGCGAGCTCGTCGTCGACAGCTACCGGCGTGCCTACCTCGCCGACCGCGGCGTGGCGCTGGCGACTGCCCGGGCGGGCAACGTCATCGGCGGCGGTGATTGGTCGGAGGACCGGCTGCTTCCCGACGCGATCCGTGCCTGGGGGGCGGGGCGGGCCCTGGAGGTACGGCGACCCTCGAGCACCCGCCCCTGGCAGCACGTGCTCGAGCCGTTGTCGGGCTACGTGACGCTCGCCCGCGCCCTGTGGGAGCGGGGAGCGACGCTCGCGGGGGCCTTCAACTTCGGCCCTCCACCGCACGAGGCCGCCACGGTCCATGCCGTGATCGAGCAGGCACGCGGCGCCTTTCCCGGGGCGGTGGTCGACTACGCGGTCAATCCGTCGGGGCCCCACGAGGCCGGTTGGCTGGCACTCGAGACGGCGCGGGCGCGCGAGCAGCTCGGGGTCGTCCCCCGCCTGGCGCTCGCGGATGCGGTGCGGATGACGATCGAGTGGTACCGCCGCTTCGCCGCCGGCACCCCCGCCCTGACCCTCTGTGAGGACGACATCCGCACCTACGAGGCCCTGCGGTGAGCGCGCTGACGGTCACCGATCTCCCACTGCCGGGCTTGAAACGCATCGAGCGGCGGATCCATGGCGATGCCCGCGGCTTCCTCACCCGGCTGTTCTGCGCCGAGGCGCTGGCGGCCGCCGGGTTCACCCACCCGGTGGCCGCGATCAACCACACCTTCACCGCGACGCGCGGCACCGTGCGCGGCATGCACTTCCAGCGCCCCCCGCATGCGGAGATCAAGCTCGTCAGCTGCATCCGCGGGGAGGTGTGGGACGTGGCGGTGGACCTGCGGCACGACTCGCCGACGTTCCTCCGCTGGCACGCCGAACGGCTCTCGGCCGCCAATGGCCGGGCGCTGCTCATTCCCGAGGGCTGTGCCCACGGCTTCCAGACCCTCGCCGACGACTGTGAGCTCGTCTACGCCCATTCCCATGCCTACGTGCCGGCGGCGGAGGGGGGCGTCCGACCCGACGATCCGGCGCTCGCGATCACCTGGCCGTTGCCGATCGTCGGTCTCTCGCCACGCGACCAGTCCCACCCTCCGCTGACCGGCGATTTCCCCGGCATCGTCCTCACGCTCCCCCGAGAAACCGCAGCCCCACGATGAACTGCCGTCATTGTGACGCCCCGCTGGTGCACACCTTCCTCGATCTCGGTGTCGCCCCGCCGTCGAATGCCTACCTGACGGCCGAGGACCTCACCCGCCCGGAGACCTTCTATCCGCTCCGGGTGATGGTCTGCGACCGCTGCTGGCTGGTGCAGACGCAGGACTACACGTCGTCTGCCGATCTGTTCCGTGCCGACTACGCCTACTACTCGAGCACGTCGACGACGTGGCTCGCGCACGCCGCCCGCTACGCGGCGATGATCACGGAGCGACTGGGTCTCGGCAGCGGGAGCCTCGTGATCGAGGTCGCCTCCAACGACGGCTACTTGCTCCGCAACTTCGTCGCCGCCGGTATCCCCTGCCTGGGCATCGAGCCGACCGCCGGCACGGCCGCGGCCGCCGAGGCGCTCGGGATCCCGGTGCGGCGCGAGTTCTTCGGCGAGCGCCTCGGCCGGGAGCTCGCCGCCTCCGGCCAGCGGGCCGACCTGATCGCCGGCAACACCGTCTACGCCCACGTGCCCGACATCAACGACTTCACCCGCGGCCTCGCCGCGGCGCTCGCGCCGACCGGCACGATCACCCTCGAGTTCCCCCACCTCCTGCGCCTGATCGCGGAGAACCAGTTCGACACCGTCTACCACGAGCACTTCTCCTACCTTTCGCTCGGCGCGGTGGCACGGATCTTCGCGGCGGCCGGGTTGCGGGTCTGGGACGTCGAGCCGCTCCCGACCCACGGCGGCAGCCTGCGGGTCTACGGCTGCCATGCCGCCGACCCGCGACCGGCCACGGCCGCCGTGGCCCAGACCCTCGAGGCGGAACGGGCGGCGGGCCTCGAGACCCTCGCCCCCTACGTCGGCTTCCAGGCGCGTGCCGAGCGGGTGAAGGACGACCTCCTCACCTTCCTCATCGAGCAGAAACGGGCGGGCCGGAAAGTCGTCGCCTACGGTGCCGCAGCGAAAGGCAACACCCTGCTCAACTTCGCCGGGGTGAAACCCGACCTGCTCGCGGTGGTCGCCGATGCCGCTCCGGCGAAGCAGGGTCGGTTCATGCCCGGGAGCCACATTCCCATCGTCGCTCCCGACGATCTCGTCGCCGTCAAGCCGGATGCCGTCCTCATCCTTCCCTGGAACCTCGCCACCGAGGTGCGCGCGTTGCCGATCATGCGCCGCCTCGGAGCCGTCCGGACGGTGACCGCGGTGCCGGGGCTGGCGATCGAGCCATGAGTGGTCGCGTGCTCGTCACGGGCGGTACCGGCTTCGTGGGCCGACAGGTGCTGCACGCCCTTCACGGCTCGGGCCACGCGCTGCGGGTCGTCATCCGCCGGGGCAGCGCGGCCCGCCTCCCGGTGCCCGTGGCTGATGCCGACGTGATCGAATCGGACGATCTGTTCGCCGAGCGTGCCCCCTGGTGGGAAGCTGCCTGTACGGGCATCGACACCGTCGTCCATCTCGCCTGGTACGCCGAACCTGGTCGGTATCTGGTCTCGCCCCGCAACCTCGCCTGCCTCGCCGGCACCCTGGCCCTTGCCGAGGGGGCGATCGCCGCCGGGATCCGCCGCTTCGTGGGGATCGGAACCTGCTTCGAATACGATCTCACCTCCGGCCATCTCTCCACTGACACCCCGCTCGCGCCCCTGACCCCCTACGCCGCCACGAAGGCCGCCGCCTTCCTCGCCCTCGCCCAGACGCTGCCCGCGGCCGGGATGAGCTTCGTCTGGTGCCGCCTCTTCTATCTCCACGGCGAAGGCGAGGATCCGCGCCGACTCACGGCGGCGATCCGTACGCACCTCTCCCGCGGTGAGTCGATCGATCTGACCAGCGGCACGCAGATCCGTGATTTCCTCGACGTGGGGGAAGCCGGGGCGCGGATCGCCTCGATGGTCGATTCCGACCGTTGCGGACCGGTGAACATCTGCTCCGGACGCGGGATCACCGTCCGGGCACTGGCCGAGTCGATCGCCGACGAGTATGGTCGGCGGGACCTCCTCCGCTTCGGTGCGCGGCCCGACAACCTGGTCGATCCCCCCTGCGTCGTCGGCCTGCCCTGACCCCTTGCTTTCCCCGCTCCGCGGATCCCTCCGCTTCCCCCGCCAAAGTGACACCCGTGCACACCTTCGCTGACGAAGTCAATCAGCGCGTCGCTGCCAACCGCACCGATGCCACGCTCACCGACGCGGCCCGCGCCTTCGTCGTCGCCTCGGCGAAGGCGAAGTACATGTACAACTTCGCCTGGCTTGGCCGGCCGATCATCCAGTACCCGCAGGACATGGTCGCCGTCGAGGAGATCGTCTGGCGCGTCAAGCCCGACCTGATCATCGAGACCGGGATCGCCCACGGCGGGTCGCTCGTCTACAGCGCGTCGCTCCTCGCGCTTGTCGACATGTGCGAGGCGATCGAGGCCGGCACCATGCTCGACCCGGCCCGCTCGAAGCGCAGGGTGATCGGGATCGACATCGACATCCGGCCCCACAACCGCGCCGCGGTCGAGGCCCATCCGCTGGCATCGCGGATCGAGATGATCCAGGGATCGAGCATCGCCGCCGACGTCGTCGAGCAGGTACGCCGGCGGGCGCAGGGCTTCGAGCGGGTGCTCGTCTGCCTCGACAGCAACCACACCCACGATCACGTGCTCGCCGAACTCGAAGCCTACGCACCGCTGACGAGCTCGGGGAGCTACTGCATCGTCTTCGACACACTCGTGGAGGATGTGCCCAAGGACCTCTACCCCGACCGCCCCTGGGGCCCGGGCGACAACCCCAAGACCGCGGTCCACCACTACCTGCGGTCCCATCCCGAGTTCGTCATCGACAGGAGCATCGAGGACAAACTGCTGATCACCGTGGCGCCTGACGGGTTCCTCCAGCGCGTGTCCTGATGCACCGTTCGCATCGCCACCCGGGTGCACCGGGCCGACCGCACCGACCGATCCCCCGATGCCCTCCCCGCTGATCACGATCATCGTCCCCACGCGGAACCGCACCGAATTGGCGGTGCGCGCGGTCCGCTCGGTCCTCGAATCGTCCGGCGACGATGTCGCGGTGCTCGTCCTGGAGAACTCCGACGCGCCGTCGCTCTCGGCCGCCAGCTTCCGCGGCGACGGCCGGGTCACCGTGCTGCCCTCGGACCGGCCGCTGAGCATGCACGACAACTGGGAGCGCGGCCTGGAGGCGGTCCGGGGAGACTACGTCGGCTACATCTCCGACAAAGACGTCTTCCTCGCCGGCGGCCTCGATCGCCTCGCGGCCGTCGTCCGCGACACGCGCCCGGTGGTGCTCAACTACCGCAAGCCGAGCTACTGCGGCGAGCGCCGGCTGTTGTTCTCCCTTCCCAATCGGGGAGGTGTGAGCACCGTTCCCACGGCTCCGCTGCTCGACGCCTGGTTCGACATGTCGCAGCATCTGCACTACGCCCCGATGATCTACAACTCGCTCTTCAGGGTGGAGCGGGTGCAGGCGATCCGTGCGCGGGCGGGCCGCTTCTTCGTCGGTAATTCGCCCGATGTCTGTTCCGGTGTCCTGCTGGCGGCCGACACCGACCACTACACCCTCGTCGACGAGGTCCTCTGCCTGGCTCACACCGGCCGCTGGTCCAACGGCTACAGCTCGCAGGATCGTGGCGCAAGCGGCAGCGTCTTCGCCGATTTCCTCCGCCTCTACGGCCGCGAGCGGTTCGACGCGCTCGGTCTCCCGATCTGCATCACGGCGGCGATCGCCGAGACGCTCCTCGCCTGCCGGGAGCACCACCCGGCGGTGCTCGGCGACCGCCGGATCAACTGGCAGCGGATGGTGATCGGGATCCTCGAGGAACTCGACGCGCTGGGCTGCAGCCCTGCGGAGCGGGCAGAAGCGATCGCCACCCTGCGCCGCCCCGGATCGGTGGTGCCGCGGGGCGCCGTCCGCTGGGGGGCGATCGAGCAGTGGCTGACGCACTACGACTCCAAACGGCCGCCGGTGTCGCAGTTCGTCCACCGTGGGCTGTCGTTCGTGACCCGGAGCCTCGTGCCGCGCAGCCGGCATGTCGGCCCCTGGAACCCCGCCACCGACGCCAAACCGCGCCCCGCCGCCACCCTCGACGAGGCGCTGCGCCTCGCCGCCGCGTGACCGGGCCTGTCGTGCCGTGAAGATGGCGCAGCCAACCGACGACGGCACGGCGGCTGGATCGCGCCCCGGGCACGGTGGCACCGGTGCGGCGCTGAAGGTCGTCATCTGCTGGACCAACATCTCCGGCTACATGGCGGCCTGCTGGCGGGCGCTTGCCGCCCTGCCCGGGATCGGTCTCGAGGTCATCGCCTATGCCGACGAGCAGGCCTCGTCCGACACCGCCTTCGACGGCGGCCTGCTCGCCGGGATAACCAATCGGCTCCTTGCCCCCGGCGAGCGCGACGACGGCCCACTCGTCGAACGGCTCGTGATGGAGCGGCGGCCCGACATCGTGCTCGTCTGCGGCTGGGGGTTCCCGGCCTACCGCCGCCTCGCCACCGTGCCCGCACTCGCCCGCGTGCCCTTCATCATGTCGATGGACACGCCGTGGCTCGGCACCGTGCGGCAGACGCTCACCATCCCGCTCAAACGGCGCTACGTGCGGCGCATGGCCGCCG
>SXWA01000219.1 GCA_005791575.1 Planctomycetaceae bacterium
ACTGCGGTACTCGAGCGGGTGGTCCCGGAGAGCGACAGCGAGCAAGCCCGGGTCCCGCCGCCGGGACCGGGAACTGCGGTACTCGAGCGGGTGGTCCCGGCCGGAGGCGTGTCATGACACTCGCCTTCGCCGGCGGAACGCACCGCACGGTGCCGCTCGACCTGCGCGAGCGCCTCGCCTTCTCGGCCGACCAGGCAGCCGACGCGCTGCGCCGGTTCCGCGACCGGTTCCCCGGTCGCGAGGTGGTGCTGCTCTCCACCTGCAACCGGGTCGAGCTCTACACCGCCGGCGACGATCCTGCCGCCCCGTCGCCGGGGCAGATCGTCTCGTTCCTGGCGGAGTGCCGGGGGATCGACGAGCACCTCCTCGTGCCAGTGCTGGCGGGGGACCGAGACGAGGCGGTGGTGCGCCACCTGTTCAGCGTCGCTTCCGGTCTCGACAGCATGGTGCTCGGGGAACCGCAGATCCTCGCCCAGGTGAAGCAGGCTTGGGCACTCGCGCAGGACAGCCGGACCGCCGGGCCGCTCACCGGCGATCTGTTCCAGGCGGCGCTGCGCACGGCGAAGCGGGTGGCGAGCGAGACGGCGTTGGGGCGGGAGCGGCTCTCGATCCCCAGCGTCGCCGTCAACGATTTCGCCCGCGGTGTGTTCGAGCGGTTCGACGACAAGCGCGTGCTCCTCGTCGGGGCGGGGAAAATGGCCCGCGAGACCCTCCGCTATCTCCGCGAGGCGGGGGTCCGCGACGTGGTGGTCCTCAATCGCACTCCCGCGCGCGCCGCCGCGCTCGCCGCCGAGGTCGCCGGTCGCGCCGGGAGGCTCGACGACCTCGTCGCCGAGCTCGCCGATGCCGATCTGGTGGTGGGCACGACGGGGGCCAGCGCGCCCGTCGTGTCGCTCGACGCCTACCGCCGCGCCGAGCCGCACCGCGACGGACGGCCGCTTGTCGTCCTCGATCTGGCGGTGCCGCGCGACTTCGATCCGCGGATCGGCGACCGGCCCGGCGTCTGGCTGACCGCGATCGACGACCTCGCCGCCGCGTGCAATGCCAACCGCAGGAGCCGGCAACGTGAGGTGCCCGCGGCGGCGGCGATCGTCGAGGAGGAGGCGCGTCGCTTCATGGGCGACCTCCACCACCGCTCGACGGCGCCGGTCATCGAGCAGCTCCGCGCCGGCTGGAGCGAGACCGGCGACGCCGAACTCGAGCGTCTCTTCCGCCGGCTCCCCGGGCTCGACGATGCCGCCCGGGGGGAGATCCGCCAGGCCTTCGAGCGCTATGCCGCGAAGCTGCTCCATCCGCCGCTGAAATCGCTCCGCACCGCGAGCCACTCCGGCCCGCCCCACGGGCTGCTCGACGCCCTCAAGCGGCTCTTCGATCTCAAGGATTGACCGGTGTGGCCGGCCCGGCGACCGCGTCGGCCGCGCGGTCGCCCGCTGCGGCGGCCGGATGCGCCGGCCGCACGCGCCCGTTCCGCGGATCGATCTCGAGACCCAGCGGTGGCTCCTCGGGCACGTAGAAGAAAAACCCGAACATCATCTCGTGGATCGTCTGCGGTCCGTAGGGCACGGCCACTGTGGGATCGGGATTGAAGGGGTTGAACGACGAGTTGTCGAAGTGGGCGGTGACCTCGATCCGCGTCCCCTTGGGAAACCGTCTCGTGCCGGGGGTGAAGCGGTAGTTCTGCTGCCAGGCATAGTGGTAGTTGGGGATCACGAGGAGGGTCTCGGGATCGGCCTCGGGCGGGTGCGCGGTGAAGGTCATGTCGCGACCGCGGAGATGCATGTGGGCGAACATCCCCACGCCGAGCGCGTCGCAGGGGAGCGTGCGGCTGCTGGTGACCGGGTGGAAGGGGGCGCCCGCTGGGATCGCGAACCGCGACGTCGTCACCTGGACGTGCTTCAACTCGCGGTCGACGGTCGCACGGGGATACTTCAGTCCCACGCTCATCCGGTTCTTCTCCGGTTTGCCGGTGGTCGTGTAGTGGATCTGGAGCACGAGGACCGAGTTGGCGGGGATGCGGAACCCCATCCCCTCGTCGAGGATCATCGCCGTGCCCCCGGGCACGCGGCCGGTGATGAAGTTGCTGTCGTCCACCGGGTCGCCGACCGCCATGAACGCGAGGTTGCAGTGATGCACGGTGCCCGGATTCGACGGGCGGATCTCCACCCCCGAGACCCACGTCTCGGCGAGGAACACGTGGGGCAGGATCACGTAGCGGTAATCGATGAACCCGTCGGCGGGCAGGGCATCCGCGGTGAGCGCCGTCGTGATCAGGTCGGGAGTGCCGATCTCCCACCCCTCGGCCGCGATCGGGGGTGCGGGGGACCGCGCCGGGTCGCCGACCGCGCGACCGGACCGCAGCCAGTCGGCGATCACGCGCCGCTCGTCGGCCGAGAGCCCGCGCTCGTTGATGAAGTGCTCGCGACGGCTGGCATACCAGGGGGGCATGCGCCGCTCGGCGACCGCCTCCGCCACCGCCTCGGCCTGGCCGGCGACGTCGTCGTAGGTCACCAGTTGGAACGGGGCGCCGCCGTTCTCACGGTGGCACTCCTGGCAGTGGGCGGCGAGGATCGGGGCGACGTGCTCGTGGAACGTGACCTCCCGTGCGACCGCGGTCGGAGCCGGCCGGGTGATCCGGCACCCATCGACGGGCGTCTCCGCCACCGCCACCGGCCGACCGGCGAGGATGTCGTCGAGGGCCTCGCGGAGATCCTCGCGCGTGGCGGCGGGGCGCTCCCCCCCGAGGCGGAGCTGGTCGTCGATCCGGCCCCGGTAGACGATCCGGCGCTGCTCGTCGAGGACCACGGCCTGGGGGGTGAACTCGGCACCGAGCGCCGCGGCGGCCTCGGCGGCGTGGTCCTTCACCAGCGGGAAGCCGACCCCATGTTCGAGCCCGGTCCGTGCCAGCTCCGCGATCTCGTCAGCGGCGGCCGAATCGATCGCCACGATCCGCACGCCACGCGGCCCGTAGGCCTCGTCGAGGCGCACGAGTTTCGGCCAGCTGCGCTTCACCAGCGGGCAGGTGAGGTTCACGAACACCAGCACCGTCGCCCTCGGGCTCCCCAGATCGGCCAGCGACCGCTGCTGGTACCAGATGTCCTTGAAGCGCAGGTCGGCGACGGTGTCGCCGATGCGCGGGGTGTCGGCGGGCACCGACCGGCAGAGCGACGACAGCAGCACGACGAGGGCGAAACGTGCGGGGCGATGCATCATCGGCGATCTCCACGAGTGTGGAAGGGATCGTTGCGTCGGGAGGGGGAACACGGACGGGGATCCGATCGCGCGGCGCGGATCGCGAATCCTCCGACGGCAAGCAGACCTCAGGGGGTGCAGCGGGTGAGGGCGAGGAGGGCGTAGGCGGTGACGAGGTTCGGGTCACCCTCCATCCACCGCGCGTTGGCGTTGGTCCAGGAGCCGTTCTCCTGCTGCCGGGAAAGGATCGCCGTCGAGAGTTCGTCGCGCCAATCGTGGGCCGTGCCGGCGGCGTCGGTGAAGGCATCGACACCGAAGGCATCGAGCGATTTGGCGGCGGTCTGGAGGTAGTAGAACAGGCCGCTGTCCCCCATCCCGGGATTCTCGGCGAAGGTGTAGTGTTTGCCGAGCCAGGCCAGTGCCGCCTTGACCCGCGGGTCGTCGCGGGTGACGCCGGCGTAGATCATGCTCTTGAGGCCGGCGTAGGTCATCGAGCCGTAGCTGCGCAGGCCCCCCTCCGGCGTTTTCCCCGCCTGGCTCTCGCCGCCGGCGGCGGGGGTGTAGTAGAAGCCGCCGTCGGGGTTCTTGGCAGGGAAGGGCTGGTCGTTGTGCGGTCCGGGGAGGTTCTGCGTGCGCGAGACGAACGTCAGCGCCCGTTGGATCGCCGGGTCGTCCTCGGCGGCCCCGGCAGCGCGGAGCGCGTCGATGAAGAACTGCGTGTTGGAGAGGTCGGGGCGCTGCTGGCGGCCGTAGCCGGCGCCGCCGTAGGCGGGGTCGTCCGGCCCGCGGCCCTCCCCCTCGTCCCACTGCAGCGCCTTGAGGAAGGCGGCGGCCGCGGTGAGCTCCTTGTCGAACCGGCCGTCGGTGTTGCAGGCCGCCAGCGCCATGATCGCGATCGCCGTCTCGTAGTTGGCGACCGGTGCGCCCGGGGTGTGGATGCCGCCGTCGGGCTGCCGGAAGGTGAGCAGGTGCGCGAGCCCGCGGGCCACCGTCGGATCGTCCACCGCCACACCATTGGTGGCCAGCGCCGTGATCACCAGCGCCGTCACCGCCGGACCGGCCTTCGGCGAGAAGCTGCCGTCGGCTTCCTGCCCCGACTCCTTGAGGTAGCGCACCCCGCGGTCGATCGCGGTGCGGATCGCGGCGGGCTCGGCGGCCGGCGCACTCGCGTTGGCGATGGCCAGCAGGACCGAGCAGGCAACGGTGATCGGGCGGATGGGCATGGATGGGCCTCCAGGGTGCGGCAACCGGGAATGATCCGCGGCCGGTGGACGAAGGTGCCACAAGAATACGCGGCGGACGCGGGGGAAGCAGCCGGAGCGGCTGTTGCACTGGGCTCCACCGCGACCCGCGGGGCCACCCCGACCCCCGTGGTTCCCCAGCCGGGCGGGAAGCCACGGCGTCTGGATGGCGGGAGGCGGGGGTCGCGCCGCTGCCGAGCCGGCCCGGTTGCCCTCAGACCGGGGCGACAGGCAGTGCCCGCGGATGGGCCGGCACCCGCCGCGGCGGCGGTTCGCGCCCGGTGTCCTCGCCCCACGCCTCGCGCTCCCCGTCGCTGGCGTAGTAGGTCAGCCAGGTCCACATGTCGCCGTCGTCGCTGGCGCTGCAGTCGAAGTGGACGTAGTTGTCCGGCAGATCGACGCGCTTCACGACCGCGGTGAGGATGTCGCGGCGGATCAGGGTGTAGAGCTCGCGATCGGAGAGATGATCGGTGAAGTCGAGGACGATCCGCTTCTCGAACAGCCGCTCGATCGTTTCCCAGAGCCGGTCGTGGAGTCGGCCGTCGTCGAGGGTGCACGCCGGTTGCAGGGCGAGCACCGGTTGGAACCAGCGGGCCACGGTCTCGAGCGGGGCCTGCTCCCAGGCGAGCATCGATTCCAGGAACCGGTTCTCGACCCGCGTGGGCAGCCGGTCGAGGTCGAGTTCGCTGATCGACTCGTCGAGGTAGGGCTCGATCGCGTCCCGCAATTCGGCATTGCGGAGCAGGCAATCGACCTCGTCCGGATCGGGATGGTTGGCAAGCGGCATGCCGGTCGGATCCCCGGAGGATCGTCGCGGCACCCGCCGTCACCTGCCGGCGAGATCCGCGACTCTGCGACCGACGATACCAACGCGCGTGCCCGGTTCAACGCTCTGGGAGGGCGTTTTTCCCGGGATTTTGCCGGCTGGGGCCGCACGACCGGTACGACATGCCGACTTTCCGCCGCCACCCGCGGACCCCGCTCTTGCCCCGTTTCCGCCGCTTCCGCGAACGGTGGTCGCCGCGGGGGGGCTCCGCTCAGGAGAGGATCCCGGAGACGACGTGGCCGTGGACGTCGGTGAGGCGGAATTGCCGCCCCTGGTAGCGGAAGGTGAGGCGGGTGTGGTCGATCCCCAGCAGGTGGAGGAGCGTGGCCTGCATGTCGTGGACATGGACCGGGTCGGCGGTGATGTTCCAGGCAAAATCGTCGGTCGCCCCGTGGACGTGCCCCTTGCGCACGCCGCCGCCCGCCAGCCACCAGGAGAAGGCCCTCCCGAAGTGGTCGCGCCCCTTGGGGTTGGCCGGGTCGCCCTGGCCGAAGGGGGTCCGACCGAATTCGCCGGCCCAGACCACCAGCGTGTCGTCGAGTAGCCCCCGTTCCTTGAGGTCGAGCACCAGCGCCGCCGCCGGCCCCTCGGTGTCGCGGCACTGCTCCGCCAACTGGGTGTGGAGGTTGTTATGTTGGTCCCAACCGGCGTGCATCAACTGCACGAACCGCGTGCCGCGCTCGAGGAGCCGCCGGGCCACGAGGCAGTTGAAGGCGAACGATCCCTGGGTGCGGACGTCGGCCCCGTAGCGGTCGAGCACGCGCTGCGGTTCGGTGGCGAGGTCGACGAGCCCCGGCACGCTCTCCTGCATCCGGAAGGCCATCTCGTACTGGGCGATGCGCGTGTCGATCTCGGGGTCGCCGTACTCGGCGAGGTGGGCGGCGTTGAGCACCGCCAGATCGTCGAGCAGCGCCCGCCGCGCCGCCCGGCTCACCCCCGGTGGATCGGCGAGGTAGGGAACCGGTTCGCCGGTGTTGCGGAAGCGGACCCCCTGATACCGGCTGGGGAGGAAGCCGCTGCCCCAGTAGTAGTCGAAGAACAACTGCCCGCAGGTCTTCCCCTTGTCGCTCGAGGTCATGACGACGTAGGCGGGGAGGTCGTCGGTGTCGCTGCCGAGCCCGTAGGTCAGCCAGGCACCGAGGCTCGGGCGCCCGGGGACCTGGGCCCCGGTGAGGAAGAAGGTCACGCCGGGGGCGTGGTTGACCGCCTCGGTGTGCATGCTGCGCACGAGGCACAGGTCGTCGGCGATGCCCCCGACGCTCGGCAGCATCTCGCTCAACTCGATCCCGGCGGCGCCGTAGCGCCGGAACGGCTTGATCGCCGGCACGGTGGGCCACTTGGCGTAGCCGCTGCTCATCGTCGACAGCCGGGTCGTGCCGCGCACGCTCTCGGGGATGTCGGCGCCGGCTTGGCGCACCATCTCCGGCTTGGGATCGAAGAGATCGACGTGCGACGGCCCGCCCCCCTGCCAGAGCATCACCACGCGCTTCGCCCGCGGGGGATGGTGGGGCAGCCCCGGGAGGACCGTACCGGCGGCGGTGTCGCGGGCGAGGAGGGTCGCCAGCGCCGCCGCACCGAGGCCCGTGCCACCAACGCCGAACAGCTGGCGGCGGGTGACACGGGCGACGTTTTCGGCGAGCAGGGGATGCATGGTGCGGTTCCCGCGGGAGATCATTCCCGCGTCAGGGATTCGTCGAGGTTGAGGATCGCCAGGCAGACCGCCGCCAGCGCCGCCTGATCGACCGGATCGACGGCGGCATCGCGCGGGCTCGCCCCCACCGCCACGAGCCGGGCCGCGGCGGCCGGATCGGCGGCGTAGATCTCCCGCTGCCGGCGGTGCATCCGCGTGAGCGCCTCGATGTCGGGCGTGGTGGCCGGCCGCCCCACCACCAGCCGCAGGGCCAGCGCCAGCCGCGCCTCCGTCGAGTCGGCGGCGGTCAGGCAGCGGGCGGCGAGATTCCGGGCAGCCTCGACCCAGGTGGGGTCGTTGAGCGTGGTCAGGGCGTGGAGTGGTGTGGAGGTGACAGAGGCGCGCACCCGGCAGGTCTGCCGGTTGGCGGTGTCGAACATGTTGGCGGGGCTCACCGTCCTTCGCCAGAAGGTGTACAGGCTGCGGCGGTGGAGGTCGGCACCCTGCGAGGTGGGATAGGTGAAGTCGCGCTCCTTGGTGATCGCCAGCGACTCCCAGATCCCCTCGGGCTGGTACGGGTAGACGGGGGGCCCGCCGATCCGCCGGTCGAGGAGGCCGGCCGCGGCCAGCGCCCAGTCGCGGAGGATCTGCGCCGGCATCCGGAAGCGGCTCCCTCGGGCGAGGAGTCGGTTCTCCGGATCGAGGGCCAGATGGGCCGGCGTCATCCGGCTCGCCTGGCGGTAGGTGGCACTGGTGACGATCAGACGGTGGATCCGTTTCTGGCTCCAGCCGCCGTCGCGGAACTCGACAGCCAGCCAGTCGAGCAGGTCGCGGTGCCGCGGATACTCCGCCTGGACACCGAAATCCTCGGCGGTCTTCACGAGCCCGGTGCCGAAGAAGTGCTGCCACATCCGGTTGACGTGGACCCGCGCCGTGAGCGGCTGTTCGGGGGTGAACAGCCACCGTGCCAGACCGAGGCGGTTGGCCGGGAGGTCGGCCGGCAGCGGGGGCAGGAAGGCAGGCGGCGCGAAGCCGAGCGGCTCCCCCTGCGGCGTCAGATAGTCGCCGCGGCCGAGCAACCGGGTTTCGCGCGGCCGCTCGTCGCTCATCACCATCACCCGCGGGATGCGGTCGGCGCGGTAGGCGGCCAGTTCCTTCCGCAGGCCGTCGGCCGTCTGCACCGCCGGTTGGCTGCCGACCACGCCACCACGGACCTTGGCGTCGAAATGGGTGCGCAGGTCGGTCTCCACCGCCTGCTTCTCCTCGGCGGAGCGCTCCCCGTCCGGTTTCCGGAGCCGTTCCACCAGTGGCTCCGGCAGACCGCGGCCTTCGGCGCCGCCGGAGAGCACCCCGGCGCGCCAGCCGGCGAAGGCGGCCTCGATGATCGGTCGGGCCGCCTCGTCGGCCGCGGCGATCCGCTTCTCGAAGTCGGCGATCGCGGCGGTGTTTTCCGCGGTCGGCAGTTCGACCAGCGGCGGGGCGACGCGGATCCGTGTGGAGAAATACTGGGGGGCCCCCGTCTCCGGCACCCGGTTGAAGGCGTCGAGGAGGCGGTAGTAGTCGGTCTGGGTGAGCGGGTCGTATTTGTGGTCGTGGCACTGGGCGCAGGCCATCGTCAGGCCCAGCCAGGTGGTGGCCGTGGTGTCGACCCGGTCGAAGAGGGTGTTGAACCGCTGCTCCTCGGCGATCGCCCCCCCTTCACCATTGAGGAGGTGATTGCGGTTGAAGGCGCTGGCGATCTTCTCGTCGGTCGTGGCGTTGTCGAGCAGGTCGCCGGCGAGCTGCTGGATGGTGAAGCGGTCGAAGGGCAGGTCGTCGTTGAGGGCGCGCACCACCCAGTCGCGCCAGATCCACTGCCAGGTGTCGCCGTCCTGCTGGAAGCCGTTGCTGTCGGCGTAGCGCGCCGCGTCGAGCCAGGGCAGGGCCATCCGTTCACCATAGTGCGGACTGGCGAGGAGCCGATCGACGAGATGGTCGTAGGCCGCCGGATCGGGATCGGCGACGAAGGCATCGACCTCCTCCGGTGTCGGCGGCAGGCCGACGAGATCGGCATGGAGGCGGCGGATGAGCGTCGGCCGGTCGGCCTCGGGTGACGGGGCCAGCCCGGTGCCGACCAGGCCGGCGAGGACGAACCGGTCGATGGCGCCCGCGGGCCAGCCGGAGGGCCCAGCGGCCGGCTCGGGAAACGGCGGGCGCTGCGGCGCGACGAACGCCCAGTGGTCGGCATAGGGAGCGCCGGCGGCGATCCAGCGTTCGAGGAGCGCCTTCTGCTCGGGCCCGAGCCGCCGGTTCGACGCCGGCGGGGGCATCACCACCTCGGCGTCGGTGGAGTGGATCCGCTCGAGGAGGGTGCTCGCCCCGGTCTCGCCCGGCACGATCGCCCGCGCGGCGATGGCGGCGGCGCGCTGGTCGAGCCGCAGGTCAGCCTGCCGCTTGGCCGCATCCTGGCCGTGGCAATAGAAACAGTTCTCGGCGAGGATCGGGCGGATGTCGCGGCCGAAGTCGGGCGCCTCCGCCCGTGCCATCCCGGCCGCAAGGCCGGCCGATACCGTCCCCATCACCACCGCGGCGAACCGCGGCAGCCACGACCCGGCACGATGTCTCGGCGTGTCCTCGGGCAGACGCATGGCACCTCAAGGATACCAGCCGCCCGGGGCCGGGTCGGCGGCCGACACGGGGGCGGTCGGGCGCTCGGCGGACGTGGTCGTCGTCGGGGCCGGGGCGGCCGGCCTGTTCGCCGCCACGTTCGCGGCGCGGGCCCAGCGGGCGGCGGGACGGGCGGTCTCGGTGCTGGCCCTCGACGGCGCCCGGCGGATCGGCGCGAAGATCCTCGTCTCGGGAGGCGGGCGCTGCAACGTCACCCACTGGCAGGTCGGCGCGGCCGACTACGCGGGGAGCACCGCACCGGCGATCCGCAAGGTGCTCGGCCGGTTCGGTGTCGACCGGACCGTGGCCTTCTTCCGCGAGCAGGGGGTGGAGTTCTACCGGGAGGCAGACACCGGCAAGCTCTTTCCCATAACCGACTCGGCGCGCACGATCCTCGATGCCCTCCTGGGGGCAGCCGCCGGGGCGGGGGTGCGGGTGATGCACCCGGCGGCGGTGACGGCGCTTGCGCGCGGGCCGGAGGGGTTTCGCCTGGAGACGGCGGCCGGCACATGCACGGCGCGAAGCGTGATCCTCGCGACCGGCGGGCAGTCGCTCCCCAAGAGCGGTTCCGACGGGTCCGGCTTCGCCCTCGCCGCAGCACTCGGGCATGGGCTCGCGCGACCGATCGTGCCGGCGCTGGTGCCGCTGGTCCTCCCTGGAGACCACTGGATCCGCGGGCTCTCCGGTCTGGCGCTGCCGTGCCGCTTCCGGCTCGTGTCGGCGGCGGGGAAGGTCAGTGCCGACAGCCAGGGGAGCACGTTGTGCACCCACACCGGCCTCTCGGGTCCGGCCACGCTCGACATCAGCCGCCACTGGCTCGTGTCACGCCTCCACGATCCCGCGGCGCGCCTCCTGATCGACTGGCTGCCGGCGCTCGACGCGGCGGCCGTCGAGCGGCTGCTCCTCGATGCCGGGCCGCGCGGGATCCTCGCCGCGCTCAAGCCCTGGTTCTCCGAGCGGCTCGTCAGATGCCTGTCTGCCGAGGCGGCGGCACCCCCCACGGGCGACCTGCCGCGCGAGGCACGGCGGCGCCTGGTCGGCGTGGTGAAAGGGATGGAGCTGCCGGTGAGCGGCGACCGGGGCTGGAACGTCGCCGAGGCGACCGCGGGGGGGGTGCCGCTGGCGGAGGTCCGGCTCGACTCGATGGAGAGCCGCGTCTGCCCCGGCGTGTTCCTCGCCGGCGAGCTGCTCGACGTCGATGGCCGGATCGGCGGCTTCAACTTCCAGTGGGCCTGGGCGAGCGGCTTCACCGCGGGCAGTGCCGCAGGGGGGGCGGATCGCGGGTGAGCCGACCGCGGGGGCGTTCGGCGGCGTGGATAACCGCCCGCCGTCAGCCAGCGGCGCGGAGCCTGGGCCGCGTCGCGGCAGGCGTGTCGAGCAGGCCGATCGCCGCATCCCAGACCGTGGCCACGGAGATCGAGTCCATCGCCGCCTCCCCCGGCTCCCAGCGCAGGCCGGAAGAGGTGCCACCGGCGCCGGCGGCGCGGCCGCGCGTGGTGGCGGGTGCGACCCGCAGGGCGGGGGGATCGGCCTTCGTGCCTCCCCAGCGCCGCGCCGGCGTCACCGGGCCGCGGAGGACCACCGCCGGAGTGTCCCACGGGCACCAGTGGTTGGGATCGGTGGGGCCGACGAGGACGACGACCGGGGTGCCGTGGCTGGCGGCGACGTGCACCGGCCCACTGTCGACGCCGAGGCAGATGTCCATCGCCGCAAGCAGCCCGCCGAGGTGCTGGAGTTTCACTCGCTGCGACCAGTCGTGGGCGTGCCCTTTCGCCAGCGGGCCGGCGAGGTCGATGATCCGCTGGTGGAACGGCATCTGCGAGGGGGCGCCGCAGAAGACGATCTCACCGTTCCGCTCGCGCACCAGCCGCGCCACCAGCGCCCCCCAGCGCGACTCGGGCCATTCGCGCTCCCAGGAGGTCGACTTCGGGCTGAGGAAGACTTTCGTGCGCTCCGGCGGCAGGTGGGCCAGAAGCGGCTCGATCGCCGCACGGGTCGCCGCCGACAGCCAGTTTTCGTTGCGCGCGTCGTCGATGGCGATGCCGTCGGCACGCAGCAGATCGAGGAACAGTTCCACCTCGTGACGGTGGCGGATCAGTGGCGCACTCCGCGACAGCAGCAGCTGCCGGCCGCCGCCACCGAAGCCGACCCGGTGGGGGATCCCCGCCAGCCACACCGGCAGCACGCTCGAGAGGGCACGCTTGAGGACGTAGGCCCGGGTGTAGTCGCGGCCCCGGAGCCAACGCGCCATGCGCCAGATGGAGGTGACCAGCACGGGGGAGAGCGGATGGCCGGGGCGTGGCAGTTCCCAGGGGATCAACTCGTCCTGGTAGGGGCAGTCGGCGAGCACCGCGCCCGACACCTTCTCCACCAGGACGTCGATCCGCGCCTCCGGATACCGCGTGCGGAGGTTGCGGAGGAACGGGATCGCCATCACCGTGTCGCCGACGTAGCGGGTGCGGACCACGAGGATCCGTTCGTCGCGGCCACCGGAGAGGGGAGGTCGGCTCATGGGAGGCGGGGGGTGGGGCGGGCGGTCAGCGGGCGAAGCCGACGAAGAAGCTGAACAGCTGCTGGCTGTCGTACGGCGCGTAGACCACCGGGACGGCGAAGTCGAGCGCGATCGGCGCCGGACCCATCGCCGGCAGCGTGATCCGCAGACCGAAACCGGGGGCGACGCGGAAGTTGTTGATCGAGACGTTCGACTCGACGGTACCGAAATCGGTGAACACGACCCCGCGGAGCGTGTCGTCGGCGGTGATCGGGAACAGGTACTCGACCGTGTTGAGCCACTGGAACGGACCGCCGACGATGGCGCCGTCCTGACGGGGGCTCGCCCCGCGGAACACGAAACCGCGGAGGGTGTTGTAGCCACCGGCGAAGAAGTTGTCGTACGCGGGGGTGTCGGGGCCCGACATGCCGAGCACCGATCCGACCGAGAGCACGTGCCGCCCCGAGCCATCGGGGCGCTCGTTGAGAAGGAAGTACTGCCGCCCCTCGAGGATCCCGCGCGGGTAGACGAAGGTCCCGATCACCTGCTCGAACTCGAACGTCAGCAGGTGGCCCTGCGTGGGGAGGAAGGGGCTGTCGCGGGTGTCGTGGATGATGCCGCCGCTGAAGCCGTAGACGGAGTTGGTGCCGAGCATGTTGACGATGTCGGGCGCGAGCACGCGCGGGTTGAACACGTCGACACTCTCGCCGCGGAAGCCGGCGTTCACCGACAGGTCGGGGGCGAAGGCGAACTGGTAGCCGAGGCCCACCCGGCCACCGACGCGTGCTTCGGCCCAGTCGTAGAAGTACCGCGTGTAGTAGCTGGCGCTCGTCGACAGGCCGATCCGCGTGTCGAAGAGATAGGGTTCCTGGAAAGTGGCGGTGTAGCGCTGGAGCTGGGTCCCGGGGGCGGCCTCGAGCCGGAAGCGCTGGCCGGCACCGCGGAAGGCGACGCCGTTGCGGATGTCGTCCCAGCTCCGCGGCAGGCGGAAGAGGTCGAAGTTCTGTTCGTCGATCACGATGTTGCCGACGAGGCCGGCATTGGAGTTGACCCCCGCACCGATCATCAGGCGGCCGGTCTGCGTCTCTTCCGCGTCGACGTCGACGATCACGTAGGGTTCGGTGCCGGGAAACACCTGGAGCGGTGGTGGGCCGCCGAAGTCGGGCACGCCGGGCGCGCCGGGGAAGGGGGCTACGCCCCCGGGCGCGCCGGGGAAGGGGGCCATTCCCCCGGGGGCCCCGGGCGGCGGGAGGAAGCCGGGCTGCATCGCCTGCGGCGGCACCGCCGGGGCGACGCCGGGAAACACGGCGCCTGGCTGTTGGGCGACCGTCACCGGCTGGGGCGCGACGGTCCGGCCGTAATCAACCGCCTCGGGCCCGGTGGGGGCGATCGGGCTGCCACCCCAGGGGCCGGGAGGTGGCGCGGCGGCGGGGGCAGGCACCACCGGCACACCGAACGACGATTGACCGGGCGCCTGGGCGTAGCGGGGCGCCGGCTGGCCGGCATAGCTCGGCGCCTGCGGTGCGGCCGGAGCAGGCTGCAGATAAGAGCCGGGTGGGGCATAGCCCGGGGCGGGCTGCGCGGGATAACCAGGGGCGGGCTGCGCGGTGTAACCAGGGGCGGGCTGCGCGGTGTAACCAGGGGCGGGCTGCGCGGTGTAACCCGGCGGCGGGCTCTGGCCACGCCACACCTGCTTCGGTGCCGCGGCCGGAACCGTGTGGTCGTCGCGGCGCGCGGCTGGCGCCGTCGGGCCCGCCGGCACCGCAGCTGGGGCGACCTGACCGGCCGTCTCCTCCGGTGCGAGGTCCCCCTCGAGCACCAGGTCGATCACCGCATCGGCCGGTTCATCGACCACGCCATCGGGGCTCTGGCCGCGGAACCCGGGCCGGTTCGGGTCGCGGGCCATCTGCTCCCGCTCGATCTCGGCCGGATCGGGTTTGCTGAAGGCGATCCGCGGCCCCTCCCCCTTCGAGGCGTCGGTGAGGAACAGGCTGCTCGACTTCAGGCGCCGTTCGTCCTCGCGCAGCTTGCGGATGTCGAGGATGTCGCCCGGGCGCAGCGAGAGGCGGTTGAGGATCGTGGCATGCCGGGTGTGGGGATGCTCGCCGCGGATGCGGACGTTGATCTTCCCGACACGGTAGCGCTGCCCCTCGTTGACGCTGTAGACGAGATCGAGCTGGCCCGGTTCCTCGAGGAAGCGCGGATCGGCGCGGATGTCGGCGAAGACGAAGCCACGGCCGCCGTAGATGTCGCGGATCAGGCCGAGGTCGGCGTCCATCTTCGACTGGTTGAACGGCTCGCCGCTCTTCAGCTTGAGGTCGCGGGAGAGGAACTCGCTCTTGAAGCGGCTGTTGCCCAGGAACGACACGCTCCGCACCGAGTAGCGCGGTCCTTCGCTGATCACGAAGGTGAGCATCGTCCAGTCGCGGCCCCCCCCGTGCACCACCTCCAGTTCGCGCCCCACCTTCGCCTGGAAGAAGCCGAGGCTGCGGTAGTAGGCGGTGAGCAGGTCGACGTCCTCGTCGATCTTCTGCCGGTCGACGTCGCCGCCGATGAGCCAGAAGATCCCCGGCTTGCTCTTGATCTGGGTGAGGAGCCGGGCGTCGCTGGCGATGGTGTTGCCGACGAAACCGGTCCAGAGGGTCTTCTTGCTGCGCCCCTCGTCGATGAGGAACACCGCCCCCTTGTCGCCCGGCTTGTTGCCCTCGATGGTCGAGACACGCGCCGCCTCGTAGCCCTTCTCGTGGTAGAAGGACTCGATCCGCCGCCGCGCCTCCTCGACGACGTAGGGATCCATCGAGTCGCCGACGTCGATCTCCGCCTTCTTGCGCAGCGTGCGGGTCATCACCTTCTCGTTACCGATGTACTTCACGTACCGGAGCATCGGCCGCTCGACCACCTGGAAGACCACCACCACCCCGTCGGCGACGCGGACGATCTTCGGGTGGACGTCGACGAACTTCCGCGAGCGGTGCAGGATGCGCACGTCCTCGGCGATCGCCTGGGGATCGAAATCCTGGCCGGCGCGGGTGGAGAGCTTGGGCAGCTTCGAGACTTCAGTGGCGTGATTGCCCTCGATCCGCACCTCGACGATCCGCTCGCCGGTCTGCGGAGCCGGGGCGGTGCCGGATTGCGTGGCGGTGCCGGGCTGGGAGGCTGTGCCGGGCTGGCCGGGGACGGCCGTTCCGGGCGGCGCGGCGAGTGGGGGCGTGGCGGGGGGCACCGCGGCGGTCGTCGGCACGACACCGCCGGCCGCCGTCGGGGCGGGCTGCAGCGCCGAAGTCTGTGGTTGCGGCGGCGCAGGTGCCGGGAGCGGAGCCGCGGGGGGTACCGGCTCGGGGAACGGTCCCGGGGCCAACTGACCGGCGGCGGGACGCACCGGCGCCATCCCGACGGCGAGCAGCAGGAACGCGACCGCCCATCGGCTGCCGGCCGGGGGCCGGACAGGATCGGCGGACGGATGGCAGCGGCTGGTCAGCAGCATGGTGCGATGGCGGCGGGGTGCGAAACGACCGCGGGGAAAGCCGCGGAGGAATAGCGGAGCCCACCGATCGGCCACAAGGCGAACTGGCCGGCGATCGGCGGATGTTTCCCGAGCGGCTGGAAGGCGGGTTGCTTGACTGGCCTCCCGCCGGACCGGTACTTTTCCTCGTTCGTTTCCCCCCGGGGGGCCCGGTTCCCCGGCCTTGCCCATGCCGCCAACGGTCATCGACCTGCGCCGTGCGGACGATCCCCGCGACGTCGTGCACCGTGCCGTGCAGATGCTCGCCGAGGGGCGCTGCGTCGGCTTCCCCACCGAGACCGACTACGTCGCCGCCGCGAGCGTGCGCGATGCCGAGGCGGTGGCCCGGCTGGGGGCGCTGGTGCAGCCGCGCCCCGACGAGCCGTTGCTCTCCCTCGCCCTCAAGAGTGCCGACGAAGCGCTCGATTGGTCGCCGCGCCTGCCGCCGGTGGGGCGGCGGCTCACCCGGCGCTGCTGGCCGGGACCGGTCGCGGCCCTCGTCCCCGACGACGATCCCGATGGCTTGGGCCGGCGCGTGCCCGAACCGGCGCGGGAACGGATCGTGGCGGCCGGCCGGCTGCGTCTCCGCGTGCCGGGCCACATCATGGTCGCCGAAAGCCTGCGGATGCATGCCGGGCCACTGGCGCTCGCCGAGCCGCTGCTGGATGGCCAGACGGTCGTCACTGCCGCCGATCTGATCGCCCGGGCGGGGGATGCGTTGGCGCTGGTGATCGACGACGGTCGGGCCCGCTATGCCCAGCCCGCGACCACGATCGCCGTCGAGCCGTCGGGGGTGCGGGTCGTCCATCCCGGGATCGTCTCGGCCGACACGCTCCGCCGGCTGTCGAGCCTGATGGTGCTGTTCGTCTGCACCGGCAACACCTGCCGCAGCCCGATGGCCGAGGCGCTCTTCCGCCAGCTCGCCGCCGAGTGGCTCGGCTGCGCGGCCGACGAGATCGAGGAGCGCGGTCTGGTGGTGACCAGCGCCGGGCTCGCCGCCTGGGCGGGCGCCAAGGCCAGTGCCGGGGCCCTGGAGGCGATGGCCGAGATCGGTGCCGACCTGTCCGGCCACGAGAGCCAGCCGGTCACCGAAACCCTCGTCCGCCAGGCCGATCTCATCTGGACGATGACCGCGTCTCACCGGGCCGCACTCCTCGCCCAGTTTCCCGAGGCGGGGGGGCGGGTGGCGATGCTCGCCCCCGACCGGCAGGACGTGAGCGACCCGATCGGCGGCCCGGTATCGACCTACCGGGCGTGTGCCGGGCAGATTCGCGGGCATCTGCTCGCCCGGCTGGCTACACTGTCGCAGGAACTGCCCGGCTTGGATCCGGGCGGCACGACGTGGGGTTGAGCCATGCGGATTGCGGTCGGAAGTGACCATCGGGGGGTGTCTGCGCGGCTGCGGGTGATCGGTCTGCTCGAGCGACTTGGCAACGCGGTCGTCGACTGTGGCAGCCACACGACCGAGCCGGTCGATTATCCCGACATCGCCGCCGACGTGGCGGGCCGGGTGAGTGCGGGAACCGCTGACCGTGGCATCCTCCTCTGCTGCACCGGCGTGGGGATGGCGATCGCCGCCAACAAGCTCCCCGGCGTCCGCGCGGTGACCTGCCACGACGAGGTGACCGCGGAGATGAGCCGCCGGCACAACGACCTCAACGTGCTCTGCCTGTCGGCCGAGATGATCGGGCCGGAACTGCAGGACAAGATCGTCCGCACCTGGCTCGACACCCCGTTCGAGGGCGGCCGTCACGCGCGTCGGGTGGCGAAGATCAAGGCCCTCGAGCCGCACTGCGGCGAGGGAAGCTGACGGCGCGGGGCCAGCGGGCACAGGGCCAGTCGCCGGGCTCGCTGGCGTTCCTCGCCGGGTCGCATACGTTCCGCGGTGGGTGGCGTGCGCTCCGCTGGGTGCGGAGCGCCGTGGCTCGTGCCCGGACGCTGGCCGAGCGAGCGCTTCACACCTTCTCCCAGCGGTGGCTCTTGGCGCTGGCGAGGACCGCGTCGCAGACCTTCTGGGTGTCGAGGGCGTCGCGGAAGGTGGGGTGGGCCGGCTGCTTCTTCGCGTAGGCCTCGAGGAAGTCGGCCACCTGGTGGA
>SXWA01000027.1 GCA_005791575.1 Planctomycetaceae bacterium
GAGGTGATCTTCGAGGAGTTCAAGGGGACGGGAAACCAGGAGATCGTTCTCGACCGGCGCCTCGTGGACAAGCGGATCTGGCCGTCGATCGACATCAACCGCTCCGGCACGCGCCGGGAGGAGATGCTCCTCGCGCCCGACGAATACCGGCGGATCTGCGTGCTCCGCCGCGTACTCGGCGACATGAACCCGACCGACGCCATGGAGCTGCTCGTCAACCGCCTGTCGAAGACCAAGTCCAACGCCGAATTCCTCCAGGGGCTGAAGTCGTGACCACGAGCCGCGCGAGCACCACGGCACGGGAGTGCGGCCAGCTCCCCGCGGGGAGCGTCGCTCTCGACGGCGGGGACCGTCTGCCCGTCGGAGCGCGGGTTGCCGTGGTCGTCTCGCGCTACAACGACGCGATCACCGAGGCGATGCTCGCCGGCGCGGTCGCCACCCTCACCGCCGCGGGCCTCGCCCCCGGGCAGCTCACCGTGGCCCGCGTGCCCGGGGCCTTCGAATTGCCACTGGCCGCCGACCGGCTCGCGGAGAGCGGCCGCCACGACGCTGTGATCTGCCTCGGGGCGATCATCCGCGGCGAAACGACGCACGACCAGCACATCGCCGCGGCCGTCTCGCGGGGTATCGAGGAGGCCGCACGGCAGCACGGGGTGCCGATCTCCTTCGGTGTCCTCACCTGCGGCACGATCGAACAGGCGATCGCCCGCGCCGGCGGCATCCCCGGGACACCCGCACCCGGGCTCTCCGGGACACCCGCACCCGGGCTCTCCGGGACACCCGCACCCGGGCTCTCCGGGACACCCGCACCCGGGCTCTCCGGGACACCCGCACCCGGTAACAAAGGCAGCGAGACGGCGGCGGCCGCCGTGGCGATGGTCGTGCTCCTGCGGCAGATCGCCGCCCAGGGGACCTGACTCCATGGCCACGATGCCCCACCGCCGCCGTGCCCGTGAAGTCGCCGTCCAGGCCATCTACCTGCTCGATCTCCACCCCGAGCAATCCCCCGCCTTCGTGAGCCGGTTCCTCGCAGGACGGCTGCACGGCGCGGCGCTGGTGGCGTTCGCCCAGAGCCTCGTCGATGGCGTGGTGGCGCACCGCGAGGAGATCGACGCCGCGCTCGACGCCGCGGCCGAGCGCTGGCGGGTGTCGCGCATGGCGGCGACCGACCGGGCGATCCTCCGCATCGCCACCGAGGAACTGCTCCATACCGCGGTCCCCGGTCCGGTGGCGATCGACGAGGCGATCGAACTGGCGCGGCGCTATGGATCGGCCGACTCGCCGCGGTTCGTCGCCGGGGTGCTCGGCCGCCTGTTGGCCGACCGCACGGGTGCACCCGCGCCCGCCTGATCCGCCCGTGCCTGCCTCCCTTCGGAGCCCGTCGATGGCGATCTTCGGTTTTGGTCGTGGCAAGGATGACACCCCGGGGGAGAAGCCTCCCGCCCGGCCCGGGATCCTCGACCGGCTCAAGGCCGGCCTCGCCAAGACCAAGCAGGTGCTCGCCACCGACGTCCGCGACCTCTTCAAACGCGAGGGCCGGCTGGTCGACGACGCCTTCCTCGGGGAGCTCCACGGGGCCCTGGTGCGCACCGACATGGGGCCGGCGGCCGCGGGCGCGATCGTGGCCGACGTCCGCGACCGGCAGAAGTCGCGCGTCGTCGATCCGGAGGCGGTGGTCGATTCGATCCGCCGTCAACTCCTCTCCCGCCTCGAGGCCACCGCGGCGCCGCTCGCCCGGGCGGCCGAGGGACCGACCGTGATCCTCGTCACCGGTGTCAACGGGTCGGGCAAGACGACCTCGATCGCCAAGCTCACGCGGATGTTCACCCGCGACGGCAAGCAGGTGGTGCTCGGAGCCGGCGACACCGTCCGGGCCGCTGCCGTCGAGCAACTCGCCCTCTGGGCGGAGCGGCTCGGCGCCGAGATCGTGCGCGGTCCCGCCGGCAGCGATCCGGCGAGCGTCGCCCACCGGGCAGTCGCCCGGGCCCTGGAGACGGGTGCCGACGTCTGCATCGTCGACACCGCCGGCCGGCTCCAGACCCAGTCCAACCTGATGCAGGAACTGACCAAGATCCGCCGCGTGGTCACCAAGTTGATCCCCGAGGCGCCCCACGAGGTGCTGCTGGTGATCGACGCCACCGCGGGTCAGAACGCCCTCTCCCAGGCCAAGGGGTTCCGCGAGGCGGCCGGATGCACCGGGATCGTGCTCGCGAAGCTCGATGGCTCGGCCCGCGGCGGCGTGATCATGCCGGTGACGGAGCAGTTCGGCCTGCCGGTGAAACTGGTCGGGTTGGGGGAGGGGGCCGACGATCTCGAGCCGTTCTCTCCGGAACGTTTCGTGGCCGCACTCCTCGAGGGAACGCTCGATCCGGCCGGCTGATCGCCACCAACCGTCACAGCTTCCCAGGCGCCCGTCCGGTTGGGGAAACCCTGCCGGATACGACCGGCCGACCCCGTCTTTTCCGTCACGATCGGCCGATCCCTTGATGCGGGGCGGCTACCCCAGGCGGCGGACCGGGTCACGGCGGACCGGTTCGTGGTGGCCTCCCCATGCACGATGCCCCGATGGGCACCGTGATCGCTGAGGAGATTCGCGTCCCACGCGGATCCGTCGTTTCCCACCAACCAGGGATGGAGCCTGAAGCGTCATGCGAGTCACTCTCACGAGGCTGCCGCGGCTGCTCGCCGCCGGCCTCATGTCGGCATGTCTGGCGGCCGGAACGGCCCAGGGGCAGACCCCAGTCGTTCCCAACGTGCCCCAGGAAGAGGCCTACGAACTGCGCGGCCTGCCGCCCCAGGAGGCGGCCCAGGAGACGGGTGAGGAAGGCCCCAACCGCTACCTCGAAACCGACTTTCTCGCCGAGCGTGGCCTGAAGACCTACGGGTGGATCGACGCCGGAATCGGTGCCAACAACTGGGGCGCCCCCTGGAACGGTCCTATCACGTTCAACGATCGCAACTGGCAGGGCCAGGTCAACCAGCTCTACCTCGTCAACGAGAAGCTGCTCGATCTCGAGGATGGCGGGTTCGACTGGGGCGGTCGCATCGACCTCCTCTACGGCACCGACTACATCTACACGACGGCCCGGGGGCTCGACGCCAACCTGCTCAACCAGCCGGTCGCCGCCTCCCCCTCGTGGGGCAATCGCTACTACGGTCTCGCCCTGCCGCAGATGTACGGCGAGGCGGGCTACGGCAACCATGCCGTCAAGTTCGGCCACTTCTACACGATCATCGGCTACGAAGTCGTGCCGGCGATCGGTAACTTCTTCTACACGCACGCCTACACGATGCAGTACGGCGAGCCGTTCACCCACACCGGCATCCTCGACACCTGGACGCCGAACGACCAGATGACGGTGTATGCCGGTATCACCAACGGGTGGGACAACTACAGCGATCCGATCAACATCGTCGGCATCGCCAACCCCGGCTACCCCGGCGCCAACAGCAACGCGGCGTTCCTCGGCGGAGTCTCCTTCAAGGACCCCGACGAGACCCAGACGCTGACGATCACAACCTCGAGCGGCAACGAGCCGGCCCTGCTCTCGGTGCCCGCGCCGGTCGGCAACCGCTCGGTCCTCAGCACGGTCTACGTCAACGAGCTCTCCGACAAGGTCACCTACGTCTTCCAGAACGACAACGGGTGGCAGTTCAGCGCGGTGGGGGTGCCGTCGGTGCTCGGCCAGCAGGCCAACCTGGCCCAGTGGTACGGCATCAACCAGTATCTCTTCTACAACATCAGCGATACCCTCGTGGCCGGCACACGGCTCGAATGGTTCCGCGACAACAACGGCTACCGTGTGGTGTCGGGGTTGCGGAACGCCGTCTTCGGCGTGCCGCAGGGCCCGGGCAACTGGAACGGTGGGTTCCAGGGCAACTTCTGGCAGGCGTCGTTCGGCCTCAACTGGAAGCCGAACCGCAACTTCATCTTGCGGCCCGAGCTGCGCTACGACTGGTACTCGCCCGACAAGTACGGTGCCGCCGGCACCCCGCTGCCCTTCGGCCGTAACTTCAACGAGTACGGCCAGCTCTACGGCGGCTGCGACGCGATCTGGCAGTTCTGATTCCGGTCGTTGACGTGGGTCGCCCGCCCCGCGGGTCGCCTGCAACCGATGCGTCCGCGACGCCCGCCGGCCTCCCCGGCGGGCGTCGCCCGTTTCGCGGGGCGCCCGCTCCCCGGCTGGCGTGACGACGAGCGCCGCGGCTACCCTCTCGGCCGGGTCGATCTCGGCACACTCGCGGGGAGGAGCGGACATGATCGGTCGTGCGCGGCGCGGAGGATCGTGGTTCGGGGCACTGGCGATCGCGGCGGCCCTCGCCCCCCTGGCCGTCACGCACGGCGACCCGCTGCCGGGCACCGCCGCGCTCGAACCGGCCGGTCCACTCGACGAGGTGATGGTGGCGGGGATCGACCGCTTCCTCCTTGGCCGCACCACCGCCGAGAAAGCCGCCCGGCGATCGGCGTGGGAGGCGGCGCTCGGCGATGCCTCCTCCCGGGAGGCCTTCCGCGCCGATGCCCGCGCCCGCCTCCGCACGATCCTCGGAGTGGTCGACGAGCGGGTGGCGGACGACGGCGCGTGGCTCCGCGGTGCCCCAGGGGCCGCACCGCCGCTCGCCGCCACTGCCGACTGGGTGGCCGTGCGGGTTGCGTTCACGGCGCTCGAGGGGGTCTCGGCCGAGGGGATCGCGATCCTCCCCGCCGCGAGCCCGCCGCGTGCCTGGGTCGTCGCCGTGCCCGATACCGGCTGGGATCCCGAGGCCTTCGCCGGCCTGCTCGGAAACGACGGCCCCGCCGGAGCGGCCGCGCGGCTGCCGCGGTCCCTCGTCGCCGCCGGCTGCGCCGTCTTCGTCCCCACGATCCTCGATCGCAGCGCCGAGTTCTCGGGAAACGAGCGCGTGCGGTTCACCAACCAGCCGCACCGGGAATACGCCTACCGCCCCGCCTTCGAACTCGGTCGCCATCTCATCGGGTACGAGATCGCGAAGATCCTCGCCGCCGTCGACCGGATCGAGGCCGGCGCCGCTGGCCTGCCGGTCGGTGTCTGCGGCGTCGGGGAAGGGGGACGGCTGGCGCTCCTTGCCGCCGCGTGCGACGAGCGGATCGATGCGGCGCTCGTCTGCGGCGCCTTCGGCCCGCGTGAAGACACCTGGCAGGAGCCGATCGACCGCAACGTCTGGCGCCTCCTGACCACTGCGAGCGACGCAGAGGCGGCCGCACTCGTGCTCCCGCGCACAATCGTGATCGAGGCGGCCGCGACGGTTCCGTTCGCCGGCCCGTCACCACCGTCTCCCGGCCGGGGTGGCGGTGCGGCCCCGGGACGGCTCGTGCCGATCCCGGCCGCAGCCTTCGCCGACGAGACGAGCCAGACCCGTGCCTACGCCACCCGTCTCGGCGCGGCTGGGAAGTTCCATGCCGTCGGCGACGCCGACACGCCAGGACCCGCGGGCGCGCCGGCGGCGGTGCGCCAGTTCCTCGCCGGCCTGGGGATCGACGCTCCGGGTACGTCGCTGGCCCCCCCCGGTCCGCCGCTCGACGCCACCGCGGTGGCAGCCACGGCGCGGCAGCTGCAGCGGCGCCAGCTCGAGGAGATCTCCCGGCACACCCAGCGGATCCTCGAATGGTCGGCGGGTGCCCGCGCCCGCGACTGGAAGGAGGTCAGCGACGCGGCCGCCGCCCGCGACGCGGCGCGCACGGAGGCAGCGCTCGCCCCGCAGCGCGAGCGGATGCGCCGCGAACTGATCGGCCGCCTGCCCGACCCCTCGATGCCCCCCTCCGCGCGATCGCGGCAGGTGCTCGACGATCCGGCGTTCACCGGCTGGGAGGTGACGATCGACGTCTTTCCCGACGTCATCGCCGGCGGGATCCTCCTTCTGCCGAAGGGGATCCCGGCCGGTGAGCGGCGGCCCGCGGTGGTCTGCCAGCACGGCCTCGAGGGGGTGCCGATGGACACGATCACGGGGGAGGGGAGGGCGCACTCCGTCTACAAGGGCTTCGCGGCCGAGCTGGCACGGCGTGGCTACGTGACCTTCGCCCCGCAGAACCCTTACCGCGGCGGCGACCGCTTCCGCACGCTCCAGCGCAAGGCCAACCCGCTCGGGCTGTCGCTCTTCTCATTCATCATCCCGCAGCATGGCAGGATTCTCGACTTCCTCTCCGGGCTGCCCGCGGTCGATCCCGCGCGGATCGGCTTCTATGGCCTGTCCTACGGCGGGAAGACGGCGATGCGCGTGCCGCCGTTCGAGCCGCGCTACCGGCTCTCGATCTGCTCGGCCGACTACGACGAGTGGGTGCGCAAGATCGCGGTCGATCACGCCCCCTACAGCTACGTCTTCACCGGCGAGTACGAGATCTTCGAGTGGAACATGGGTCACCTCGCCAACTACGCGGAGCTCTCCTGGCTCATCTGGCCGCGTCCGTTCATGGTGGAGCGCGGCCACGACGACGGCGTGGCGCCCGACGAGTGGGTCGCGTGGGAATTCGCGAAGACGCGCCGCCACTGGGTGAAGCTCGGCCAGCCCGACTCGTGCGTGATCGAGTGGTTCGACGGCCCACACGCCATCCACGGCGTGGGCACCTACGACTTCCTCGCCCGGCACCTCGATCCCGAGGGGAAGCTGCCGCGGGCCCGCTGACGCGAACCGGACTGGCGGGCCGAGGGCGCACGGCCGCGGCACCGCAGGGATGGGGATGATCCACGGGGTGTCACCGCCCCGGCACCGGCTGGGTGGCACGGAGGTAGGCGAAGAGGTCGCGGACGTCCTGCGACGAGTAGTCGCGCAGCAGGCCCGTCGGCATGATCGATTCGGGGCTGCGGCGCAGCTCCTCGATCGACCCGCGCGGCAGGCTCTCCGTGCGGCCATCGGGAAGGCGCAGCACCACCACACCCGGATCCTCCTCGACCACGAAGCCCGACAGCACCCGGCCGTCGTCGGTCTGCAGCACCGTCGTCTCGTAGCCCTCGCGGATCGCGGCGCTCGGCTGGACGACATGCACCAGCAGCGCCCGCGGATCGCTCCGATCGTGGCTGGTGAGATCGGGGCCGATCTGCCCGCCGCTGCCGAACAGCCGATGGCACGCGCCGCAGCTCTTGGCAAACAGGTCGCGCCCCGGCACCGGGCTGCCCGAGCCGGCCGCGAGCATGCCCGCGAGCCGCTCGACCTCGGCGGCTGCCGCAGCGGAGGCCCGGGCCGCGTCGTCCACCGCTCCGAACAGCCGGGCGACATGGTCGGCGTCGAGGCCACGGTGGAGCCGCAGCCGATCGACCGCCGCCGCCGGCACCGCGTCCTTCGCGACCGTCCCCGCCTCGACCGCCGCCAACAGCCTCCCGGCCCACTCGGAGCGCCCGGCGAGCGCCGTCAGCGCGGCACTGGCCACCTCCGGCGGGGCGGCGGGAAGGAGGGAGAAAAGGGCGTCGGCCGTCGCGGCGTCGGCCCACCCCTCGAGCGCCGCGACCGCCGCGGAGCGGACAGCCGGTTCGGCCGTGCCGGCAGCGAGTGCCGCGAAAGCAGCGTACGCGGCTGGCGGGCGCGTCTCGCCGAGGATCGCGATGTCGCCGAGGCGCTCCGCGACCGGCACCGCCCGGTCCCCGAGGCGACCGAGCGCCGCGGCGACGACGGGCCCGTCCCCGAGCCGCAGCC
>SXWA01000220.1 GCA_005791575.1 Planctomycetaceae bacterium
TCACGCCGCGCAACTTCACCTGCCGCTCGCGCGAGTTCGAGCAGATGGAGATCGAGTTCTTCTGCCGACCGGCCGACTCGGCCGCCTGGTACCGCTACTGGCGCGACCGCCGGTGGAAATGGTATCTCGACCTCGGTCTCAGCGCCGGCCGGCTCCAGCTCCGCGAGCACGCCGCCGACGAGCTCTCCCACTACTCGGTCGGCACCGCCGACATCGAATACGCCTTCCCGTTCCTTGCCCCGGGTGAGTTCGGCGAGCTGGAGGGGATCGCCCACCGCGGCGACTTCGACCTCCGCAGCCACATGGAGGGCAAGCTCGTGCGCCGCGACGGCCAGCTGGTCGTCGAGACCGGGGCCGACGGCAAGCCACGGCACCGCGGCAGCGGCAAGGATCTCTCCTACTTCGACGACATCTCCCGTGAGCGGTACGTGCCGCACGTCATCGAGCCCTCGGCCGGTGCCGACCGGGCGGTGCTCGCCTTCCTCTGCGACGCCTACCACGAGGACGAGGTGCCGGACGAGGACGGCAAGCCGCGCAGCCGGACGGTGCTCCGCCTCCATCCGCGTCTGGCGCCGGTCAAGGCGGCGATCCTCCCGCTCGTGAAGAAGGACGGCATGCCGGAGGTGGCGATCGACCTGTACCGTAATCTCAAGCGCCACATGGCCTGCCAGTATGACGAGAAGGGTTCGGTGGGGCGGCGCTACGCCCGGCAGGACGAGGCCGGCACCCCCTGGTGCCTGACGATCGACGGCCAGACGCTCACCGACCGCACCGTCACGCTGCGCGACCGCGATTCGCTCGGGCAGCAGCGCGTGCCGCTCGACGAGGTCGTGCCGTTGCTCCGCGACCGGCTCTCCTGACCCGCGGCGGCAGCATGCACCCGGCCCTGGCCACCGTCTGCTCGCTCGAAACACCGTTGGAGACGGTGCTCGAGGACTACGCCGCCGGTCACTGCCACGCGATCGAGTTGTGGCTCGGGCAGGTCGATGCCTGCAGCGCCCGGCTCGGCCCGGGAGCGCTGGCCGACCTCCTCGCCCGCCACTCCATGCGGCCGGTCGCCGCCACCTTCCAGGGTGGACTGCTCGTCAGCCAGGGAGAGGCGCGGCGCGAGCACTGGCGGCACTTCGCCGAGCGTCTCTCTCTCTGCAGTGCCCTCGGAGTGCCGGTCCTCGTCGTCGCCGGCGACGTCTTCGGCCCCCTCACCAGCCAGGATCTGGCGAGGCTCGGGGCGAGCCTGGGGGAGGCCGCGTCGCGGGCCGCCGACGCCGGCGTGCGGCTGGCGCTCGAATTCGATTCCCGGGCGAGCTTCCCCAACAACCTCCAGTCGGCGGTGGCGCTCGTCGAAGAGGTCGGTTCACCGGCGCTCGGCCTGTGCCTCGACTGGTTCCACTTCACGGTGGGGCCGAGCAAGCCCGCCGACCTCGGCCTGCTCTCCGCCGCCACCCTCGCCCACGTCCAACTCTCCGACATCGCCGACGTGCCGCGCGAGATGGCGGCTGATGCCGACCGCATCCTGCCGGGCGAGGGATCGGCACCGCCCGACGACGTCGTCGCGCGGCTGGCCGCCATCGGCTACCGCGGGGCGGTGAGCGTGGAGGTGCTCAACCCGCGGCTCTGGAGAGTGCCGCCGCGGCAGTTCGGCGAGATCGCGATGACCGCGCTGCGGCGGGTGCTCGGGCAGGCGACGATGGAACCCGGCCAGCCACCCGCGGCGGCTGGTGGTCCTTGATCCGCGTGGCCCGCGACTCGATCGGGTCGATGGGGCGCAGCTGGCGATCCATCGCCGGCGGCAGGAGTTGGAAGTGGCGCGCGGCGGTGAGAGCGTCGATCACTTCGTGCGAGTAGCGGTCGTGGGTCACCCACCAGTCGGGCGTGAAGCGCCGCATGTCGACCGGCACCGAGTAGGTGCGCAGGGTCTTGCGCCGGTGGCGCACGTATTGCGGGAAGTAGGAGAGGGCCAACTCACGGAGCGAGCGGTACACCGGGTCGCGGAAGCGGAGGTAGGGGGTGTTGCTCTTCGAGATCGCCCCCCAGTGGCCACCGCGACGGAAGACGGCGATGACGTGATCGACGTCCCCCTTCTCGGCACCGAGATCGAGGAGCAGGGGTGGCTCGCCATTCATCCACAGGGCGACGGCGGCGACGAACGACGCCTCCAGGCAATGGGCGCGGTTGGCGTCGAGCGTGGCCGCCACCGACATCGCCGTGCGGCCGATGGCGAAGTTCATCGGCAGGCCGGTGAGGAAGCCCTGGATGGCGTCAGGGGTCCGCAACCGGCTGATCGTGCGGGCGTGGTCGCGGCATAATCCCAGCCGGAGCCCGACGTCGAGACGACGATCCATGGTCGTTCCCCCCGAACAGCCAGGCACGCCTTGCGTCACCTCCGGAGCGAGCACCCCGGATTGCCCAGATTGCCAGCCAGCACCGCCGTTGTTCGAACCCGACGCGTCGTTTTCCGACCCGGAGCCGTAGAATCGGTTTCCGGGAGGGTCTGTCATGCATCAGAGCATACGCGCCGGTCGATTCTGCCTTCCGCTCATCATCTGCACGATCGCCGTGTCATTCCCCGCCGTCACAGCCTCCGCCAGGCATCCGGGCTGCGGGCCCGGTGCCTCTGGCCACTTCACCGGTGGCTGCGGACCGGTCGCGCGCGGCTGCTTCGCCGGTGGCGGCTGGCCGCTGGTGGGATGGTCGTGTGGCATCGGTTCGTACCGCGCGTACGATTCGGTGACCGTGAGTGGCTGCGGCAACGGGGGGTTCTTTTCCGGTGGCGTGCGCAGTGTGGTGGTGGGCGGTCTGGCCCTCGGCTGCGGCAACGGCTGGCGGGGTGGCTGGTGGTCCCCGGGTTGCGGCGCCATCTGCCCGCCGGTGACCTGGTGTGATCCCGGCTGCAGCGCCTGGGGATGGGGTGGCCCCTGGGGATACGGCGGCTGGATCTGGCCGCCGATCGTCGTCTCGCCGTTCGGGTCATGGCTTCCCGCAGGTGCCGCGCCGGTCTTCGGTCCGGCCGGCGTCTACCCCTCCGTTGGGCTCACCCGTTCCCGCCGGACCGGTCTGCTCGCCGGTCTGCCCGCCAGGGCTGATGGGGCCCGCATCCTCGCCGGCCTGTCCACGCCTCGCGCGGTCGGAGGCACTGCGACGACGACCCACGCGAGCAACCGAGTCGCGCGGCAGCGGGCAGCGCGGCTCGTGGCCCAGGGAGACCGGGCGCTGCGTGACGCGGTTGTGGATGCGGGAGAGTTGCGGATCGCGATCGATGCCTACCGTCGCGCGGCCACCATCGCCCCCGACCTGCCCGACACGCGGCTGCGGCAGGCGATCGCCTTCGTCGCGGCGGGCCGGCACGAAGACGCCGCCGCGGCCATCGACCGGGCGGTCCAACTCGACCGGCGTTTGGCGGAACGGGCACCGGTTCCCCCGGCGGGGCTGGTGGCCGACCCGGTGTTCGGGGATCGTGTCGCCCGGGCCGGCGACGATGCCGCCCCCCTGCCCCCCGTCGCGGGGCGCGGCAGGGCGGTGCTCGCGGAAGTCATGGGGGGCACCGACCATCGCCAGCCGGCCGACAACTGGATCGCCACGGCGTGGTCCAAGCGGTTCGGCGAGCCCGCCGCGGCCTTCGCCCGACGGTGATTTCTGCGGCTCGGGGCGGCCGCCTCCCGGCGCCTGCCAGACTCGGTCAGCGGGATCGCGGATCGCCGCCGGACCGCGGGTGGGTATCCTGTGGAGCCATCCCACCGGCCGGTGGCAGTCTCCACGCCTCGGCGGTCGCCGCGAGTCGCGACCGAATGCCATGACAGCCTCCTCCGCGACGGTCTGCCAGCTGCTCGATCTCACCAGGGCGGGCGACCGGGACCGGCTCGAGGCCCTGCGCCGGTCGCTGATCTCCCAGGGGGACCTCGTCAGCGAGGGGGGACGCCAACGGACGATCGCCGTATTCGGCGAACCGTTGTCGCCGCGGCAGGTGGTGGCGCGGATCTGCTCCGCCGTCCGGGAGCGCGGTCTCGCCGCCGTGGTGGAATACTCCCAACGCATCGACGGCGCCGCGGCCGACGCCCCGCTGTTCGTGCCGCCGGAGGCGCTCACCGCCGCCCATGCCACCGTCGAGCCCGGCTTCCTCGCCGCCGTGCGCCGGATCCGCGACCGCGTCGAGCGGTTCCAACGGGCGCTGTTGCCGAGGGATGCCGCGGTCCCGCTGCCGGGAGGTGGGCTCCTGCGGCAGCGATATCTTCCCCTCGACCGCGTCGGCATCTGTGTGCCAGGGGGCGCTGCCGCCTATCCCTCCACGCTCCTCATGACGGTGGTGCCGGCGCGGGTCGCCGGGGTGCCGGAGATCGTCGTCGTCGCTCCCCCAACACCCTTCGGCGCCGACAACCCCCACGTGCTGGCGACGTGCCGCGAACTGGGGGTCGAGCGCGTGATGCGGGTCGGCGGTGCCCAGGCGGTGGCAGCCCTCGCCTACGGCATCGACGGGCTTCCCCGGGTCGACAAGATCGTCGGGCCGGGCAACCTGTTCGTGGCGCTGGCGAAGCAGTTCGTCAACGGCGACGTGGCGATCGATTCCATCGCCGGTCCCAGCGAGATCGTCGTCGTCGCCGACGACACCGCCCGGCCGGAGTTCATCGCCGCCGACATGCTCGCCCAGGCGGAGCACTCGCCCGGGTCCGCCCTGCTGCTCACCGCGAGCCGGCGGCTCGCCGCCGAGGTCGCCGCGGCGCTCGGGGTGCAGGTGGCGCGGCTCGAGCGCGAGTCGCTGACCCGCGACGCCCTGGCCCGGTTCGGAGCGATCGTCGTCTGCCGTGACATGGCGGAGGCCGAGGCGATCGCCGACGGCCTCGCCCCCGAGCACCTCTCGATCGACACGGCCGACGCCGAAGCCACACTGGGCCGGATCCGCCATGCCGGCGCGGTCTTTCTCGGCCCCTTCAGCCCGGTGGCTGCCGGTGACTACGCCGCCGGCCCCTCCCATGTGCTCCCCACGGGCGGCACGGCGCGGTTCAGCGCCGGCCTCTCGGCGCAGGAGTTCGTCCGCGGCGGCAGCATCATCCACCTCACCCGCGAGGATCTCGGTGAACTCGCCGACGAGATCCGCATCCTTGCCGACACCGAGGGGCTCACTGCCCACCGGCGGAGCGTGGAGATCCGCGGGGAGTCGCGCCCGGGGGAGGCATGATGGAGGACCGGTTTCCATTCTTCGTCGGCTGGGGCACCCTCTCGCTGATCAACGCCGGTCTCGCGCAGGCGAAGAACCGCAGCGGGCTCGTCTGGTGGGGCCTGTCGCTGTTCCTCGGTCCGCTGGCCACCTTCCTGATCGTGATCCTCGATCGCGTCCCGCCGCGGGAGTAGACGGGGCGTCACCCCGCCCGGTGGCCGGCGGGTTGGGCGCCGGCGTGCACCACCGGCCTCAACCTCCGCCTCAGCGGAACTTCACCAGCAGCATCCCGGCAAACACGAGCAGCACCCCCAGCAGCCGGACGGCAGTGAGGGGCTGCCGCGGGAGATTCATCAAGCCGAAGTGGTCGAGCAGCACCGAGCAGGCGAGCTGCCCTCCCACCACCGCGGCGATGAAGGCGGCCGCCCCGAGCCGGGGGGCGAGCGTCGCCCCGGCGAGCACGATCAGCGCGCCCAGCGGACCACCGATCCAGTTCCACCAGGGGGCGCCGCGCACCGCGACGACCGCCGGGAACGGTGGCCTCACGACCAGCATGAACAGGCTGGCGGTGAGGATCGTGCCGCAGATGGAGAAGAACGCCGCATAGCGCGCATCGCCGAGGTTGCCCCGGAACGACGCATTGGCCGCCGCCTGCAGGGCGATGCAGCAACCCGCTCCGGCAGCCAACAGGATCCAGATCACGCCATGCATGGCAGGCCCTCGCGACAATGGACACGACAGCGCCACGATACCAATCGGCGATACCACACGGCTGCGGGCACCGGGCCTCCCTGGCCGTGGAAAAAGTCCTCCAGGACTCTTTCCATGGCATGAAAACCTCCGGTTCTCACCGGTGCTCCGCACCCGGCACGCCATCCCTGACGGGCCGCAGGCCGTTTGTCCACAGCCTGCTATCCCGACGGTGCGTCCACGAAAACCGCGCCCCTGCCCCCGGCATCGGCCACGCTCCGGGGCCCACAGGCGGACCCCCGTGGTGGTTCCGCGGACGCGCGGTGGGGGCGCGATGTCGCGGGCGGCGCCGGGTTGGGTGGGAGCGGTCGTGAGGGTCATACCGCCTCCGCGGCTGCTTCCGCCGCGGCGAGGTAGACTGCCAACGTGGTATCGCCTCACGCCCCGAGCAAATCAGCCGTGAACCACCGCGTCCGTCCCGATCTGGCCGCGATCGCCGGCTACACACCGGGTGAACAGCCGCAGTCGGGCGACTGGATCAAGCTCAACACCAACGAAAATCCCTACGCGCCGTCGCCGGAAGTGGCCCGCGCCGTGAGCGCGGTCCTCGGGGGCCGGACGCTGGCGAAGTACCCCGATCCCCTGGCGACCCGGTTCCGCGAGCGGGCCGCCGCACTGCACGGGGTCGATCCTGCCTGGATCCTCTGCGGCAACGGCAGTGACGACCTGCTCACGATCCTCGTGCGCTCGTTCGTCGGGGAGGGGCAGTGGCTGCGGATGGCCTATCCCAGCTACATCCTCTACCGCACCCTGGCGCAGCTCCAGGGGGCCCGGTGCGAGGAGCACCACTTCCGCCCCGACTGGTCGCTCGACGATGGCTTCGCCGCCGGAAACACCGCGTCGGGCGAACCGCTGTGCCTGGCGATCCTCGCCAATCCCAACAGCCCCTCGGGCACCTGCCTGCCACCGGACCGGGTGGCCGAACTGGCCCGACGGCTGCCCTGCCCGCTGGTCGTTGACGAGGCCTACGGCGATTTCGCAGCGACGCATTGCATCGATCTCGTGCGGCACGACGACCGGGTGATCGTGACCCGTTCCCTGAGCAAGTCGTACGCGCTGGCGGGCATCCGTTTCGGCTACGCGGTGGCCCAGCCGCAGGTGGTCGAGCAGCTGGTGAAGATGAAGGATTCGTACAACTGCGACGCCCTCTCGATCGCGGCCGCCACCGCCGCGATCGACGACCAATCGTGGCTGGCGACCAACCGTGCCATGCTCCTCGCCACCCGTGACCGCCTTACGGTGGCGATGCGGGCACTCGGTTGGCAGGTGGTCGACAGCGAGGCCAATTTCGTCTGGTGCACCCACCCCAGCGGCCGGCACCGACCGGTCTACGAGGCGCTCAAGGCCCGGCGGATCCTCGTCCGCTGCATGGACTATCCCGGCTGGGGCGACGGACTGCGGATCACCGTCGGCACCGACGCCGAGATCGACACCTTCCTCGCCACCCTCCACGCCCTCTGACCCGCCACCGCCCCCATGCACCGCACCGCCGCCGTCACGCGCACCACCACCGAGACAGCCGTCACCGTCGGCCTCGACCTTGACGGCACGGGCCGGGCCGACATCCAGACAGGGCTCGGTTTCTTCGACCACATGCTCACGCTCCTGGCGGGCCACGCACTGGTGGACCTCGCGGTGCGCTGCCAGGGTGACCTCCACGTCGACGGCCACCACACGGTCGAGGACGTCGGCCGGAGCATCGGCCAGGCGGTGCGCGAGGCGCTCGGCGAGCGTCGCGCGATCCGCCGCTACGGCCACTGCACGCTGCCGATGGACGAGGCGCTGGTCACCGGGGCGATCGACCTCGGCGGACGGGCGGCCACCGTGCTCGCCGTGGAGTTCCGCGTGCCCACGATCGGAAGCTTCGACGTCCAGCTCGTCGAGGTCTTCTGGGAGGGGTTCGCCGCCGGGGCCGGAGCGAATGTCCATGCCGTCCTCCACCATGGCCGCAACGCCCATCACGTCGCCGAAGCGGTCTTCAAGGCGCTGGCGCGCAGCCTGCGGATGGCAGCCGAGATCGACCCGCGCCAGGCGGGGATCCCGAGCACGAAGGGCACGCTGACGGTCTGAACCGCACCGGCCCGCAGCCGCCCCCACCAACCGGGGCAGCAGGGCAGCGGGTCGATCGCGACCGCCGCCTACTCGTTGACGAACGTCTCGAGGAACCGCGCCAGGCGGTGGAAGTCGCTGCCGCGTTCGACGTAGCGGACGACGGTCACGAGCGTCGTCGGGTCGACCAGCTCCTCGAAGGGCACGTAGTTGAGGTCGAGCTGCCCCGACACGCTCACCATCACACCGTTGAGGCCGCGCTCCGCCAGTGCCCGGTAGGCACCGACCCCGAGCTGGCTCCCGAGCATGATGTCGAAGGCATGCGGACGGGCGCAGCGCGACTCGTAGCCGAGCTGGAGGCCGACCACCTTCCGCGAGCGCCCCGTCTGCCGCTTGTATTCGTCGGCCACGAGCTTGGCGAACATCCGCCCCAACTGCACGTGGCTGATGGAGATGTGCCCATGGTCGTCGCGGGGGATGCCCTCGAGGCTCCGCGCCGGCAGATACTCGGCGAGCCCCTCGGCGAGGACGACCACACCGAACTGCTTCCCCTCGTGATCCTCGCGGACCCGCATCGTCTTCACGATCCGGCCGACAACCTCCTCGATGTTCATCACCGGCGTGATGCGAGTGGTCCCATTGGCATCGGTGACCGTCTCCTCGCCGCGGTAGCGACCGTGGATGTCCTCCACGCTGATCACGAGGCTCGCCTCGCCGGAGATGGCCGCTCCGTACGACAGCCACCCGGCGCTGCGGCCCATCGTCTCGCAGAGGAAGTAGGTGCGCCCCGCCTCGGCATCGTAGAGGAGGTTGCGGATCTCGCTGCCGAGGGTGTCGACCGCGGTGAAGTAGCCGAAGGTGAAGTCGATCCCCATGTAGTCGTTGTCGATCGTCTTCGGGAGATGGACCACCGGGATCCGCGGGCTGCCCGCCGCAAGGCGGTCCTGGAAGAGCTTGAACTTGTTGGCCGTCTTGAGCGTGTCGTCGCCGCCGATCGAGATCAGCGCCTCCACGCCGAGCGACCGCAGCCCCTCGTAGACGGCCCGCAGGGGCGCGACCCGCTGCGGATCGTCGAGGTGTTCCGGAGCCGACACCATTCGGCCCGGATTCGTGCGGGCCGTGCCGAGGAGGATGCCCTGGCTCGACCGCGAGCGCTTGAGGAATTCGGGGGTCACGCGCACGAAGTCGCGCCCCTCCACCAGCGGCCGTTCGGCGGCGAAGTCGGCCAACGATGAGTAGCCGTGCTTCATCCCGATCACCTCCGTGTCATTGCGGAGGAAGGAGATGGCCGCCGTGGAGATCACCGCATTGGCCCCCGGGGCGGGCCCTCCGGCGAAGAGGATGGCGACGCGGCGGAACTGGTGGGTGGCCTTCGGCGGACGGGCGAGGGTTTCGTGCATGGTGGCTTCAGGAGGATGCCCCGGCGAGCCAACGCTCGACGAAGGTGGTGTCGATCCGGGCCTCGTGGAAGGCGGCGCTGGCGAGCAGATCGAGGTGGAGCGGCACCGTGGTCCGCACCCCCTCGATCCGCAGTTCCCGCAGGGCCCGGGCCATGGTCTCGATCGCCTCGCGGCGGGTGGGCTGATGGACGATCAACTTGCCGACGAGCGAGTCATAGTTCGGCGGCACGACATAGCCGGTCGTGGCGTGAGAATCGAAGCGCACGCCGAACCCGCCGGGGGCGATGATCCGGTCGATGCGGCCTGGGCAGGGGCGGAAGTTGGCCGCCGGGTCCTCGGCGTTGATCCGGCATTCGATGGCGTGGCCGCGCGGACGGATGTCATCCTGGGTGAGGCCGAGCGGCTCGCCGGCGGCGTCGCGGATCTGCGACTTCACCAGATCGATGGCGGTGATCATCTCGCTCACCGGATGCTCGACGTGGATCCGGGCGTTGTCCTCGATGAAATAGAAGTTGTCCTGCTGATCGACGATGAACTCGACCGTGCCGGCCGAGTGGTAGCCCGCCACCGTTGCCAAACGCACCGCTGCCGCACACATCGCCGACCGGGTCGCCTCGGGGAGCCGAGGCGAGGGGCTCTCCTCGATCAGTTTCTGGTGCCGTCGCTGGGTGGAGCAGTCGCGCTCCCAGAGATGGACGATCGTGCCGTGCTGGTCGCCGAGGATCTGGATCTCCACATGCCGCGGGCGCTCGATGTAGCGCTCGATGTAGATGCCGGGATTGCCGAACGCCGCCTGGGCTTCGGCCGACGCCTGCTGCCACGCCCCGGCGAGCGCCAGATCATTGGCAGCGACACGCATCCCCTTGCCGCCACCCCCGGCGGTCGCCTTGAGCAGGACGGGAAACCCGATCGAACGGGCGATGCGGACGGCATCCTCCTCGCTCGTCACCAGCCCGTCGCTGCCGGGCACGGTGGGCACCCCCGCCGCGCGGGCGAGCGCCCGGGCGGAGTTCTTGTCGCCGAGGCGCTGCATCGCCTCCGGAGTGGGGCCGATGAAGGTGATGTCGCAGGAGCGGCAGACCTCGGCGAAATGCGCGTTCTCGGAGAGGAACCCGTAGCCGGGGTGGATCGCCTGGGCGTTGCCGATCTCGGCGGCGCTGATGATCCGATCGATGCGGAGGTAGCTGTCGGCGGCCCGGGCGGGGCCGACGCAGATCGCCTCGTCGGCCAGTTCGAGATACGGGGCGTCGCGGTCGGCTTCGCTGTGGACAGCCACCGTCTCGATGCCCATCTCCCGACAGGCGCGGATCACCCGGAGGGCGATTTCACCGCGGTTGGCGACCAGAATCCGTTTGAACATGCCTGCCCACCCGTCACTGCACCATGGCCCATGTCGGCCACCGGCTCCGCACCGGCCGCCCGAACGACCTGCCCGACCGACCACTCGCGACCGGCCGGACACGCCCGGTTGCCCGTCCGGAAACCCGACTTCAGTGTTCGGGATCGACCTTGAGAAGCGGCTGACCGAACTCCACCGGGGCACCGTTCTCAACGAGGATCGCCACCACCTGGCCCGAGACGCCGGCGGGAATCTCGTTGAACACCTTCATCGCCTCGATGATGCAGACGGACTTCTCCGGCTCGATGCGGTCGCCCACCTTGACGAACGGGGCCACTTCCGGCCCGCTCGCCCGGTAGAAGGTGCCCACCATCGGGCTCTTGACGATCACCACGCGGGAACTGTCGGCCTCGCCCGCACTCGTCGCTGCAGCGGCGCCCCCGACGGCAGGGGCCGGATGGGGAGGAGCCGCGCCAGCGAGGCTTCCCATGGGAACAGTCACCATGCCGCCACCGCGACGGATCCGCACCCGCTGATCGGCTTGGTGGAGGTCGATCTCCGAGAGATCGTGCCGCTTCATGAGCTTGATGAGGCGCTTCACGCGGCGCTCGTCGAAGATGTCGGCTGTGGCGTCGCCCGCCCCCCCGCCGGCCTTGGCGTCGGCCGGCTTACCCTCGGCGGGCTTCCCCGCCGCCTTTTTGTCGGTCGCCTTGTTGGGCTTCATGGGGGACTACCGTCTCCGGTCCACGTGCATGATCGGGGAAAACGCGGCGAGGGTAGCCCCTGCGGCGGGTTTCAGTCAAGGTAACGGACGGTTCGCTCGCCCCCCCGTGTGGCGGCGACGGAACGAGCGGCATCCGCCCCCCGGCACGATCGCGATGCAACCGCCCAGCGAACTCCCCCGCCCGGCCCGTCGCCGCCGCGACAGCCACAAGCACGACTTCGGACGGGTGGTCGTGATCGGCGGGTCGACGGGCATGGCGGGCGCACCGGCCCTGACAGCCCTCGCGGCGCTTCGCTGTGGCGCCGGTCTCGTCGAGGTGCTCGTCCCCGACACGGCGGCGGCGATCACCGCCGGTTTCGACCCGTGCCTCATGGTCCGCGGGTTGGCCTCCGGCGCGGAGGGCTGCTTCGCCCGCGCAGCGCTTGACGAGATCAGGGAGCGGGTCGCCGCCGCCACGGCGGTGGCGATCGGGCCGGGCCTGGGGCGGGCGGGCACCATCCGCGATCTCGTCCGGTGGTTGTGGAGCGCGGCGGCGGTCCCGACCGTCTTCGATGCCGATGCGCTGTGGGGATTGGCGCCCCGGCCGCCGGTGGATGCCACGGGCCCCGGTCCACGCATCCTCACGCCCCACGAGGGGGAGATGCGCCGCTTGATGGCCGGTGCCCCACCCTCCGGACGGTCTGATCTGGAGGACGCCGCCGCGGATCTCGCCGCTGCCACCGGCGCGGTCGTCCTCCTCAAGGGCCCCGACACGCTGATCACCCACCGGGGAGACCGCTGGCACAACACGACCGGAAATCCCGGTATGGCGACCGGTGGTTCGGGTGACGTGCTCACCGGAATGATCGTCGGGCTTGCCTGCCAACCGTGCGTCGGGAGTGTCGGGGGAACCGTGTCCGTTCCGCGCCGTCCGACCGCGGTCGAGGCAGCGCGGCTCGCTGCCTGGGTCCACGGCCGGGCGGGAGACATCGCCGCAGCAGCGGTCGGGGAACTCGCCCTCACCGCCGGCGACATCCTCGGGGCGCTGCCGAAGGCTCTGCTGGAACTCGCCCGTCAGGAACGCTGACCCCGCGCCGCCAACTCCAGCAGTCGCGTCACCTCGACCACGGCGTCGTCCCCGGCCATCCACACCCGCGCGTCGGCGGGAGGGGGCAGGGGACCGCCGCCGGTGAAGGAACCGCACGCCGGGAGCACGAGCCGGCCGGCGGCAGCGATGAAACAGCGTTCGGTGATCCGATCGCCGGAGGGTCCGCGCAGCGTGACCCGCGGATGGAGATGACCACCGACGACCCAGCCTCCCTCCGGTACCGTTTCGGCGCAGGGATCGTGGACGAAAACGAACGGCGGCTCGACGAGGCGATCGACGATCGCGTCGAGCCCGAGGGCCGTGAGCCGATGCCGGAGCCTGGCGTCGTGGTTGCCGACCACGAGCACGACCTCGACGTCGGTCAGCCCGGCGCGCCAATCGCGAAACTGCCCCTCGACCGCCGCGGTCATGCCCCCAAGGGCATGGAACAGGTCGCCGAGGACCACCAACCGCCGGGCACGCCGCTCCGCGAGGAGGCGCGTCAGGCGGTCGAGGTCGGCCGCCGCGGTGCCCTCGGGCACGGGGATACCCGCGCGGCGGAAGCTGGCGGCCTTGCCCAGATGGAGGTCGGCGGCGAGGAGGGTGCCGGTCGCGGGCAGCCAGGCGGCTCGCCCGGGCAGGAGCACGATCCCGTCGCCGGTGGCGGCGCTGCCGGCGTCGGCGGCGCTGATCGTTGGGGGCTTCACCGCTTCCCCCCCGGCGCGGCCTGATCGGCGGCCGCCTCCAACTCGCCCGCCATGAGCATGATCCGCTCCAGCCAGTCCTGGGTGGAAAGACGCGACTGGATGTGTTCGGCCCAGATCGGGAAGGCGAGGGGGGAGAGCCGTGGGGTCGCGACCACGGCGATCTCGCGGACCGCGATCGCCGTCAGTGTCTCCTCCAACCGCCGGAACTCGAACTGCCTCTCCAGCACCTCCCGGCGCACCTGCCCCAGCAGCATGCTGCCGGCGTCGTGCTCGCAGAGCACGTCGTAGATCAGCCCCGCCGAGGTCTGCGTCTGCCGGTCGCCGCGGCGGCTCGCCGACACCAGCCCTGCCACCCGGGCGATCTCCCGGAAATGGAGGCGGGCCATCTCCGTGTCGCGGAGGCACTCCATCAGATCCTCGAGGAGGTTGCCGGGGGAGAGGAGCCGGCGCCAGCCCGCCTCGTCGTCGGGGAATGGCCCGCGGCCGGCGAGCTGCAGGCCCCAGTCGGTCGCCGCGAGGCGCAGCGTGCTCGACCGCCGACGCGCGATCCGCCAGGCGACGAGCGTCGCCAGGCCGTCGTGGACGAGGCGTCCGGCGAAGGGAAAGATGAAGGCGTGCTCCCCATCGCGCCCCTGGAAGCGCTCGACCAGCAGCCCGTCGGTCGGGGGAAGGCGGCTGAATCGCGCCTGCGTGCGGAGCAGGGGGAGAACCGCCACGACCTCCGGCGGCAGGCGCGGCGGGCGCGCTCCCGCCGCGCCGCGGAGCAGGTCGAGGATTCGCGCCGACAGCAGCGTGGTGAAGGGCATCCGGCCGCCGTTCCAGCGCGGCACCGCCAGCCCCTGCGCCGACCGGGCGCGCTTCACCCAGGCGATGCGCCCGTCGAAACGGAAGAGCACCAGCGGCCGACCGGCGAAGAGGAACCGTTCCCCCTCGGCGAGGCGCGAGACGAACGACTCCTCCACCGTTCCCAGGCTCCCCCCGCGCAGCCAGCGGACCTCGACGGTCGCGTCGCCGACGATCGTGCCGATCGACATCCGGTGGCGCCGGGCGATCGCCGGCGCGGCGACATACCAGCGCCCGAACCGCTCCACGATCCGCGCGTAGTCCGGATATGCGGCCAGCGCCGGGCCGCCCCGCGCGGCGAAGTCGAGGGCCCAGCGCCACGAGCGGTCGTCGAGGCCGGCATACGCGCGCGTGGAACGGACCTCGGCCCGCAATTCGTCGGCGACGAACCCGCCGCCACAGGCGACGGTCACCAGATGCTGGGCGAGCACGTCGAGCGGGCACTCGAGGGGCACGCGCGGCTCCGCGCGGCCCTCGGCCGCCGCCCCGCGCGCCGCGGCGCACTCGATCAGCTCCAGCGCGTGCGTCGGCACGCAGACCACCCTCGACGTCGCCCCGGGCGCGTGCCCGCTGCGACCGGCGCGCTGCAACAGCCGCCCGACCCCCTTGGGACTGCCGATCTGCATCACCTGCTCGACCGGCCCGAAATCGA
>SXWA01000028.1 GCA_005791575.1 Planctomycetaceae bacterium
CGCTTCTTGATGTTCTCCCCCTTGAAGTAATCCCAGCCGGTACCGGTGTCGGCCGTGGCCCGTTCCGACGAGATCACCTCGGCATCGTCGCTGTCGCCGAGCTCGCGGGCGGGCTTGTCGCCCGACCAGGGCCAGCGCGGTTTCGCGGTGGAGGCACAGCCACCGCCGAGGCCGGCGACCAGACAGAGCACCACCGTGGCCACGCGGGGGAGAGTGGCGGAAACGGCGCGGCGGTTTGGATGGGAGCGCATCATGGTCACGGCTTCACGGACGATGGTCGATGGAGCCATTGGCCCGCCCGGAGCCGCCGGCCCAGCAGGTGGGCGAGGTAACTGTCGAGGATCGCCCGGGCCTCACCATGGAGTCGGGGCTCGGGCGCCACGTCCGTGCCGGGAGGCACGGCGGCGAGACGCTGAAGCAGGCCCCGGGTGGCCGCCGACACCGACGCCACCAGGCGTTTGCCGCGGCGACAGCCGGGGCAGAGCACGCCGCCATCGAGCATCCCGAAGGGGACTCTCGGCCCGGAAACCTCACCGAGGCAGGCGGCACAGCGCTCGAGCGCCGGACCGTGGCCGGTGAGTCGCAGCACCGCCAACTCGCCACGGAACCGCTCCGTCTCCACGGCCTCGTCGGGTCCGCGGTGGGCGGAGAGAGCGTGGATGCGGGCGACGGCGGCATCGAAGAGCTCCGGATGCGGATCGGCATCGGCGGTGACCGCGTCGGTGAGTTCGGAAAGGCAGACGGCGGCCTGGAAGGCCGGCAGGCTCGTGCCGATGCGGAAGCGACTCAGAAGGCACGCCTCCGTGAGCAGATCCAGGCCACCCGACACCCTGCGGAGGACGATTACCTCGCAGGTTGAAAGCAGGTCAAGGCCGCCGTCGAACGGACCCTTGGGGCGCCAGGCCCCTTTGGCCAGAGCGCGCACCTTGCCGAGATCACGGGTGAGCAGGTTGACGACGCAGCTTGTCTCGCCGAACGGGGTCGCCTGGAGCACGAGAGCCAGGGTCTTCTCCGCGGCCATGGGTCGCTCTCATCGCCGTGACACGCGGACCCGTTCCACCCTTCGACCCGAGGCCGCCAGCACCTCGAACACCGCTCCCCGGGCCGCGATCGACTCACCCACCTGGGGCACCCGGCCGCACTGGTGAAACACGAGACCGCCCACCGTCTCGTAGCCGTCCTCCTCCGGGAGGTCCAGCCCCATCCGTGTGTTGATCTCGCGGACCGGGACCTGGCCGCTGGCCTCCCAGATGTCGTCCGCCACCCGCCGCAGACCGTCGACGAGCACCTCGTCGTGCTCGTCGGCGATCTCGCCGACGATCTCCTCGAGCGCGTCCTCGATCGTCACCAGTCCGGCAACCCCTCCGAATTCGTCGGTCACGATGGCGATGTGGGTGTGGGTCCGCTGCAGCTCGCGCAGCAGCTTCTGCACCGACATCGACTCGGGAATGAAAAATGGCGGTCGGAGCAGCGACCGCACCGAATCGGGAGGTGGCACACCGCCGAGGTGGGCGGTGAGCTGCACGAGCAGTTCGCGTGTGTGGAGGATGCCGATCACGTCGTCCGGAGAGCTGCCCCAGACCGGCAGACGGGTGTGGCCGCTGTCGGCGGCGAGCCGGACGGCGTCATCCCAGCGGGTGTCGAGCGGCAGGCTGACGATCGCCGTGCGCTTGGTCATGATCCGGCCCACGCGTGCCTCCGCCAGGTCCATCACCCCGGCGATCATGTCGCGCGCCGTCTCCGCCAACCGACCATCGCGGTGGGCCTCGGCGACCACTGCCCGCAGTTCCTCGTCGCCATCCGCGGCTTCGGCCGGTGCCGCCCCCCAGGCCTCCGCCAAACGCCGCCCGAGCGAGCCCAGCCAGGCCACCATCGGTGAGACCAGCGCCACCAGCGGCCGCCACAGCCAGAAGCCGCCGACGAGCAGCGCCGCGCCGCACGACGCCGCGACCACCACCGGGACCGCCACGAGGACGAGCCACGCCAGCCCGATCCAGCCCACCACCCCGGACGCTGCGGCCAGGGGATCGGCGGCGGCGAGGGTCCGCCCAGCCAGCAGGGTGGCCACGAGCGCCGCCACCACCACCACCGACGAGGCGAGGAAGGCGAGCGTGTCGCACTCGGCCATGATCTGCCCGGCGTCGGCCGGCCGGCCACGCGAGCGACAGGCCTCGGCGACCCGGTGCCGCTGCGGCCCGCGCGCGGCCCGGGCCAGCGTCGCGGCCACGCCGCCGGCGACGAGCACGACCAGCGCCGACTCCAGCCGTAGCGTGGGGGGGGTCATGGCCGACAACGCCGGAGACGCGGGGGGACTGGCAGACCGATCGCGGCAAACACCTCCCGCTCCCGGGCCCGCATGGCCCGGCGATCGTTGCCACGGCGATCATCGTAACCGGTGAGGTGCAACACGCCGTGGATCGCGTAATAGGCCAGTTCGCACCGCGCTGGCCAACCGTAGTGGCCCGCCTCCCTGACCGCCGTCTCGGCGCTGCAGGCGATGTCGCCCTCGATCACGCTGCCGTCACCCGCGCCGAGATCGAAGGTGATCACGTCGGTCGGCCGTGGATCCCCGAGCCAGCGGTCGTGGAGCGTGCCGATCCCGGCGTCATCGACCAGGAGGAGCGTGATCCCGGCCTCCACCACCCCCTCCGCCTCGAGTGCCCAGCGGCAGACCCTCGTCAGCCAGCGGTGCGGCACGGCGAGTGCACGCTGCCGATCGACGATCTCGACGGCGAGCGGCTGGCGGCGGTGACGAGATGTGGAGACGGGACCGGCGGCCATGTCAGGCGGTCCGCTGGCCGGGATACTTGACCCGGCCGTGATAGACGGCGTTGAGGCTCTTGGCGAGGCTCTCCTCGATCCGCGCCAACTCCTCGAGCGTCAGTCCGCAGTCCTCGAACTGGCCGTCGAGCAGGCGCTTCATCGCCAGATCGTGCACCAGCCCCTGGATGCGGGCCGGCGTCGGATCGGCAAGCGCCCGGCTCGCACTCTCGGCTGCGTCCGCCAGCATCAGCACCGCCGATTCCCGGGTGCTCGGCTTCGGGCCCGGGTAACGGTACATCTGCTCGTCGACGTCGCCACCGTTGGGGTCGGCCTGCGAGCGCTCCGTCGCCCGGCGGTAGAAGTACTCGACCAGTGTGGTGCCGTGGTGTTCGGTGATCAGATCGACGATCGGCTGCGGCAGCCGGTACTGGCGTGCCAGCTCCGCCCCCTCCTTGACGTGGGCGACGATCACCAGCGTGCTCATCGCCGGCGCCAGCGTCTCGTGGAGGCTCGGTTGCTGCCCCTGGTTCTCGACGAAGTAGGCCGGCTTCAGCATCTTGCCGATGTCGTGGAAGTAGGCCCCCACGCGGACGAGCAGCCCCCGGGCGCCGATCGCCTCCGCCGCCGCCTCGCCGATGCTCGCCACGTTGATCGAGTGGTTGTAGGTGCCCGGGGCCCGGCGCACGAGTTCCTGGAGGAGCGGGTGGGCGACGTCGCCGACCTCGAGCAGGCTCAGATCGGTGAGCACGCCGAAGGCCCGTTCGATGAACGGCAGCAGGCCGGTCATGAGGAACCCCGAGAGCACCGCCCAGCCGGCAGTCCGGGCGGCATCGGTAAGGAGATGGACGTCGAGCGGCCGTGACTCGAGCAGATGATGGGAACCGATCTGGGTGAGGAACGCGACGACGGCGGCGAACAGCCCCACGTAGATCAGCCGGCTGCGGCTGCGGAGCCGACCGGTCCAGAAGATCACGGCAGCCGCCGCGGCCACCAGGGTGACGAAATCGGCCAGCCCGTCCCCGAGGGCCACTGCCACCACCAGGGCGACCTCGGCGGAGAGCAGCAGGGCGAGATCCTCGTCGTAGGCGATCGCCACCGTCATGGCGAAGACCAACAGCGGCACGATCTCCGCCCGCCACGCATCGGTCGCGGCGAACATGCAGGCCAGCACCGTGACCACCGACAAGCCGAGGAGGGTGGCGACGTGGCCGAGATCGTCGAGCACGTCGTGATGGTGCATGTGGATGTAGAAGCCGGCCAGGGTGCACATCGCCACGAACAAGCCCAGCAGCGCGGCGAGACGGCCGATCCGCTCCCGGACCGTCTGCTCCTGGGAGTGGGCCGCGTGCTCGAGGACGAGCAACTCGAGCCGTTCGGCATTCAGGGGCACTCCGGGCTTGGCGAGCACGTCGCCCGCCGCGTGGCGCTCGAACTGCTGCGGCGTCTCCTCGCGTGCCTTGGTCTTGGCCTTGTCGGTGGACTCGCGGTCGATCTCGAGCGAACCGCTCACCTTCGGCTCCAGCCAGCCCATCACCCGCGCGGTGAACGGACCCTCGCCGAGTTCCTCCTCGAGCCGGCTCGCCAACCGCAGCTTCGCCTCGCCGAAGAGCACGTCGGCCACCTGGACACGGGCCAGCTCCGTCGGGTTGCCGAGGGGATGGACGTCGATCTCGGTCTGGCTCCCCTCGTCGATCCGGTGCTGGATCTTGTCGAGCACGCCCGTGCCGAGCGCGTCGCTGAAGGCCCGGTCGATCGCCTTGTCGACCTCCAGCTGCTTCTCCTTCGCGGCGACACGGCCGCGAAACCGCTGAAACTCCTTCTCCGCGGCGAGCAGCACCTCGTCGATCGGCTCGGCCGAGACCTCGGCGGGGGGTTCCGGGGCCACCGGTGGGTCGGCGGTCGCGGTGTCCGGGGCCGCCTCCGGCGCCGGCAGCCGATCGAGCGCTGCAGCCGCCTCGGGAGCGAACTCGAGCCACGCCTCCCGCGACACCGCGGCCAGGCTCTCGGCCGGGGCGATCTCCGCGATGCGGTTCTTGAGACCGTCGCGGAGCCGGATGATGGGGGCCTGATCCTGGCTGTAGACGACGCGCACCTGGCCCACGGCCCGCTCCTGGGCCGCCCGGGTGCGATCGGCGTCGGGCTTCTCGAACGGCACCCGCGCCACCACCCCGCGCGGCGGCACCGAACCCGGGTGCCATGGCGACGGTTCCGTCCAGCCGCGGAGGAGCACGGCGAGGAGCACCGCCGCCCCGAGGCACATGCCGAGCCGCACGACCACCTCGGCGCGGCTGGCGCGCTCCATGAGCGCCGACCAGAAACCCTGGGGCCCGTCGATGGCCTGTCCACGGCGGACACGGCGACGGTAGGAGGAGGGGGCGACTGGCATGGGAGGCGGGTGCTGATCAGGACCGGGTGGACCGGCGCTGCTCCTGGTGGCCTTCGCCGTCGTACGCGGCGACGATCCTCTGGACGAGCGGGTGGCGGACGATGTCCTGGCCCCCCAGCCGCACCTGTGCGCATCCCGGCACCGCATCGAGGCGCCGCATCGCGTCGACCAGACCGCTGGTCCGGTTGGCGGGGAGGTCGACCTGGGTCGTATCGCCGGAGATCACCATCTTCGAGCCGTTCCCCAGCCGCGTGAGGAACATCTTCATCTGCGACGCGGTGGTGTTCTGCGCTTCGTC
>SXWA01000029.1 GCA_005791575.1 Planctomycetaceae bacterium
GGCACCGCTGGAGCGCCGGGGAAGGATGGCAAGAACGGCCTCGACGGGAAGGCTGGTCCGGCTGGCCCCGCGGGGAAAGACGGCAAGAACGGTGTCGATGGGAAGGCCGGCCCTGCCGGCACCGCTGGAGCGCCGGGGAAGGATGGCAAGAACGGCCTCGACGGGAAGGCTGGTCCGGCTGGCCCCGCGGGGAAAGACGGCAAGAACGGTGTCGATGGGAAGGCCGGCCCTGCCGGGCCGAAGGGCGACCGTGGACCAGCAGGCACCGATCAGCGGTCCGGCGCCCGCGAAATCACGTCGCTTCTGCGGATCCCCGAGGCCGTGCGCCTCGACAACGCGGTGCTGCGGCGCATCGGTGACACGGTCGAGCTTTCGCTCACCGGTCTGCGGAGCAAGAAGCGGATCGACAATGTGCTGGGAGCGGTGCCGGCGGGTTTCCGCCCGTCGCGTCACCAGAGCATCTGCACTGCCGACGCCGACTTCGAGCAGGTCCGGGTGAGCGTCGATGCCGACGGTTCGGCCGCCATCCATACGGTTCAGCCGAAGGCGGCGTCCGGGCTTGCTGCCACGTCGACGTCATTGGTGTGGCTCACCGACGATCCGTGGCCGGCCAAGATGCCCGGGAAGGATTGGCGGGGCTGAGTGGTCCGCGGGTGACCGGTGTACCGGAAAGCTGCTCGTCGCCACGCTGACACGGCGATTCCGGTCATCCACCTCCGCAGTCGAAAACCGAGGGACAAACGTCCGCGGACGGACGTTTCCTCGGGCTCGACGCCGTCCCGGCACCGGTGGCACAGGGCGGGGGTTCCCGGGCTCACGTCGCGGGGCACGTCCTTCGGCCGGTGGGTGCTACCATCCACCTGACGGCGGCCGGTGACCGCCGTCGCCCGTGGAGTCGCCCCCCATGCCTTTCTCGATGCCGATGCCGGAATGGATGAGCGGCAGGCCCACGTCGTGGCCTGGTGACACTTCCCTTCGCGGGGGCCCGCGCGGGGTCGGCACTCGCGTAGCCCGCGGGGGCGGCGCTCGATGTCACCGCGCGGCAGTCGCGCGCTGGGCCGCGGGTGTCGCTGCGGCGGCGTTGATCGCCGTCGGTTTTCACCTCCCCTGCCCCGCCAGCCCGCCGGTGGCACCGACCGAGGCGCTCACCCCCGCCGAGCAACAGGCGAAGTTCCGCCTGCCCCCCGGCCATGTGATCCAATTGGTGGCCGCCGAGCCGGACATCCAGAAGCCGATGAACCTCGCCTTCGACGCGCGCGGCCGGCTCTGGGTGACCCATTCGGTGGCCTATCCGTTCGCGGCGGCGGCCGACGCGCCGCACCACGACGGCCTCACCGTGCTCTCCGACTTCGGCCCCGACGGCCGGGCTCGGAAGGCGACACGCTTCGCCGCCGACCTCAACATCCCGATCGGCGTGCTTCCGCTCCCCGAGCCCGGCGACGGCACCACCAGCGCGATCGTCTGGTCGATCCCCCACATCTGGAAGCTCACCGACACCGACGGCGATCTCGTCGCCGACCGGCGCGAGGTGCTCTACGGACCGTTCGACTTCGTCGACACCCACGGCGATCAGAACGCCTTCCGCCTCGGGCCCGACGGCTGGGTCTACGCCTGCCACGGCTTCCGCAACGACTCGAAGGTGAAGCTCCGCGGCGAGGGCCCGGTGGTGCTCGCGATGCAGTCGGGCAACACCTACCGCTTCAAGCCCGACGGCTCGGCGATCGAGCAGGTGTCGTGGGGGCAGGTGAACCCGTTCGGGATGGCCTTCGACGCGCTCGGCAACCAGTTCACCGCCGACTGCCACTCCAAGCCGCTCACCCTCGTGCTCCACGGTGGCCGCTACGAGAGCTTCGGCAAGCCGCACGACGGCCTCGGCTTCGCGCCGCCGGTCACCGGCCACGACCACGGCTCGACCGGGATCGCCGGCGTGGCGATCGCCGAATCGGCGCTCCTGCCTGCAGCCGAGCGCGATGCCGTGTTCGTCGGCAACGTGATCACCAACGTCGTCCACCGCGACCGCCTCCAGTGGCGCGGCAGTTCCCCCTGGGTCGAGGCCCCGGAGGATTTCCTCGCCTGCGACGACTGGTGGTTCCGGCCGGTCGATCTCCAGATCGGCCCCGACGGCGCCCTCTACGTGGCCGACTTCTACAACTGCATCATCGGCCACTACGAGGTCGACCTGAAGCATCCACGGCGCGACCGCGAGCGCGGGCGGATCTGGCGCGTCGTCCCCGCTGACCGGGCCACCGTCGTGCCACCCGATCTGACGGCGCTCGATGCCGCGGGTCTGGTCGCGCGGCTCGGCGATGCCACCGCGACGGTCCGCAGGCTGGCCTACGACACCCTGCTGTCGCGGGCCGCGGGCGATGCCACCGCGGCCGCTGCGCTCGCGGGAGCGCTCGCCCCCGAGCTGGGCAGCCCGCCGCGTGGCAACGCGCCCGGCGGCCCGGCGATCGGCGCCGGACCGACCGCGGCCGATGCGGCCGCGCACCGCCGGGCGCTCGCCATCCAGGGGCTCGAACGGCTCGGGCGCTGCGGCGACGGCGTCATCGGGCGCGCGGCTGCCGATCCGGCGGTGGTCGTCCGCGTGCAGGCGGCGCGGGTGTTGGCGGAGCGGGCCGCGTGGACCGCCGCCGACCGCAAGACGGCCCACGTGCTGCTCGCCGACGCCGATCCATTTGTCCGTCGTGCCACCGCTGCCGCGACCGGCCGCCATCCCGACCCGGCGAGCGTGCTGCCACTGACGACGGCGTGGCAGGCGGCCGCGAGCGACGACGTGCAGCTCATCCACACACTGCGGATCGCCCTCCGCGACACCCTCCGCGGGATCGACCCCGCGGCGCTCCTCGCCGCGCTCGACGGCGGCTCCACCGGGCATGCCGCCTGGGAACGGCTCGCCGACATCGCGGCGGTGACCGGGAGCGATGCCGCCGCCTGGTTCGCCCTCGAGGCGGCCCGGAAGCACGACCTCGGCCCCGAGGCGACCGCCCGGGCACTGGCGAGCGTGGCGGAGCGCTGCACGCCGGAGCGGATCGACGAGGCGGTGACATTCGCCCGGGGAAGTGGGGCCGCCGACCGGCCGTTCCGCGCCCTGGTCGACGGCTGGCAACGCCGCGGCAAGGGGCTCGAACGGGGCACGGCGCTCGGCCAGTGGGCCGAGGCGCTCGCCGGGGAGGCGCTCGCCGCCGCGGCGACGGGCGGGCCGACCGGGGATCCGCAGACGCTCGGCGTGGCGCTCGTTGCGGTGCGCCAACTCGGGCTCACGGGGCTTGCCGACCCGGTGGCGACGATCCTCGGTGACGGTCGGTTTGCCGACGACACCCGGACCGCGGCGGCGGAGACGCTCCTCGGCCTCGACCAGCCACGCGGGATCACCGCCGCCGGCACGCTTCTGGCCGACGGTCGGCAGTCGGTTGGCCTGCGCCGCGGCGTGGCGGAGCGGCTCGGAGCGGTGCGGAGCGCCGCGGCCGCGACGGCGCTCCTCGACGCGCTGGCGACGGCGCCCGAGCCGCTGGAACAACCCTTGGCACTTGTCGCCGCGGCCACGCCGGAGGGGGCGCGACTCCTCCTCGAACGTGTCGCCGCCGGCAAGGCCTCGGCGCGGATCCTCCAGCAGGCGCCAGTGGTCGAGCGCCTCAAGGCCGCCTCACTTCCCGATTTCGATGCCCGGCTCGCCGAGCTGACCCGCGACCTGCCACCGGCCGACGAGGCGGTGCAGAAGCTGATCACCGAGGTGGCGCAGCGCCACGCCGCCGGCCCGGCCGACGCGGCAGCCGGCGCGGCCCTGTTCACGAAGGCGTGTGCCGGCTGCCATGCCCGTGGCGGCGTCGGGGCGAAGGTCGGCCCGCAACTCGATGGCATCGGCCAGCGCGGCCGCGACCGGTTGCTGGAAGACCTGCTCGATCCCAACCGCAACGTCGACGAGGCGTTCCGCACGACGATCGTGCAGACGGCCGACGGCCGGGTGGTGACGGGGCTCAAGCTGCGGAGCGAGGGGGGAGATCTGATCCTTGCCGATTCCCAGGGCAAGGAGGTGCGGATCGCGGCTGCCGACATCGCCGAGACCACGGTCTCACGCCTCTCGCCGATGCCGGCCAACGTGGTGCAACTCGTCGGCGAGGAGAACCTGCCCCACCTCCTTGCCTACCTGCTCGAGCCCTCGGCCCCGCGGTGAGGAGCGCGGCGCCGGGCGCGCAGCGCCCTTGAGACACTGAGCGCGTCGGGCGGCCAGAGGCCATGGAGGGACTTTGGCCGTAGGATCACCGTCCGCCTGGTACGGTGGACGTCGCGGTGGCGGCCTGTCGGGGCCACTGACGGTTCCCTCCGGCCGGTTCCCGCCGACCATCGGCGTGCCGCGACGATCGAGTGCTCCTCCCCGGAATCCCCCGCCATGAACCACACCGACCCTCTTCCCGCCGCTTCCGACGTCGTCGCCGCGATCCGTGGCAAGCTGCTCATGCTCGGCGGCGGGCTGGCCCTCCTCGGGCTCGTCTCGCTGGCCGCGCCGTGGGCGGCGGCCACGGTGATCGATTGGCTGTGTGGCGGGCTGCTCGTGGCGGCGGGGGTGGCGCAGCTCGCCGTGGCCACCGTGACCTACACGTGGCGCGGGTTCTGGATCGCCGCCGTCTGCGGCACCCTCGCCCTGATCGGCGGCCTGGCGATGCTCGCGATCCCGGTCGAGGGGGTTCACGCCCTGGTGACGTTCCTCGGGATCATGCTGCTGGTCGAGGGCGCGGTGAAACTCGCCGCCGCCTGGGGGCTCCCCTCCGACATGCCCTGGGGATGGATCCTCTTCAACGGGCTGCTCACCACTCTCCTCGGCGCGATTCTCGTCGCCGCACGGCCGGCGGAGGCGGGGGTGCTGCTGGGGCTGTTCGTGGGAATGAATCTGCTGTCGAGCGGGATCACCTTTCTCGCCACCGGGATGACGCTCGGCCGCGCAGGGCGCTGACCAGGGGTGGGAGGTGCGGCGCGGCCGGGGCGATCGCCACGCGGGGACCGTGGCCGATTCCCGCCAGCGCCGCGTTGCCCGGAAGTGGGAAAAAACGCTACAAAAGCGGTTTTTCCCCGGGGTCATCCGCTGATGCACGAGCTCCCCAAGCACTACGACCACCGCGCCGCCCAGGACCGCTGCCGCACCCTCTGGGACGGGCTGCGCACCTGGCATGCCGAGCCGCACCCGGCGCCGGGCCAGCGGGTGTTTTCCATCGTCATCCCGCCGCCGAACGTCACCGGGGCGCTGCACCTCGGCCACGCGCTCAACCACACCCTCCAGGACATGCTTGTCCGCACCCGGAGGATGCAGGGCTTCCTGACGATGTGGATGCCGGGCACCGTCCACGCCGGCATCGCCACGCAGGCGGTGGTGGAGCGCCGGCTCCTCGAGGAGGAGAAACTCTCGCGCCACGATCTCGGCCGGGAGAAGCTTGTCGCGCGGATCTGGACCTGGAAGGAACAGTACGAGAAGCGGATCCTCGGCCAGCTCCGCGACCTGGGGGCGAGCTGCGACTGGGAGCGGACGCGCTTCACCCTCGACGAGCGCTGCGGAGGCGCCGTCCGCGAGGCGTTTCTCCGCCTCTTCCGCCGCGGGCTCGTGCGCCGCGGGAAGCGTCTCGTGAACTGGGACACCTTCCTGCAGACGGCGATCAGCGACGACGAGGTGTTTCACGAGACGGTCAAGGGGCACTTCTGGCACATCCGCTACGACATCGTCGATCCGCGGCCGGGCGAGCCGACGAGCGTGACGGTGGCAACCACCCGGCCCGAAACCCTGCTCGGCGACACGGCGGTCGCGGTGCACCCGTCGCCCGCCCGGGCCCTCGACGAGGCGGAGCAGGCGCTGCGCGCGAAGCGCGCCGAAGCGGCACCGAAGGATCAGCCGGCGCTCGACAAGGAGCTCGAGGCACTCGCCGAGCGGCGGCTCGGGATCCTGCCGGTGCTCGAACGCCTGGCGGCGATGGCCCGCGACGGTCGGCAGGTGCGGCTACCGCTGGTCGGCCGAGTGATCCCGCTCGTGGCCGACGAATGGGCCAAGCCGGAGCTGGGCAGCGGCTGCGTGAAGATCACCCCCGCCCACGACCACAACGACTACGAGGTGGGACAGCGCCAGCGTCTCCCGATGGTCAACATCCTCCAGCCCGACGGCCGCCTGGCGGCGACCGCGGGCCCCTACGCCGGGCTTTCAATCACGCAGGCCCGCACGAAGGTGGTGGCCGATCTCGAAGCCGCCGGGCAGGTGGTTTCCGTCGAGGATCGGATCATCGAATTGGCCCACTCCGACCGCTCGAAGACCCCGATCGAGCCCTACCTCGCCGATCAGTGGTTCATCCGCATGGCGGAGCTGGCGCAACCGGCACTCGATGCTGTGACCACGGGGGTGATCCGGATCGTGCCGGAGCGGTATGCGCGGAGCTACCTCGACTGGCTCTCCGAGAAACGCGACTGGCCGGTCGGCCGCCAACTGTGGTGGGGGCACCGGATCCCGATCTGGCAGGTGGGCGGCGCGACGGAGGCCGATCTGGCCTCTGCTTTCGCCGGCCGCGACGATGTCTCTTGGCAGCCCGACGGCGCGGGGGGCTGGTTTGTCTGCTCGTCGCGTGAGTCGCTCGGCGTCGAGCGCGTGGCCGGCTACGAGCTGGTGCAGGAGGCGGACGTCCTCGACACCTGGTTCTCGTCGGCGCTCTGGCCCCATTCCACGCTTGGCTGGCCGGAGGCCACCCCCGAGCTGGCCTGTTTCTATCCGACGACCACGCTGGTCACCAGCCGCGACATCCTCACGCTATGGGTGGCGCGGATGGTGATCATGGGCCTGTTCGACACCGGGAAGATCCCGTTCTCCGAGGTGGTGATCCATCCGAAGATCCTCGACCGTTACGGCGAGACGATGAGCAAGAGCAAGGGCAACGGCGTCGATCCGCTCGACGTCATCGACCTGCTCGGTGCCGACGCGCTGCGTTTCGGGATGGTGAGCATGGCCACCGAGACGCAGGACGTGCGGATGCCGGTGATGTTTCAGTGCCCCGCCTGCGACGCCCGCATCGATCAGACCGTGCAGAACCGGATGCTGACACGCGTCGAATGCCCACGTTGCACGAAGCCCTTCCGCACCCAATGGGCCCAGGCGGATGCCGACCTCGCCCTCGCCCGCGGGCCGGCGGTGAGCGAGAAGTTCGAGGCCGGGCGGAATTTCTCCAACAAGCTCTGGAACGCCACCCGCTTCGTGCTCATGAACCTCGCCGACACCGACAGCGGCAATGCCTATCGCGGCGCCGACTGGTCGCACCCCGGGGCCTTCGAGCCGGAGGCGCTCGAGGACCGCTGGCTCGCCAGCCGGCTGGCGAGCGTGAGCCGCGACGTGACGGCGGCGATCGACAGCGCCCATTTCGCCGAGGCAGGGCGGCTGCTCTACGCCTTCGCCTGGGACGAGTTCTGCAGCGCCTACCTGGAGCTCTGCAAGTCGCGGCTGGCCGACCCGGCGACCCGCGACCGCGCGCGGGCGATGCTGGTGGTGGCCCTCGACACGATCCTCCGCCTGCTCCATCCGATCATGCCGTTCCTCACCGAGGAGATCTGGCAGCACCTGCGGACCGCCCTCCCCGACCGACGCCTCCCCTGGGATGGCGGTGCGGCGCCTGCCGAGTCGATCATGGTCGCGCGGTGGCCGGAGCCCCCTGCCTCGTGGATCGACGACGCGACCGAGACCCGCTTCGGCAGCTTCCTCGCGGTCCTCGGCGGCATCCGCGAGATCCGCGCTCGGCAGAACGTCCCCCCGCGCACCAGGGTGTCGGTGGCGATCCGCGCCGGGCGTGAGAGCGCCGACCTGCTCGCACCGCTGACCGGGGCGCTCGAGTCGATGGCGACGGTTCAACTCGTCGGGCTCGGGCCCGACGTGACGGGTGCCCCCGGTGCCTCGTCGGCGACGATCTACCTGACGGGACTGGGGGCGGCTGCACCCGGCGCACCCGGCGCACATGGCGCACATGGCGCGGTGGCGGCCCCGGCGGCGAGCTGCGACCTGTTCGTCGATCTCGCCGATCTGGTCGACGTGGAGGCGGAGACCGCGCGGCTCGACAAGGAGATCGAGGCCTGTACGAAGAGCATCGCCGGCAAGCAGGCGATCCTCGCCAACGAGTCGTTCGTGGCGCGCGCCAAGCCGGAGAAGGTGGCGGAGGAGCGGGCGCGGCTGGCGGAACTCGAGGACAAGCTCGCCAAAGCCCGGGTCGCCCGCGCCGCCCTCGCCGGGCGGAAGCGGTGAAGCGCCCCGGGCTCCACCGCGCCGTTTCGGGCGTTGATCCCGGGATCGGTGGGGCCGGGGGTGGCCGACGGGTATGATGAGAGGGTCAGCAGGCTGACACGCTGCACGGCTCCCGGAGTCGATACCCATGGCGGTTCAGATGGAGCTCTCGCGGATCATCATCAGCGAGATCAACGACCAGCAGGTGGTGTATCTCAAGGAGGTCGAGGGGGACCGGACCTTCCCGATCCTCATCGGTCTTTTCGAGGCCACGAGCATCGACCGTCGGGTGAAGCGCCATTCGTCGCCGCGCCCGCTCACCCACGACCTCCTCGTGGCGGCGGTGGAGACTCTCGGCGGCGAGTTCCAGGACGTGGTCATCAGCGAACTCAAGGACCACACCTACTACGCCACGATCCGCGTGCTCAAGGACGGCGAGACGATCGAGATCGACTCGCGCCCCTCCGACGCGATCGCCGTGGCGGTGACCTGCGAGCCGAACCTGCCGATCTACGTCTCGGAGGAGGTCCTCTCCGACGTGCTGGGCGGCTGACGGATCAGCCCGCCGCGATTCCCTGCCGGGCGTCGGCCGCGTCGCCGAACCGGCGGTTCCGGAGCCAACCCGTGCCCCGTTCACCCCTCCCGACCTCCACGCAGCCCGGCGCCGTCACGTCTCCCTCGTCCGCCCCCGACCCGCGCCTTGCCGGCGGCCCGCCGGCGACCGGCGCGCTTGGCCCGGGCGCCCCAGCCAGCCCGTGTATCCCGGCCAGTCCGTGTATCCCAGCCAGTCCGGGCGGCCCGGTGCCCGGGTGCCAGTTCGCCAGCGACAACACCGCCGGGTTCTGTCCCGAGGCGTGGGAGGCGCTCGCGCAGGCCAACACCGGGAGCATGTCGAGCTACGGCGACGACCCCTGGACGGCGCGAGCCTGCGGGATGATCCGCGATCTCTTCGAGCACGACGCCGAGATCTTCTTCGTGTTCAACGGCACCGCCGCCAATGCCCTGGCGCTGGCGGCGATGTGCCAGAGCTACCACTCGATCCTCTGCCACGAGATCGCCCACGTCGAGGCCGACGAGTGCGGCGCGCCGGAGTTTTTCTCCAACGGCACCAAGTTGCTGCTGCTGCCGGGAGAGAGGGCGAAGCTCCGCCCGGAGATGATCCGCCGCGCCGTCGAGCGGCGCCGTGATATCCACTATCCCAAGCCACGGGTGGCGACGGTCACCCAGGCCACGGAACTGTCCACCGTCTATTCGGTCGACGAGCTGACCGCGATCGGCGCCACCTGCCATGAGCTGGGGCTCGCGCTCCACATGGACGGCGCCCGCTTCGCCAATGCCGTGGCGAGCCTGGGGGTGGCACCGCGGGCGATCACCTGGGAGGTGGGGGTCGATGTCCTCTGCCTCGGCGGCACGAAAAACGGGATCGCCGTCGGCGAGGCGGTGGTGTTTTTCAGGAAGGAACTGGCGGCGGAGTTTGCCTGGCGCTGCAAGCAGGCGGGGCAGCTCGCCTCCAAGATGCGATTTCTCTCCGCCCCCTGGGTGGGGCTCCTCGAAAACGACGTCTGGCTCGCCAACGCCCGGCGGGCCAATGCCGCGGCGGCGCGGCTCGAAGCCGGGTTCCGGGCCATCCCGGGGATCGAGGTGATCGGCCGCCGCGACGCCAACGCCCTCTTCGCCCGTCTGCCGGCTCCGATCGCCGACGGCCTCCGCGGGCGGGGATGGCGCTTCTACGACTTCATCGGGTCGGGGGGGCACCGGTTCATGTGCTCGTGGGCCACGACCGACGCCGACGTCGACGCGCTCCTCGCCGACGCCCGGGCTGCGGCCGGACCCGCGGCGTGAGAACGTGACGGCGCCGCCCCGCGCCCCGCGCAGACCGAGCGAGGGGATCGGCAAACGCTCGACGAGCGTGAGGCCGCCCCGGCCTCAGCGAGGAGACTTTTGCCGTCTCCGAGCGCCGCACCGCAGGGCGCCCGGCCCACGTCGTCGCGGCGGTGCGCCGCCCGTGATGGCAGCAGTTCCTGCTCGCGGCAGGATAGCCGACTCGCGACGAACTGCCGCCAGTCCCGGGCTCCGCCGGTGATGGTTCGTAAGCTCCGTCACGGCACCCCGCGCAGACCGAGCGAGGGGATCGGCAAACGCTCGACGAGCGTGAGGCCGCCCCGGCCTCAGCGAGGAGACTTTTGCCGTCTCCGAGCGCCGCACGCAGGATCCCCGGGCCGCGCCCACGCGGCGGTGCGCCGCCCGTGATGGCAGCAGTTCCTGCTCGCGGCAGGATAGCCGACTCGCGACGAACTGCCGCCAATCCCGGGCTCCGCCGGTGATGGTTCGTAAGCTCCGTCACGGCGCCCCGCGCAGACCGAGCGAGGGGATCGGCGAACGCTCGACGAGCGTGAGGCCGCCCCGGCCTCAGCGAGGAGACTTTTGCCGTCCCCGAGCGCCGCGCCGCAGGCTGGCCCACCCGAAGCAGCGCCGCGATCAGATCCGCAGCAGGATCCCGCGCCGCTGCATCCACCAGAGGATCGCCCAGAGGATCGCCAGCGTCGCCGCACCCCGCAGGAGCGGTGCGAACTCGGGACCGAATACCGTGAACGCATCGACGCCGAGGTGGGTGACGAGTGCCTTGCCGATGAACTGCTTCCAGAGGTGCTCGATGAGGTACGCGGCGATCGAGTTCATGCCGATCACCTCCAGTGGCCAGGCCCAGCGCCGCCGCCCCGCGACGTCGATCACCTGGTGGAAGGCGGCGAGGAGGAGGAAGCACCACCCGCCGCTGAACAGCACCCAGGCGGGGGTCCAGATCCGTTTCACGATCGGGCAGACGCCGGTGGCCGCGAGGGCCCAGCCGGCGGCCAGGCAGACGATGCCGGCGATCACGAAACGCCCGGGCGGCGCGCGTTCCTGGAGCCAGCGACCGGCGACGAGGCCGAGGATCGACGTCGCGAGCGTGGGGATGAAGTTGAGCGTGAGGTAGCCCCCCGCGTTTTCCAGGAACGGTTCCGGCCGGGGGAAGAGGTTGAGGAACCAGACGTCGAAGGCGTGGCCGAGGTTGGCGTTCTTGGCCCACGGGTCGGCTCCGCCCCAGGTGACCCAGGCCAGCCAGACCGCGCCGAGGATCGTGGCCAGCGCGATCCAGGCATCACGGCGGGGCCGAAGGGCGAGCAAAAAGAGCAGCGGGTAGCCGAGGCCGATCTGGGTGAGGGTGTCCTCGAAGGTGAAGTTGGTCATCGGCTTGCCGACCGAGCGCAGGAAAATGCCGAGAATCACGAGGAGGAACGCCCGCCACAGGCAGTGGAGTGTCAACTGACCGGTCGACTGGCCGCGGGCGAGCCGGGCGGCGAGTGAGAAGGGCAACGCCACCCCGACGAGGAATGAGAACGACGGCTGGATGAGGTCGTGGAGGGAACAGCCCTCCCAGGGGACGTGCGACTGGTGCCAGGCGAGGAATCCCCAAAAGCGGCTCTGCGGTAACGCCTTGGCGACGGCGCGGAGCTCGAGTACCTCGGCCATCATCAGGAGCATCACGAAGCCCCGGTAGGCATCGAGCGATGCCAGCCGTGGCGCCTTCGCCGGCGTGGTCGATCGGTCAGTCATGGCATGCCCTCATGCGGTGGCCCGTTCCCGGCCCCATGCCTCCGCCAGCCGCACGAGCACCTCGACGGCCGACTCCATCTCCTCGAGGCTCGTCCATTCGAGCGGCGAGTGGGGATTGTGCTCACCGGTCGAGAGATTCGGGGTGGGGAGGCCGAGTGCCGTCAGCAGCGAGCCGTCGGTGCCGCCGCGGATCACGTCCACCGTCGGCTCCATCCCCGCCGCGCGTGTCGCCGCCACCGCCAGGGCCACCGCCCGCGGCTCGCGCTCGAGCCCCTCGCGCATGTTGCGGTACTGGGGCGAGACGGCGATCGTGATCGTCGCGCGGGGATGCCTTCGGCGGAGGTCGGCGGCGATCGATTCGAGGAGGCGGGCGTGGGCCGCCAGCCCGTCGGTGTCGAAGTCACGGAGGATGAGCCGCGCTTCGGCGCTGGCGACGCCGCCGCCGATCTCGTAGGGGTGGACGAAGCCGTCGCGGCCGGCGGTCGTCTCGGGGGAGAGGCGGTCGGTGGGCAGGGCGGCGAGGAACTCGCCGAGGATCTTCATGGCGTTGACGAGCCGTCCCTTGCCGATGCTCGGGTGGATGTTGACTCCGGTGACGGTGACGACAGCCAGATCGGCGGAAAAAGTCTCGGCGTCGATCGTGCCCCGCCCGGAGCCGTCGAGGGTGTAGCCGCAGACGGCGCCGATCCGGGCGACGTCGAGATGCTCCGTCCCGCGGCCGATCTCCTCGTCGCACGTGAAGACGAGCCGAATCGGTCCGTGCGCCACCTCGCGCCGGTTCACCAGGCGCTCGGCTGCGGCCATGATCACCGCCACCCCCGCCTTGTCGTCGGCACCGAGGAGCGTGGTGCCGTCGGAGGTGATGATCGTGGCGCCGACGAGGCCGGCAAGCTCCGGGTTGTCGGCCACGCGGATCACCCGGTCGGGGGCACCGGGGAGGACGATGTCGCCGCCACGGTAGTCGCGGTGGACGATCGGCGCCACGCCGGTGCCGCTCGTCTCCGGTGAGGTGTCGACATGCGCCACCCAGGCGATCGTCGGGGCGGCGTGGGCCACGGTGGCGGGGACGGTCGCGGTGACGACGCCGTGGGGGGAGAGGTCGACGTCGGCGAGGCCGAGGCTCCTGCACTCGGCCGCGAGGAGCCGGCAGAGATCGAGTTGCTTGGCGCTGCTCGGGCTGGTCGTCGAGTGCTCGTCGGCCTGGGTGTCGATGCGGACGTAGGCGAGGAAGCGGTCGAGGAGCGTGGGCAAGGCGATTCTCCTGGCGCGGGCCGCCGATCCTCCGGCGGACGGCATACCAGCGTATCCACCCACGATCTGGCCGTGCAGACGACGGAGCTCCGGGCCAGTGGCCGGCTTCCCAATGGCCCCAATCGCGGGTGAGCGTAAGCCCGGTCGAAGACGCTCGCGGGGTTGATTATCAGAGCCATCGCCGTGATATTCCCGTCGCCCCGCGTGGCTCCCGCCCCACCGCCGACGACGATCCCGAGAGAGGAATCCATGGATGAGGCATCGAAGACCCGTGCGATCTGGACCGATTTCGAGCGCGGCTTGATCCGTGGCAAGGGGATCGACATCGGTTGTGGACCCGATCCCGTCGCGCCTGATGTGAGACGGTTCGACATCGACGATGGCGACGCCAACCGGATCACGCAATTCGTCCACGAGCAGTTCGACTACGTCTACTCGTCGCACTGTCTCGAGCACATGCACGACGCGGCCACGGCGCTCGCGGAGTGGTGGGCACTGGTGCGGCCCGGCGGGCATCTGATCTTCGCGGTGCCAGACGAGGACCTGTACGAGCAGGGGGTGTTTCCCAGTCGCTTCAACTCCGATCACAAAGCCACCTTCACGCTCTCGAAGGCCAGGTCGTGGTCGCCGGTGTCACGCAACGTGCTCGATCTTGTCCGCGCCCTCCCTGGGGCGAACGTGCTGAGCATAGCGCTGCATGACCATGGATATGACCGTCGGCTTCTCCGGTTCGGGCCGATTCCGCAGCCCGGCGGGATGGAGGGGTTCTTGGTTCGCGTCTATCGTGGGCTCCGCCGGCGAGGCCTCCCCGCCCTCGGCTTGGTGGAGTCGCGCCTTGCCAGGTACCAGGCGGTCGATCAGACGCTCCGGCCCGGCGTGCTCGCGCAGATCCAGTGCATCGTGCGGAAGGAACACGAGTAGGCGCGGACAGACATCCTGCGGCACCCTCGCGATGAGCCGCGGTGGCTCGGCCTGCCTTGGAATTCCCGGTTCAAGGCCTGTCTCGATGCATCGGAAAAGGTGCCAGCCACTCATTGCCGAGGTGCCCTTGGCCAGCCCGGGATCTCGGGGCGAATGGTGGATCGCGCCGTTTTCTCACGTCGTCGGCTGGGCAGCGGCCGTCGTCGCCGCGAGGGTGACGGGCGCGCCGGGCGTTACTCCCAGCAGGCCGCGAACAAACCGCCTACCGAGGTGCGGCGCGCGGGACGGGGCGAGGACGAGCCGTGAAACACCGTTCGGTTCAGTGCCATGACGGGGGTGTCCTTTCGCGGGGCAGTGTACAGGGCTTCCTCGATATCGGCGTGGTGCGCCCGGTGCGCGGGCCAGCCGCTCCCGGATGAAGTCGAAGCGGTGTTCGTGCCGGAATAGGGCCGATTCACGCGGCAGCGCTGGTCTGCGCCGCACGCGCCGTGTTTGAATGCGTCTCTACCCTCGCGTTCACACCCGATCCGTAAAGCCCGTGATCGAAAGCCCATGGGGGACATGCCATGACCGCGCCGCAGGAACCCACTCTGGCCCCGCCCGGCGCGGGGCTGCCCTGGCTCGAGTTGCAGATCGCACGGATTCGGTTTTCCCTGCTGCAAAGGGGCGGCAGTCGCCGGTCGTTCGACGATCGGTTCGCACACGAGCGCGAGCGCATTCGCACCCTCCTCGGCGGATGCAATGCCGAGGTCGGGGCACGGCGGGTGCTGATCCCGCGTCTTCCCGGACTCGAGGACAGCAGCCGTTTCTGGTCGGTGTGGATGACACTCGATCATCTGCGGATCGTCCACGAGGCGGTCGCGCGTGTCATCAAAGCGCTGGTGCGGGAAGTCACTCCGCCCGGCGCGGCCAGCACCGCCGCGGTCAAGCCGAGTGCCGGCGTGGGGCCGGAGGTTGTCGCCGCGTTCGAGGCGTCGTGCGACAGGCTCGCTTCCGTCATCGCCGCGGCACCGAAACTCGACACGCGCGCCCGGTATCCGCATCCGTGGTTCGGACCCCTCGACGCCGCAGGCTGGCATGCGCTTGCCGGGATGCACATGCGCATTCACCGTGTCCAGATCGAGAGGATTCTCGCCAGGCTCGGCAGCGAACGCGGGTGACAGCCCGCCACGGCGGGCACGCGTTCGCGACGTCCATGACGGCAGCTCGACGTCGACCGGAAAGCCGAGCCTGTTCACCAGGCAGACTTCCAAAACACCTCATCGGGAGGGATAATCCCCGGTCGAGGGCGATCGCTCGCCCCTTCGAACCCACAGAAGACGGACTCATGGATCCAAACACGATCGGGCAGCTCGGTGGGTGGGTCGGCAGCGCCATCGGCGTCGCAGGTGCGCTTGTCGGCACATTCTTTTCGATCAGGAACACGACAACGCCGCGGGAGCGTGCGTTCGTGATCAGAGCGTCCGTCATCTGCTGGGTTGCGGTCATCGCCTTCATCGTCGCGATGATGTCGATCCCGACCTGGCACAAGCACCTGCTGTGGATTCCGTACGCCGTCCTGCTCACGTGGGGAATCCGCGCGTGGAACAGGGGGCAGCTCCAGATTCGACATGGCGAGTCGGGCGACGCGGGCTGACAGGCGGCGCCCACGCCCCCGTCGTGGGCAGTGGCCGCTCGACACGCGTCGTGTGTCAGCGCACCCGCGGAAGCTCCACTCGTCGCGCGCAGGGTGCATTGCGGAACCCTCGTGTGGTGGGCGGCAGGCAGCGGAGGGCACGTCGGTGCGGCTCGATACCGGGTACGGATCAAGTCCTCCACGGCTGGGGAGGGACGGGTTCGCGAGGCCACCGCGGGGGAGGGGGAGATGCACCTCGTGAATCGTCGGACGTTGTGCGGATGGGCCGCCGTCGGTGTCGGGCTCTCGTCCGTCTGCGGGCACGCCGCCGATCGGCCGGGCAAGAACCTGCTGCTCCGCTCGTCGTGGCAGATGGAGAACATCGGCGACATCGCGCACACGCCGGGGATGCTCGCCCTGTTGGAAAAGCACCGACCGAATGACCGCGTGACCCTCTGGCCGGGAGGGCTTTCCGCCGACGTGGAGAACCTGCTGATCGGACGGTTCCCGAAGCTGGTGGTCGCGCGAACCAAAGCGGATCAGGAGGCGGCCCTGCGGGCATGCGACTTCTTCCTGCACGGGTCGGGCCCGGGCCTGGTCGGGCGCAGGGAGGCGGAGCTGGCCCGTGCCGCCGGCAAGCCCTACGGCTTCGGCGGGATCACGCTTTCGGATGATGAACTCGCGAACCACCGCGACCTGCTGGCTGGAGCCCGGTTCATCTTCACCCGCGACACCGACTCGCTGCGCGCCCTGCAGCGTGCCGGGATCGGGGGGCCGGCGACCGGATTCGGGCCGGACGCCACGTTCGCCCTCGATCTGCACGACGACTCCGCCGCCGACGTCTTGCTGGCCGAAAAGAACCTGGAGCAGGGGGAGTTTCTCTGTGCCGTGCCCCGCCTGCGGTGGACACCCTACTGGGAGATCCGGCCCGGGAAGGTTCAGCCCAACGCGGAGCGGATCGCAACGAACGAAGCGTTCGCCGAGCAGGACCATGCCAAGATGCGCGAGGCGATCGTCGCATGGGTGACGGAACGCAAACGAAAGGTGTTGCTCGTCCCGGAGATGACCTATCAGGTGCCTCTGCTCAAGCCGCTCCTCTTCGATCCCCTGCCGGCGACGATCAAGCCGAGCGTCGCGCTCATGGATCGGTACTGGCTCACGGCCGAGGCCGCGAGCGTGTACGCCAAAGCGGCGGCCGTCGTCAGCTTCGAGATGCACTCGGCGATCATCGCCGTCGCCAACGGTATTCCGGCCGTCCATCTGCGGCAGCCGACCGACACCCGCAAGGGGCAGATGTGGCGCGACATCGGGCTGGATCAATGGCTCTTCGAGATCGACGGGGCGACGGGGCGGCAGATCGCCGATCGGCTGGTCGCGATCGGGAGCGATCTGCCGGCGGCCCGGGAGACGGCTGCCAGGGCACGCGCGCTGGCCCACGAGCGGATGGCGGCGATGGTCGCCGAGATCGGTTGAGGCGCCGAGGAGATTGCCCGGCGAGCCAATCCGCAAGCGGCCGTTTGCGCAGCCGGTCTCCCCCGTGGCGATCGACTTCACGGGGGCGGATTTCGTCAGCCAGGTATCCTGCGATGGTGCGTTTCGCGTCCACGCTCCCGGCAGATGCGCGGAGAAGCCATGCCATGCCCGCAGACCCACCGACCAAGTCCGATCTGCTCGGGTTGTTCGCCATGCTCCGTGGCGACGGCCTCGGGTTTTGGCGGGGTGTCGATCCGGACCGATTCTGGTCGCGAGCCGGCGTCACCTGGTCCCCTGCCGACAATGTCCGGCACCTCACGATGTCGACCGCCCCGGTCGCTCGGGCACTGCGCCTTCCCCGGTTGATCGTCCGTGTGATGTTCGGTGCGGCGCCGGGATCATCGCGGACGTGGCCGGTGTTCCGTGCGGCGTATCTCGACGCGCTCGGCAAGGGAGCGACGGCCGGGCGCTTCGCCCCTCCTCCGGTCGCCACGCCGGCCGATCCCGCGGCGGGCCAGCGGCGGCTGATCGGGGAGTGTGAGTCCACGGTGCTCCGCTTGGAACACGCCCTCGAGCGGTGGCGTGAGGAGGATCTCGATCGCCATCGTCTGCCGCATCCGGTCCTGGGGCGATTGCCGCTGCGCGAGATGCTGATGTTCACGCTGTTTCATTTCGAGCATCATCGCGATCAGGTCGCCCGGCGGCTGACCGGCCAGGAGCGGCGATAGTCCTGGAGCGACAGCAGTCCTGGAGCGACCATGGTGAACGCGTCGATCGTCGAAGATGTGCCGGGGCTCGGCTGCCCGCTCACCTTGCCCTCCCGCGCGCGAGGATCTCGATCATGAACAGGCCTCCCGTGTGGTTCACTGCCGTCGTCGCCGTCGCGCTTGCCTGGAACATCATCGGACTGCTGGCGGTGGTTTCCGATCTGCTGGTATCGGCCCCCGAGATCACTGCGCCCGCTGCGCAGCAGCAAGCGATCCCCGCCGCCCGGCCACTCTGGTCAGTCGCCGCCAGTGTCGTCGCCGTCGTGGGGGGCACGCTTGGCTGCCTGGCGCTGCTGCTCCGCAGGCGCGAGTCGCTCGTTCTCCTCGCGGCGTCGCTCGTCGGCGTGGTGCTTCAGGACATCGGGATCTTCGTCGTCGCGGGGGTCGGCCCAGGGGCCGGTCCGGTCCCGTTCATCCTTCAGAGCCTCGTGCTCGCGATCGCGGTCGGCCTCGTCTTCCTGGCCCGGCATGCCACGCGCAGGGGCTGGCTCTAGCAGGCTGTGGCCAAACAGCCTGCTGCACCTCATGGATGAGGTGCCGGGAGCGCAGCTCCCGTGAAAAGCGCCGCTTTTCGAGTGGCCAAAGGCCATGGATGGACTTTGGCCACGGGCTGCTAGACTTCCGCTGCTCGATCAGCATCCCCACGAAGCGGATCTGCCGGGGGGAGAGGCTGCGACCGGACCGTGGCCCCCGCTCACCCCAACCCGAAGGCCCGGCGCAGGACCGCGAGCGACCGCTCCCCCTGCTCCGCCGCGACGATCACGTTGAGGCGCACTTCGCTGGTGCTCACGAGGTCGATGTTGATCCCCTCGTCGGCCAGCGGCTTGAAGAGCCGGTCCGCCACCCCCGCATGGCTGCGGATCCCGACCCCCGTGATCGAGAGCTTCGCCACGTGCGGCACGTCGGCCACCGTGCCGCCCCGCGCCGCCGCGATCCGCCGCGCCACCTCGGTCGCCCGGTCACGGTCCGCCGCCGGCACCGTGAAGCTGAGCTCGGCCCGGCCCCCGTGCGGATGGCTCTGCACGATCATGTCGACGAACAAGTGCGCCCGCGCCACCTCCTCGAAGACGTCGGCCGCCACCCCCGGCGTGTCGGGAAGGTCGATGAAGGTGACGAGTGCCTGCGAGGCGTCGAGGATGCAGTCCTCGATCGCCAGATCCTCCATTCCCTCCAGGCGATTGACCACGTCGAGCGGGCTCGAACGGCCGATCGAGGCGGCATGACCGCCAACCGCGTCGTCCACCGTCTCCCGGTCGAGCGCGAAGGCGCGGTGCACGGCCCGCACCGCCGCCGGACCGTCGGCCTTGTCGACCAGCACCGAGATCTTGATCTCGCTGGTCGTGATCATGCGGACGTTGATCCCCTCGGCCGCCAGCGCCGCGAACATCCGCCCCGCCACCCCCTGCTCACGGGCCATCCCCACACCCACCACCGAGACCTTCGCCAGATCGGCGTCGTGGGAGACGGCGCTGGCGCCGAGGGCCTTGGCCACCCCCTCCGTGAGCTCGAGGGCCTGCTCGCGGTCGTCGGCGGGCACGGTGAAGGAGATGTCGGCTCGGCCGTGCTGGCCGACGTTCTGCACGATCATGTCGACGGCGATGCCGGAGGCGGCGAGGCGCGAGAAGAGGGCATGGCTCGAGCCGGGCTGGTCGGGCACCCCCTCGAGCGTGATCCGGGCCTCGTCCTTGGCGAGCGCGACACCGCTGGCGGGGCGCGGCGTGGCCCGCTCGGCATCGACGATCAGCGTGCCGGGGACGTCGCGGAAGCTCGACCGCACGAGCACCGGCACGCCGAACTTCTTCGCGAACTCGATCGACCGCGGATGCATCACACCGGCCCCGAGGCTCGCCAATTCGAGCATCTCGTCGTAGCTGATCGAGGGGAGGCGCCGCGCCTCGGGAAGGACGCGCGGATCGGTCGTGTAGACGCC